>JBOFEH010000111.1:0-43403 GCA_051647765.1 Cellulosilyticaceae bacterium | reverse complement strand
TTACCCCATAATACTATCATAGTACAGATGAAAATCAACTCATTATCAGATTTATCTCCTCTATTCTTATCATTTCTTTATGTTTGATTTCTACAACCATCATCGTGAGTGGCAAGCTAAACCTTCTCCGCCCACAACTTCCCGGATTCAGATACCTTATACCATCTTCTAACGTATCGCTATACTTATGTGAATGGCCACAAATCACCATGTCTACTTCATCTAGATCATCTCTTTTTCTTATCATCTTACGGTCATGAATCATCAGCACTCTAACACCCTCTAGTTCAACTCTAACCTTCTCCTCTATTTCCTCACACCAACATTCCTTATCATTATTTCCCCTTACCACATAGACAGGTGCTATCTCTCTTAGTTTCTCCAAAATAGCCATATCACCTATATCACCTCCATGAAAAATCACCTCACAGGTCTGCAAAATTTGTATGACCTCATCTCTTAATACACCATGTGTATCGGAAATGACACCTATTCTCATCCTCTAATCTCCTTGTTCGACTTATTTGATGCTATTGCTTATACTACGTTTTTTCTCCTATTAACCCACTTTTTATACCAATCTATACAAAAACAGGCTATGTCTCATGGACATAGCCTGTTTTGATACTACTATTATCTTTCTTCTCTAAAATAAGCCTGACCCAGTGCCTTTGGTGCTGCGCTATTGGCGTTTTTCTTCATAGAGTCAATCACTAAGAATAATATGGTTACAAGGTATGGTAGCATATCTACAAAATATTGGTTGATTTGAATACCAGCTGCTTGTAATCTAAGCCCTAATATATCTAGTCCTCCAAATAAGATTGCTCCAAAAATTGCTTTAAGTGGATGCCACCCTGTAAAGATAACCAATGCCACTGCAATCCATCCTCTACCGGATGTAATGTTTTCTTGCCATGCTGGTACATAGACCAGTGATAAGAATGCCCCACCTAATCCGCATAGTGCGCCGCCTACCATAATATTAAGATACTTATATAAGGTGACATTAATTCCAGCCGCATCTGCTGCTTGTGGGCTCTCTCCGATCATACGTGCATTAAGCCCTACTTTGGTGTATTTATAATAAACATACAATAAGATTGCAAGTATATACCCCATATAGACAAGTATACTTTGATTAAACAATGCATTCCCAACAATAGGAATTTGTGATAATCCTGGCACAGCTATTGGTGCTAAGACGCTCTTAACTGACTGTGGTATTGTCTGGCCCACCACATTTTGACCCATAAAGCTTGAAAGCCCTGTTCCAAATATCGTAAGGGTTAACCCTGTAACAGTATGATTTGCACGTAGTGATACGGTTAAGACCGCATACACTAATGCGCCTAATGCACCTGCTCCTAGCGCACACAATAGTGCAAGAGGTGCATTACCTGTGCCATATGCACCCAAAAATCCTGATACTGCACCTAAAAGCATCATCCCTTCTACCCCAAGATTGAGATTCCCAACTTTTTCATTGAGAATACCACCTAGTGTAGCTAATAAAAGAGGTGTTCCCGCTACAACTGCTGCTGCTAAGAATAATTCAAGTAAGTTTAATAATTCAGCTGTACCCATATTATCTCGCCTCCTTTAACTTTTTGGCGTCTGCCCATTTGATGTCATATTGCACGAAGAATTGACTTCCGAGTACAAAGAATAAGATAAGTCCTTGGATAATAGATGCTGCTGATTGTGGAATACCATAAACAGTCTGGATGTATGACCCGCCTTGTGTCAAAAGTGCAAACAAGAAGGATACAACCACCATCCAAGGTGTCTTGAGGTTAGAGAGCCATGCAATAATAATTGCTGTATACCCAACACCTGCCGTAAGCTCCATAGTCAAAGTATTATTCACAGCAGAGGCTTGAATCATGCCTGTTAATCCACAAATCCCTCCACTTATTAACATCGAAATCATAATAATCTTTTTGATATTCATGCCTGCATAACGTGCTGTTTGTTCACTCTCACCCATAACCTGTATTTCATAGCCTGTTTTTGTATGGCTAATAAAATAGTAAATCACAACCACTAATACGATAGCAATAATCCAGCCCATATGTACCCCAAACACTTTTGGTAAGATTGCATTCTCTGTAAAGTTGGCAATCTTAGGGAATCCTAATGAGTTTGGGTCTTTCCATGGCCCATATTGCAGATAAATAATCCATTTGAGTGCGATATAGTTCATCATTAACGTCACAATTGTTTCGTTTGTATTCCATTTTGCCTTAAGTAGTGCTGGAATAAGTGCCCAAATCCCCCCACAAATAGCCCCAAGTAACATCATTGTTGGAAGCAAAACGATAGCTGGGAGGTCCTTAAAATAAAGCGCTGCAAAAGTTGCCCCAAAAGCGCCCATGAGGATCTGCCCCTCTGCTCCGATATTCCAAAACTTCATTCTAAAAGCTACTGCAATACCTGTTGCAGTAATCAGTAGTGGTACAGCCTTAATCACTGTCTCTTGGAATCTGTAAGCTGACCCAAGGCTTCCTTCTACCATAGAAAAATACACTTCAAACGGGTTATGTCCCATTACTAATATAAAAATCCCAGTTACTACAAGGGCACTTAATACTGCTCCTAGTGTAATGAGCATACGTTGTTTACTTGTTCTTTGTTTTGCCTTGGTGACTCTAACTTGCATGTTCAACCTCCCTAGCAGTAGCTAATTTCTCTCCTGCCATCATCAATCCTAATTGTTCTTTGGTGACTTCACTGGCATTTACAATACCCGTTACCTCACCATGGCACATCACCATAATACGGTCACAAAACTGCATAAGGACATCTAAATCCTCCCCTACAAAGAGTACACCGACACCTTTTCTTTTTTGCTCATTAATCAAATCATAGATTTGGTGCGTCGCCCCAATGTCTAATCCTCTTACGGCATAAGCTGTAATGAGTACATGTGGGTTACACTCGATTTCTCTTCCTAATAATACTTTTTGGATATTCCCCCCCGAAAGCATCTTAACAGGATGATTAATATTTGGTGTACGAATACTCAGCTTTGCAATCAAATCTTCTGCTTGTTTCATCAGATGTTCACGTTTAAGCTTAAAGCCTTTTTGTGTGTAGTAATCTTTGAGGAGTAGATTATCTGTCATCCCCATAGACCCTACTAATCCCATACCTAAGCGGTCCTCTGGAATAAAGCTCAGGGATACCCCTTTGTGATGAATCTCTCTTGGTGATTTACCTACCAAACTCTCACCTTCAAATTCTAGTTCACCTTCATGTACTGCTTGAAGTCCTGCCATAACCTCGCAGAGTTCTTTTTGTCCACTACCTGCAACCCCTGCAATACCTAATATTTCTCCAGCTTTAAGTTCAAAAGATACCTCATTTAAGACTTTAACCCCATCTTTGTTTTTGACCACTAAGTCTTTGACCTTATAAGCTACTTTAGTGCTCTTGACCACTTCTCTTGTAATCTCAAGTTTTTGGCTATGTCCTACCATAAGCTCTGTCAGATGATTAGGGTTTGTATCTGCTATAGCTACTGTCTGAGCGACTTTACCTTTACGAAGTACCGTTACCGTATCACATAACGCCATAACCTCTCCTAGTTTGTGCGTGATGATGACAACTGCACAACCTTCGGCCTTCATACGTCTGACAACTGCAAAGAGCATCTGCACCTCTTGTGGTGTCAGTACTGCTGTTGGTTCATCTAAAATCAGAATATCACAGCCTCTGTAAATGACTTTTATAATTTCTAACATTTGTTTTTCACTAACCGACATATCACTCACGCGTTTGTCTAGTTCCATTTGGAATCCATATTTATCACAGAGTGCTTTGATTTTAGCTGTGCTTTTTGTACTCTTTGAGAAAAACTCTCCTGTTGTTCCTGCTACAATATTTTCTTTGGCTGTAAAACTCTCTACTAGCTTAAAATGTTGATGAACCATTCCCACACCGTGAGCAATAGCACTTTTAGGAGAACTAAACTGTACTTTTTCCCCACGTATACAAATAGAACCGCTATCAGGAGCATAAATTCCTGATAGCATGTTCATAAGGGTACTTTTTCCTGCGCCATTTTCTCCAAGCAGTGCGTGTATTTCGCCTGATTTTAACGTTAAATTGACATCCTCATTGGCAACTACACTTCCGAATACTTTGGTTACCTTCTTTAATTCTACTACTGACTTGTTCATAGCTTAATCACCCTTGTTATTTTTTAATTTCTCCGTCTACACCTTGAACGAACCAATCACAACCTAATTGGTCTTCATCACTTAATACACTTCCTTCTGGTACCACAACCTCACCTGCTTGGTTTGTGATAGGCCCTTGGAATACATTAAATGTACCCTCTAAGATTTGTTGTCTAACCGCTTCAACTGCTTCTTTAGCTTCTGCTGGTGCCTTGTCACTAATTGGTGCAATATCTACAGTTCCAGCTTTAAGCCCTTCCCAATATGCGCCTGACTCATATGTACCATCTATAACAGATTGAACCGCTTCTACATAGTATGGACCCCAGTTCCAAATCGCACTTGTTAAGCTTGCATTTGGCGCTGCTGGGCTCATGTCCGCATGGTATCCAATACCAAATACACCTTTTTCTTCAGCTGCTTGCTGCGCACCTGCTGAGTTTTGATGTTGTGCAATCACATCCGCACCACCATCAATTAAGGCATTTGCTGCTTCTTTTTCTTTGGCTGGGTCATTCCATGTATGTGTCCAACTTACTTTTACTTTTGCATCTGGATTCACTGATTGTACCCCTAAAGTAAAGGCATTGATTCCACGTACTACTTCTGGGATTTCAAATGCTGCTACATAACCAATTTGATTTGTTTTTGTTGTAAGACCTGCTACGATTCCTGTAAGGTAACGAGCATCTTCAATACGTCCAAAGTAGTTTGACATATTCTCTGTTGTCTTAAATCCAGAACAGTGGAAGAACTTCACATCTGGAAACTCTTTTGAAATGTTTTCAATATAGTCCATGAATCCAAATGATGTTGCGAAAATCACATTACATCCTGCATCAATCATATCTCTTGCTACTTTTTCAACTTCTTGAGTCTCTGGTACAGACTCCTTGAACATTGTCTTTACGCCAAGTTGCTCTTCAAGATATAATCTTGCCTCATCATGACTTGCACCCCAACCGCCATCATTCTTTGGACAGTTGTAAATAAAACCTACTTTGACATCTGATGCACCTTCCGCGCCATTAGCCGCTCCACCGTTATCACTACTACAGCCTGTTAAAACAAAAGATAAACCTAGTACAAGCACCATCAATACGCTTAAAATACGCTTTTTCATCTTAAATCCTCCTTATGGTATGTTTTTTATGTTTTTCAAATTTTGAGACAAAAAAACTCTCCGCAGATAAGCAGAGAGTAATACTAAGATTACCCATAGCCCAGACTGTTTACGGTAGTCGGTAGAAACACTTAGCCCCTATTGCTAAGCTTATATGGATTGAACATTACATTCTTATTATTATTTTTCGTTCGATATATTTTCATTATAGTTAGTTTAATGATGAATTACAATATATTTTTATTAAAGATTTTAACTTTGTATATCAATAGCAACTTTAGCTACTTTCCCCTCACTTTGAATCTCTCCTGCCTTTTCTAGGGACATCTTAGAAATTGCAGGTCCAAAGATTTCATAAACAAAGGTTGCACACAATACAACTGCTCGAATAGATGCCGCATATTCTGGAACTACAGTCTCTGCCATAAGAGATAATCCAATAGCTACCCCTGCCTGTGGAATAAGTGTTGGTCCTAGATACTTTTGAACTTCTTTTGGTGCATGCATGAGTTTTGCCCCCACATAAGCCCCTGTCATCTTGCCAACTACCCTTACCAAAATATAAACAATACCAACCACACCTATTGTTGGAAGTACTGCCAAATCAAGCTCCGCACCCGAAACCACAAAAAATAACATAAACAAAGGCGGCGTGATTTGATCTGCTAGCTTCATGATACTTTCACTTGCTCTATACACATTGGTAAACATGCCACCCATTGCCATACACAATAATAAGGAAGAAAGGTGCAAATAATTAGCAAGCCCTACCCCCAAAAAGACGAATCCAATGACAATACTGAGCCTATTACTTGGCTTATGAAACCACTTAAGTGGAAAGGTAAAGAGTACTCCTAATGTCACTCCCACAAGAAGTGAGCCCCCTACTTCTACAACTGGTTTTAACATAGCCATTCCAAAAGACACATCTCCTACTGCTGTAATAGCCTTGGCAATAGCTACTGCAAATCCAAAAGCTATCAAACACACTGCATCATCCAATGCAACAACACTCATAAGTGTTTCTGTTACAGGGCCTTTGGCCTTGTATTGTTTGATAACCATTACAGTTGCAGCTGGTGCTGTCGCTGCCGCAATCGCTCCTAGTACAATAGAAAATGCCACATCATGACCTGTCGCAATAAGTGCTAGTGTCACAAATACAACTGCTAATAAGGCTTCTAGCAATGCAATCACAATAGGTGTAAATCCTACTCTTTTAAAATAACTAATCTTAAACTCGTTTCCTATAGAAAACGCAATAAATCCTAGTGCCATATCTGAAATCATACCTGTCTGTTCCACAAACTCATGAGGTATGACACCCAAAACAAAAGGCCCCATCACGAGCCCTGCCATAAGATATCCTGTCACATTGGGTAATTTACAAAACTTCGCCAGTCTGCCAAATAATAAACCTGCAAACAGCATCATCGCTAAATAAAACAAACTATTCATTTTTACTCTCTCCTTAAACCTTGTACGAAGTCAATTGGCACTGCGAACATAATCCCTGTATCTGGTCCACTTAGCCCTCCTATAGTCTCATGAAGCACCCTCTTCACCACACTGATTTGACTCTCTTCTAATACCATCAGTATTGTCTTGTTTTGCTCCCTATCTGGGTCCAAAATAGCTCTTAATGAGCCCAAAAAGCTATACTCCCCATCCGTATGAGCTAGTGCTCTAGCCATACCTGTACTATCAATAATTGTTGCACCCTTGATTCCATTATCTGCAAGTCCTGATAAAACATCATCTAGCGCCTCTACCTTATTCAGAATAAGTACTAATAATTTCAAAAAAACTTCCTCCCTTCTTTTATGAATATAAATTCATTAAAAGTTTACACCTAAAGGGAGGAAGTTTCAATATTAAACTAAAGTTTATTATTACTCTTTATCATTTTGTTTATTTCTTTTTTGTTTTCTGATGATGATCCTTACGATAATGCCTACTGGAATACCTATTACCACAAGATAGGGCACCACTGCCACGATGCAAAGCACTACTCCTTTGACAATCGCAATAAGTGAGTCTACTGATCCCTCAAAGACCTTACCTACTTTTTGCCAAAAACTTGATGTTTGCGTCGTTTCTTCATAAATCTCCACCTCATTGATGAAGATTTCTATCGTTGCATAGTCTACCAAGGCATCATACTTGCCAAGACTACCCTTTAGCGTCTCTATCTCATAATTCACATTCGCAAGTTCCTTCTCTATTTGGAACAAATGGTCTAGGCTTCCTGATTGCTCCATTAATGCTAGTAATCTCTCTCGTCTTACCTCCAATGTCTCAATTCTAGCCTCTGTATCCACATAAGCATCTGTAATATCCTCTGCTGAAATTGCACGTCTTACCACATTTCCAAACTCACTAGCACCATTAATAAAGGTATCAAACTGCTTTTGTGGGATACGCACCTTCATAGATGCATTACGGTATCCTTTTGCACCATAATAACTATTGCCTGCTATATCACAGTTTTCTATAAATCCCCCTAATGTATCCACCTTAATAAATATATCATTAACCGTCTCATCAAATGTTTTGGTTTGAATATCTAAATTACCTGTTTTGATGATTTTACGGTTAAGATTACTACTCAAACTCATATTAATTCCTTGTTCTGGTGCCATAGGCTCTTGAACCGTACCCACATCTTCTGCCACTGCCAGTTCCTCTATGTTTTGTACTTCACTACTTATGGCCGTAGTGCTATCACTTGACATACTCTTATTGGGTGCCCCACATCCTACAAACACCAATACACTTAATCCCAAAACACACACTAACTTCAATTTCTTTTTCATTTACAACCCTCCCCAACATAAAAATATTATTTTCTAAATTTTAACATATTTTATCCTACAAAAAAAGAACAAGACTTATTTGCCTTGTCCACCACATTGCTTGATTCTCTTTTTAGTAACCCCTTTAAGTTGTACTACTACTTCTTTCTAAAATCAGTCTTTTCATACTCTTCTTCTGACATCTCATAAACAGGAATTACCCTACCATCTGCTGTGTGCATTTCAATATCTTTCGATATTACCTGTTTCCTCTCACTAACTGGAACTAGTTCCTTCTCATCTACAATATGCATTATTGATTGTTCATAAACAGGAATTTCTTTACCGTCTGCTGTATGCATTTGAACATCTTCTGATATTACCGGCTCCCCCTCACTAACAGGACCCTGCTCCTTCTCATCTGCAATATTTATTATTGATTGTTCATAAACAGGAATTTCTTTATCGTCTGCTGTATGCACTTTAACATCTTCTGATATTACTTGCTTCCTCTCACTGGATAAAACAAATCCGAGTAAAAGAAAAACACTTAAGGTAATTATTATGATATACTTTGGATTAATCATTTTTACTTTTTTCATAAGTTTATTCATAAATAATTCCTCCTTTTTTATATAATGCGCTTATATTCTGAATATTGTCAATATATTATGCTGAAAATTGTGACAAACAAGTCTTTACTTCGATTCTAAAAATATATTTTTTGCAATAAATTTTCTTGTTTATTGACAAAATAAAAAGCACTCGGATGACCGAGCGCTTTTTATTTTGTGTTTATGCACCGAAGTGTTTTGGTTGTTCTTCACCTTTTAAGACACGAATAGCACCTTCTGCTAAAGCTAGCATTTCATCTTCACCCGGGGCTACAATAACCTCACCTAAGAAATCAATTCTTTCTTTTAGAAGTCTTACGAATTGCTTAGAGTAAGCAACCCCACCTGTGATGATAATACCGTCTACTCTACCTTTAAGTACTGTAGCCATTGCCCCTACACTCTTACAGATTTGGTATGCCATCGCATTATAAAGAAGCTCTGCCTCTTTGTTACCTTGCTCAATCATGTCTTGAACATCTCTTACATCACTTGTTCCAAGGTATGCCCAAAGACCTGCTGTAGATGAGATATGTTGAAGGAGCTCTTTTTGAGTATACTTCCCTGAGAAGCAAAGCTCAATTAACGCACCTGTTGGAAGAGCACCTGCTCTATTTGGACACATTGGTCCATCACCATCAATAACGTTATTCACATCTACTACTTTACCTTTTTCATGTGCACCGATACTTACACCGCCACCGATGTGTACCACAATGAAATTAGCTTCTTCATATTTCTTGTTTCTCTCTTTGGCAATGCGTCTTGCGATTGCTTTTTGGTTAAGTGCATGGAACTTACTTTTTCTTGTAATACCTGGGATACCTGTTACTTTAGCGAGTTCACTCATCTCATCTACAGATACAGGGTCCACAATAAATCCTGGAATCTTGTAAGTCTCACAAAGCTCTCTTGCAATAATACCAGCTAAGTTCGCTGGGTGAGCAATGTCTCTTGAAAGTTCTTTTACGAGATTTTCGTCAATAGCATATGTCCCACTTGGTAATGGCCCAATGATCCCACCACGAGCTGAAATACCATCTAGTTCTTTGATATCGATGTTTTTCTCATCTAAAAATCTTACGATGGCATCTTTACGATACCCGTATTGATCCGCCCATGTCGCAAATTGTGCTAACTCTTCTGATGGGTGTCTCAGTACTTCTTCAAATACTAAGTTGCTATTTTCATATAATGCCACTTTAGTAGATGTAGAACCTGGATTGATCGTTAGTATTTTGTATGATTTCATCTTCTAGTCTCCTCTAGTCTACTTAATAGATTTAGGAAAGTATTACCCGTACTTTCCTATTTTATATAGTTTTGAGAAATTTAAACCGTCAATGTACTATTATACATTTTTTTGAACTTAAATCCAATTGCTTGTTGGAATATTTATTATCTTATCTTTAGGATTTACTGTTGGTATATGTTCTATGTGATACAATACTTGGATTAATAGTTGTTAATAAATGTATCTATTCGTTGTAGTAACATCTCTAAAGCAACTGAATTAAAGCCTCCCTCTGGAATAATCACATCTGCTCTTTTTTTACTAGGCTCTACAAACTGTTCATGCATTGGCTTAACCGTACCAATATATTGATTCACTACAGAGTTCATATCTCTTCCTCTATCTTGAACATCTCTTACTAATCTTCTTAAGATACGTACATCGGCATCAGTATCTACAAACACCTTAATATCCATTAAATCACATAACTCTTGATTCTCAAATATCAAAATACCTTCTACAATAATAACACGTGCTGGCTCTATATCGACTACTTCATCAACACGTGTATGCTCTACAAACGAATAGACTGGATGCGCAATAGCTTCGCCTCTTTTAAGTTTCTTAACATGTTCAATGAGTAACTCTGTCTCAAACGCATTGGGATGGTCATAGTTAAGACCTGTTCTCTCCTCAAATGGTAAATGAGCGTTTGATTTATAGTAATAATCATGACATAACATTGCTACGTGTTCATGAGAAGCGTCTCTTAACTTATGCGCAAGCGTTGTTTTCCCTGATCCAGTACCACCTGCTACACCTATTACAAGCGTTTTTTTCATTAGAAAACCTCCTTTAGCTTTTGACTTTCCATCTATCATAGCATACTTCCTAACAGCTTCGCTACAGTCTAGGAATATATGTAATATGTCTATATTCCTTATATAATTTCAGTAAATATAGACATAAAAATATCGCTTCAGTTGACTTATTTCCTACTGCAGTAGCAAAACACTCTATCCCTGCTTTTCCTAAGCAAAAAAGAACAAAAGTGTCCTTCGTGCACGTATTGGTTCACGCAGTAGTGAAATGCTTGGAAGTCTCACTTTCCTACAAGAGGACAAAAGTGACCAAAGGTCACGCAGTGGTCCGCGCAGTAGTGAAAGTGTAGAAACTCGAACTTTTCTACAAGATAAAAATAGGGGCTAGGAATGTTCCTTTTCCCGCCCCCTAGCATTTATTTCATTTTTTTAAAGACTTTTTTCATTTCCTTCATCATCATTTTCATTTTGTTTTCAAGTTTCATGGCTTATTTGCCTCCTTAAAAAGTGTGCATTATGCATCACTTATAGTTTGAGCTTTTTAGGTTATTTTATTCCTTACATGTTTTGTTAAGAATGGTATAGGTGTTTTTACCCAGTTTTTTGGTTTGATACATCGCTTGATCTGCTCGCTTAAACGCTGTTTCATATAGTTCATAGCCTGTAACCTTTGCAACCCCTATACTCATCCTCATTGCAATCCATTCGCCTTCTAGTCTAATATCATTATTAACGTAGGCAAGCAAGTCTTCCAAAATAAGTTCTATCCCCTCATTTCCCTCAAACCATACCAAAAATTCATCCCCTCCAAATCTTGCTGCAATACTATAGTGATTACCTTGATGAAGTAACTGATCAATACCAACACTAAGTTTAACCAATAAGCGATCTGCACTTTGATGTCCATACTTATCATTGATTTGCTTAAAGTCATCTAAGTCTATCATGATTAAATAACTTGGTTTCTCTCTCTCCCTACCTAGCCTGGTTGTAACATATTTTTCAAAATATGTTTTGTTAAATAATCCTGTAAGCCCATCAATTTCACTAAGTGTCTTAAAATCTAGCTCTATTTGCTTCCTGCCCGTTATATCGATTGCAAAACCTACAATTTTAATACGATTACCTTTAGCGTCTTCTACCACTTCTTCTTTTATATTAACCCAACTGTACTCCACTCTATTTGCCATACGGATTCTGACATCTACATCAAAACTTGCTATATGCCCCTCTAACAATGCATCATGCTTATATTGAAAAGAGGCAATATCCTCTGGATGAGCCTTCTCTACTGCAATGATTGTTTCAATGCCTTGATAAGGTATTTCATACTCTTGTTGCTCAATCATATTTCCTCTGTGGGTAATACGCATGGTCTCTAAGTCTATCTGATACAAGTGACACTTAATCTGATCTAATAGCATCTGAAAAAGTTGATAGTTTTCAATCTTTTTATTGCGATTTTCTCTAATCTGCTCTGTCATCTCATCAATGGTTCGGTATAACTCTCTAAACTCCCTCATTTTAGGTCTATACCCTGTAGTGTTTTGCTCATCATTGACAAAAAGTTTAAGTTTTTCCCTCAGCCCTTGGTATTCTCTTGAAACTTTTTTTCTAAACATTGATTTTAAGACAAATAAAATGATTATTCCAATCACTAACAGTATTTTTATTCCTTCCAAAGGACATACAATGAATAAGACTCCTAATATCATAAAAATAATCTCAAATAATACGATTATATTTTTAAATTGCATTTTTTTACCTCATTATGTTCATTTTAACTTGCGGTATTATGTTATAACATATAAAATATATCATAACATAAAGAAAGCGAGGTTCTTCCATGAAAACTTATATTGCATTAGATGTAGGTGGCACTCAAATCAAAGCCAGTACACTCTTAGAATCTGGTAAACTACTTAGTCCATCTATTACACATTATCCTTCTCATTCTATGGAAAGTCGTTCTATTATCTTATCCCACTTATACACTATTATTACCAATCAGTTTTGCCATATCCCTCCAAGCGATATGCTTTTTGGAATCGGTATTGCTTTTCCTGGTCCTTTTGACTATGAGCAGGGTATCAGTCTTATCCAGGGCATTAATAAATATGATAGTATTTACAATTTTAACCTAAAAAGCTATCTTTTGGAATGTCTTAATCAAGATTTATCAATTCGTAATAGGCTTTCTCCTGATTTTGATATCCGTTTTGAAAACGATGCTAGTCTTTATGCACTTGGAGAAACCGTTCTTCACAATGCTCCTACAGATTCAAAATGTCTTTGTGTCTGTATTGGTACAGGTCTTGGCTCCGCCTTCTTAGATCAGGGCCAATTGATTACCAACAGAGCAGATGTACCAACTAATGGGTGGGTATACGATACACCATTTTTAGATAGCATCATTGATGATTATATTTCTGCTAGAGGCATTATGGGGCTTTACCAAGAGGTATCTGGCATATGTGTATCAGAAGTCAAACCTATTGCTGCTCAGGCTCTTCTTGGTGATGCTGATGCACTTCAAACTTTCCATATTTTTGGTGAACGTTTCGCCAATGCTCTTGAAGGTTTTTTAGAAAATTTCAAGCCAACTACACTTGTTATTGGTGGCCAAATCTCAAAAAGTTACCCTTTATTTGAGTCCCATTTCACTAAAATTATAAAAAAACAGCACCCAAATCTTGATATAAGATTGAGTGCTGATACTTCTATGAGTACACTTTTGGGTGTTATTCCGTTATTCCTCTAATTCAAGGTAGTATTCATAGCGTTTTGCAACATAACTACATTCTGTATACTCAAAGACTTGGTTATGTTGGTCATAACCTATACGTTTAAGTAGTAATATAGGATCTCCCTTATCACAAGTAAGTTGTTGCTGCAAGGTTTGGTCTGCCAAATCTGCAGTGATGATTTGCTTGATTTTTTTGACCGTAATACCATATTCTTGGTGTAAATACTCATAAAATGAGCCGTAGTATAGATTATCCTCTAATCCCATATTAACGGTTGCCTTAATATAAGTCTTAAACCTTACCACTGGCAACTCATTAATGCAGCGTATACGTGTTAACAAATACACTGGCATACCTTCTGGGATTTCAAGTATTTTGGCACACTGCGAAGATGCCTTAGTGAGCTCAATATGGGCAAACTTTGTAGAAGGTACAATGCCCTTGGATTTCATCTCTTCTGTAAATCCTTGAATTTTGAGAAGTGGCTCAGAGACCTTTGTTGTCTTAACCAATGTCCCCTTACCTTTGATACGCTCTACATATCCTCTTTGTTCAAGCTCTCCTATAGCAGCCCTTACTGTAATACGGCTAATATCATATTTTTCTTGATAGTCTATCTCTCTAGGAAGCAAGTCTCCTTCACCATAGACTCCTGATTCTATTTCTTCTTCTATAATAGCTATAAGCTGCTCTTTGAGAGTGGGTGCACCCTTCCCTTTATCTAACATAGTACCTCCTATGACTTACTTTTTATCTCACATAAGCTTTAAGTGTTGCTAATGGCTTAGTAACATTGTCCGCTTTAGGTCTAATAATATATTCTTTAATATTTTCTGGAATAATAAACGTCTCTGCATAATGTACTTCAAACGGTTCAAATGCGCCAGTTGGACTTTCAACAATGGCAGCATCCCCTTCTACTAAATTTAACATATTTACACTATCTTGTGTAGTATGTAATACAGGTCCTGTAAACCAATGTCTTCTTGTCTCAATAAACTCTCTCTCATGAAGACCTGTGCGCTCTTCTTTGTGATACTCTCCTTCACCTACGAGTTCTACTTGGTCTACCAGATTATTTTTGACCCACTCTGTCCTGCGGTCCCAATCAATAACCTTCTCCCCATGCTCTAAGTGAATAGGTCTAGGTAAGCCATCTAATCCAAGTCTATCCCAATCCCAAAGCTTGAACGTAAAGATATATGGTGTTGCACTCACTTCAAGTACCATTGTATCTTTGCCCGAGCAGTGAATCGTACCTGCTGGTATTAAGAAGTGATCGTGTTTTTTGACTGGGAACATATTCACATATTTTTCTGCATCAAATGGCGCCTCACCTTTTTGTGCCTCTTTGAGCGCCTCTAGCATCTCTTGTGGCTCTACACCTTCTTTGACGCCTAGATAAACATCCGTGTTTTCCTTACAGTCTAAGATATAATAACTCTCATCTTGTGTATAGTGCATCCCAAATGTCTCTTGGATATACTCTGTTAGTGGATGTACTTGAAGTGATAAGTTCTGTCCTCCCATAGTGTCTAGGAAATCAAAACGGATTGGGAACTCTGTCCCAAAGCGCCCATGCACCTTGTTTCCTAGTAACTGCACTGGCTTATAAAACACCACATTGATTGATGGCACTTCAACTCTCACATCTCCGTATCTTAGGAATAAGCTATTCTCTTCTGGCACACCATCAAAGCTCCAAGCAAAGTTTTCCTGCTCCTTATCAAGCCCACATACATCTTTCATCCATTGACCACCCCATACCCCTGGGTCAAAGTATGGCACAACTCTAAATGGCTGACTTACAGTTTGCTCAAGGCCTGCAAAGAAGGCTTCTGCTGTAATCATCTTTGGCTCATTCGCTGCATTAGTATCAAGTACATAATCAAACTTTCCAAAGTGAGCCACTTTGTGACGATCTGCCATTCGCCATTCTACAAAGAAACCTCTTTTATATTTAGTAAGAATAGGGGCATCACCATTACTTACATTCCAGTTTGACATCCCTTTTCTATAACGCATTTGGATTTCCCAACGTGCCATATCTGCATAAATATAGACATCTCCCGTAGTAATAAGCCCTGCACCTACACCATATACAAGTACATGCCCTGTAGCAGCCTCAATACGATTCTTGGCTTCACTAATAAGTTCCTCAACAAAGATGTCTTCTAATTTTTTAGTCGTTAAGACACCAAATACTCTATCCTCTGTCAAGTACTCATCAATTGCAGCCGTTAATGCCTCTCCTTGAAGTGCACATTGATTCGCATCTATAACCTCTGTAAACCTTAAATCACTTAAACCTGCTAACACTTCTGCTTCATCGACTCCAGGATAGCAATCTACTACGACAATAGCCTTGTTAAGTCCTGAGATCTTACATCCAATTTCTTCTCTAATCGCCTCATAACCTGTTAATGCATGTGTATCATATCCTACAACTTTTACTTCCGGGTATTTATCATATTGACTCATGTCTAGGCCTCCTATACTTCTAATGTAATTTTATTTTACCATATGTTATTACATTAAACAATATGTCATAACATATACTCGTGTTATGTTATATATTTTTTATCTCGTCGCAAACTACTCCTTCGTTCACGACCTTATAATATTATTGCGGCACAAAAAAAGGATAGCTATTGCTATCCTAAAAAACACGTCATTTGTAATTTTTGCAAAGCACCTTCAACTTCTTCAATGGATGCATACTTCTTTTCAATACCCATCAGTTTCTTCAAAAAAGTTCTTTCGTCATCCATCAAATAAAGCTCCTTATACCACGGCATACTTATGACTTTTTTATCCTTATAAGATGTATAGTAAAGATGAATCAAGAAATCTGCTAAATACCAGTAATCTTCTGTGGCTTGATAATGCTCTTCATCAATATACCTGGCTAATCCAAAATCAATCAGCGAAATGCCATGAATCGGATGAAAAAGAACATTGGCCACACGAATATCCTTATGAATAATATGTTGGTCATAAAGCACCTTGATCATATCAATCAATTCAAAAGCGATTTCATAAATTTCTTCTCTTGAAAAAACATACTGCTCCTCATAAATCATCCTCTCAAATGTTTTACCGGCCTTATATTCCAAAATATATCCTTCTGATTCATCATTTTTAAACTTGCCTATATAGCTAGGAAACCTACTGTCACCTATTTTCCCTAACTGTTTTAAAATACATTGTTCATACTTAATTTTCTCTTTTGACTTTTTGAGCATCCCTCGTTTAAGTTGTTTAATGACTACCCGATTGCCCATGGTATTTTCCCCTAAATAAGCAATCCCATATCGGCCTTCACCCAATAGCTTTTTGACTTTATAGCTCGCTATTTCATCTCCTATGAGATAGAGTTTGTCTTTAACAAACCACTCACTGATCATCACTATGACCTAGAGAATCTTGATTTTCTTCTATGGTGATGATGTCTATGAGAATATGAGCTACTTGAAGAGGAGCCTCTTCTCTTATAATGATGTGAGCCGCGATGTGACCTATGTCTTCTACTTGATGACCTACTTAAACTTAAGCTAAAAACACTACTCAAAAACCCCATTTGCAAAACCCTCCCTGGCTTTACTGAATATTTTGATTTCATAACTTCAAAAGTTATTTAGTATATTATATCATTCTGCGTGTTTTTTACTACATTTTTTTGATATAATAATTGCATTTACAAAAGGAGCCTAGCTATGAAAGAAAAACACCTCATCGGAGATGTCTCCAAACTACTCAAAGTCAGTACGGACACTCTCAGATATTATGATAAATTAGGGATTGTATCTCCAAAAAAAGACCCCGTCAACAACTACCGTTACTATACTATGGAAGATCTTTTGGCTCTATCCTATGTCATGGTCTTTCGCTATTTAGAAATCCCCCTAGACGAAATCAAACATCTTATCCAAAACAATAAACTCTCTGAATTTGCCGAACTACTTGCCAAGCAGCAAACCCTCATTGACCAAAAAATAGACAAACTTTTGGCTCTTAGAACCAAAGTCTCTGAGTTTCAAGAAGCTATTGCTTTGGCACAATCCCAGCTTGGTCAAATCACCCTTCGTTATAGTCCCCCCATTGTTTTTCAACCTATGACAAAAGAGTGGGATGCTGACTATGCTGATTATCTCGCAGACATGGAAGACCATATTAATATCGCTACACCGGTCTTCTCTAGCCTTATTCCGCCCGCTTTCATAGATGAACATTCTTCTAAAATACCTTTTCAATATGGACTGAGTGGGCTTGTCAAAGATTTACTTCATCTTAGTGAGCTCAAAAACTACGACTATATCCCTTCAAAACTTTGTATTCATACCGTCATTACCGCACCAGAACATATTACCCCAAATAGTTTTGAGTCTATCATGAATTATATTCAACTGCATAAACTCATCCTTTGTGATGATATTTTGGCCCGTAATATTGCTTTTGAACACCAAAATCAGTCACCTATTGACTATTATGAATTATGGATTCCGGTAAAAAACTCTTGACCTTGGAGCCACTCTAAGGTTTATGCTTATAAAAGATAAGTTTAGCCTTATACAAAGGGGGACATTTTATGGATCACACACAACAGCTGGGGTCACAGCGTATTGGTAAACTTTTTATGCAATATTCGATTCCTAGCATTATTGGTATGCTTTTCTTTTCAATTTATATTGTTATTGACGGTATATTTGTAGGTCAAGCAGTCGGTGGCAACGCTCTTGCCGCTATCAACATCGCCATGCCATTTTTTAGTATTGCTATGGCTATTAGTATTATGCTTTCAGCAGGTGCAAATACCATTATAGGTATTGAACTTGGCCAAGGCAATCAAGAGAAAGCACGCAAAACATTTAGTTTAGCTTTCTATACTTTGATGATTTTATCAACTACAGTATCACTTACAACCTTAGTCTTTTTAGAACCAATCTGTAGATTACTAGGTGCAACAGATGAACTCTTACCTATGGTAAGTACTTATCTTGCGACACTCTGCTTCTTCACACCAGTATTCACTACCGGAGGTCTTTTATCCTCTGGGATTCGTACTATGGGCAAACCGACTTACTCTATGGTTTGTACGATTGTTGGTTCTGTACTTAACATTATTTTTGACTATTATCTGATAGTCGTTTTTGGAATGGGCGTATTCGGTGCTGCTTTTGCTTCAGGCGCAGCCTTCTTTATCTCTTTCTTTGTAGGTTTTGTGGCCTATATCCCAAGAACAAGTACCCTTCACTTTACGACTTGCAAAGTGGATTTTAAGAAAATTTTAAAATTCTTCTACAACGGCTCATCAGAGGCACTCACAGAAGTCGCTGTAGCCTTCTCAACCTATTTATTTAATATGGTACTACTTAGCCGTATGGGTGAGGTGGGTGTATCTGCTTTCTCTATTATTTCTTATGTCACATCTCTAGTGATTGCAGTTCTCCTTGGTATTTCCACTGGGATTGCACCTATTACAAGTTATAACTACGGTGCCCAAAATACCGAGCGTATTATTAGCCTCAATCAATTAGCAATCAAAGTCATGAGTATCTTTGGTATTATCTGTACTGTTTCAATGTTCGCATTTGGTAAGCCACTTATTGAGCTCTTTGCGCCAAATGACCCTGAGCTTATTACATTAACCGTTGAGGCTACTAAGCTTTATTCTATTGCCTTCCTTATCAATGGGATTAATATACTGGGTTCTGGCTACTTTACAGCACTAGAAGACGCCAAAACCTCTGCTACTATTTCTCTCTTTAGAGGGATTTTATTCCTCTTAGTAGGTATGGTAATCCTTCCACCGATATTTGGTGATTCAGGGATTTGGCTTACAGTATTCTTCAGTGAAATACTCACTCTAGGGTATACTTTCTACCTATTTAAGCGTTCTTACAAAAAACTTGATACATTAACTAATAACTAAGCACAAACGCCTAGAAACAATTCTAGGCGTTTGTGCTATATTATTTATTGTATCTCTTGAGATCATGGAGCATACCCAACCAGAACTTTTAAGATTCCTTGAAATAAAAGAGTAATAGGTTTTAAATCTTATAGCGAAAAACTTACTCTATTCCTCTTTTTATCTTTTATTTAGTTCAGCAATATTAGTTCTAGTTTACTAAATACTGTTTCTGATAACTCACTTACTATCTCACTTTCCTCATTGTATAAATTAACTTCTGTAATTTCATCCTTTATCTTAGTTACTATAACAAATATTCCCGGCTCACCTAAATCTATTTTTATCTCTTTTCCATTTTCAAAAATCACCTCTATGCTCTTAGGATTTATATCTTCCATCATTCCACTATTTTTATTATATTTACTATCTTTAAAATCTCCAAATATTATCTGTTGCTCATTCCAAATAAAATTATTTACTGTGTAACATGCACTCTGAGACATCCCTGTAGAACTTCTAGCAACTATTTTATTATTATCATCTAAAATAAACACATCTATTGATCGCTCTCCATCACCAGGATATTTTTCACCTAGTATAAGTAGATGTTGCTCAAGTTGTTCTTGCTTCAATATTTCTAACACCCCTCTGTTCCTAGGCATATATTCGTTATAGTACTGCTCAATTACTAGCTCAATACTTTTTCCTTGCTTACTTAATCCAACACCAACACTTAACCCACATACTGATAAAATTATTATTCCAATCCAAATACATACTTTTTTCATCGTATCCCCCCGTATAAGTAAAAAACCAGCATATGCTGGCTCTTTACTTTATCTATATGTTGCCACTATGTAGTCAAACTCTTCACGCAATGAATTGTATAATCCTTCTGGGGTTTCATAATCATTACGCTGTATATTGTCTGAATATTTATAATATAATTCTTCTAATTTAGACATCCTTTCTCCTGATTGCTCAATTACTTCCTCTGGAACATCGTCCTGATAAACCTCTTGAACAACTGCATCTATTGTATTCATTAAAAGTTCAACATCTTGCATATAGTCATAAGTACCTAACTCTTTCTCTCTTTGTACTTTTACGATATACTCTTGTCTCTCTTTTTCCAACTCATCATCACTTATACTCCTTGCAGTATTAGAGTTAGGCATTTTGTAATAATGTACATATGTATATGCAGTAGACTTGAGGTAATCTAATAATGCTATATTTTTCTGTGGACTACTATGTTGTGCAAGTCTCAATGTATTAGTTCCACCTACATTACCATGATGATGTACTATCTGTGAATGCTTAATATCACTTGAACTATAGCCATATTGAACTACATCTCCAACTGCTAATTTAGAATAAATATAAGAATTCAAACTATCTGCATTACTACTTGTTATTCTATCATAATCATAATATGTCGCTTGATTTTTCCAATATTCTCTAAATAATGAAGCATTTTCCCAAGTCCCTGAATGTGGTCTCCAATGATTTGGACTATCATAGTTGGGTAATGACGACGAACGTTGCATTCCTCCAGCTTCTAAACATTGCGAAACAAAATTGGTACAATCTAAAGGTGCCTTATAATACTCAGTAGTATTATATCCATCCCACCACTCCAACGCATAATCACTTGCCGCCCATCTATCATAAGCCATAACATTTGTAGTCATACTCCCTAGTACAATACATGCACACATAAAACTTGCTATTTTTTTCATAATCCTTCTCTTTTGTTTGAATATTTTGATTTATTTTACCACTTTATAACCTAGTTGTAAATATCTTCTGTTTAATATTTTTATTTTTTAAAGTATTTTGTATTTTTTTGTCCATTACTCATCACTCCTCTTGCGAAACAAATAATTTATTAAAAATATTTCAAGTCCCCTGATATATTAAAGTCATAGCCAAAAGCTATGCTAATAATTCTTAAGGTATAGATATTCATCTCGACTTCATCTAAAACATGCTTAAAATCTTTAATCCAATAAAGTTTCCTCAAATACAAAAAGCCTAGAAAGACTCTAGGCTTTTTGCTTAGTTTATCTTGTAGGAAACTGATACTTCGAAGCATTTCACTGCTGCGCGAACGATTCCTCGCCTTCGCGTGTAAGAGCATCAGTGTCCTAAAATGATGTTAATCCAATTAAATCACTTACTTTTTCAATTTTATAGTCATAATCTTTAACTTTTCCAAAACCATAGGATGCATATACAAACGGAATTTGTGCAAACCTAGCCCCTTTCAAATCCCCTTCTGTGTCTCCTACATAAATAGGAGCTTTCAAGTCATATTTTTTAATAACACTAGCTATATTTTCACCTTTGGATAGCCCTGTTCTTCCCGGATGCTCAAAATCCGTAAAATACTTACCTAATCCATGATAATGATAAAAAGCTTCTATATAGCCATTTTGACAATTACTCACAATAAAAAGCTTGTGATGCTCTGCAAGCTGTTTGAGTGTCTCCTCTAGCCCTTCATATAATCGTCCACCACACTGTCTTAAATCATCACATTGCACATCACAGCATTCATGGATTATCTCCATCTGCTTTTGTTCATCCAAATGAGGAAATAGCTTCTCTCCTATTTGATGAACTTGCAGCCCCATAATCCCTGCAATATCTGATCTCGTTAAATCTCTCATAAGCCCCTGATGCTTGGTAGCCACACGATTCCATGCATGTAAAATACTATCAATTGAATCCCACAATGTCCCATCTAAATCAAAAATAATACTATCATATTTCATATTTTTCTCCTCTTGAACCCCTTACCTAATTTTTTGGCATAGCTCGTCCTTTTTTGGTCTAATTTTATACCCTTTTCAATATATATAAGAGAACGTTATTCCACACGAACCAATAAAGAGGATGTGATCATATGAAAAAAATTGTAGGGGTTATTTTATGTTATCTTATTATTGTCTTTCCAATCTTTGCAAATCCTACTATTTCATCTAAAGCACTTGGTACTTTAGAGAAAAATAATACCGTCTTAAACTTTGGTGGTTATACCATAGAAACCTATAAGGCTCTAGACGGCATCTACGTACCTGTTAGTAGACTAAAAGACGCTGGTCTTACAGTTCATTTTACACCAGGTGCCGGCACCATTCAAATCGACTCATCCACCAGCAATCCCCCTCCTACGCATTCACCTTCTACGCTTGAAGGCAAACCTTTTACCCTTTACGAAAATGATATTTGGGTTGGGCCATTTAGGAGTCATGGTGTTGTTACAGATGGTAAAGTTTTAATTCCCATAGGTGCTCTTCGCTCACTCTATGATATTAATATCGAGAACAATTCACTTTACCATATGTCCTCAAAAACACCTATCAACGTTATTGCAAGCAAAAATACAATTATCAACCATACTGAGTATCCCCTCAGCATTTCTGTTATAGACCTATACTGGGATAATGGATGGGTCAAAGAAAATCATGATTTACTTGTCAATGCTGGGGAAACACTTACAAGACCTGCCTCACTCCATGCCAAACAATATGTTTCTACTATTATTACCAAACTTGTTAGCCAAACACCTGACAACAGCTTAAATTATACCAATAGCAATATGTTTGGGCAGCTCAATGATAGATTATTCAAATCTTATAGTAGAATAGAATCTATTGGTGATTTATCTGATATAGGTGATCCTATCGATATTGACACACTCTTATGGGCTGAAGATACAATCAACAGCAAACACCTCTCCAGTTCTACCCCTTATCTTGTTTGGACCAATATCGCAAAACAACGCACCTACATATTCCAAGGTTCTAAGGATAACTGGAAACTTATCAAACACTTCAAATGCTCTACTGGAAGAGCTGGGGCAGCTACACCCAAAGGCCAATATAAGCTTACTTACAAAGTCCCTTATTTTGGAGTAGAAAAAGGCTACCGCTGCAAAAATGCCTTTGGTTTCATCGGTACCACCTATCTCTATCACTCTGTCATGTTTGATAAGACAGGTACTTACCTCCTTCAAGGCAAAGGAAGCCTCGGTAAACCCGCATCTGCTGGTTGTATCAGACTCTCTGTAGAACATAGTGAATGGTTCTACAATAATATGATTAGCAAAACCACTGTCCTTATCGACTAAAATAATAGTCGCACTTCTCTATATCAGAATACGCAAAAGGATGCTATTTAAAAAGATAGCATCCTTTTGCGTGTTCCCTTTATTTTATATTATTTAAGATATGTCTCTAATAATTGTAAGGTTGTAAGGTATAATGCACCGTTACCAGTTTGAAATACAGGATAGCCTAAATCAATCGTTCGTCTGACAAGCTGGCTATAGATTTCAGACTCTGTCAACCTTCTACCAAACTGCTCTGTAGACCAATTAATCAATAATGCAAGTGCCCCTGCCACATGTGGCGTTGCCATAGAAGTACCTGATAATACAGCATATCTCCCACCCATATAGGTAGATAATATTCCCACTCCAGGTGCCGCTAAATCCACCTGATTATTTACTGCTGTAAAACTAGCAGGTTTTCTTTTATAATCAATTGCCCCCACTGAAATACTGTCATTATAGTATGCCGGATAAGAATACCTTATTTTAGTAGGATCTCCACTACCATTATTGCCCGCTGCACATACTACCAATATATTATTAGCTACAGCCTTCTGGATAACTTGTCTTAATTCCGGTACATCATCCGGACCACCTAGTGACATTGAAATAATATCTACCTTATTGGTAATAGCATAATTAATAGCCGAAACAACTCCCTCATAGGTTCCTCTCCCCTTTTTATCAAGCACCTTCAAAACAAGAAGACTCGCCTCTGGGGCCACCCCTACGACGCCTATGCCATTAACACTCCCAGCAATTGTGCCACATACATGCGTCCCATGTCCATTATAATCTTGAAATATATTAGGATCTGAATTATCCTCTGTTGTAAAGTTACGCCCACCAATAATCCTATCTTTTAAATCAATGTGTGTAACATCACAACCTGTATCAACAACTGCAATCTTAATTCCATTTCCTCTTTTTCCCAGTTCCCAGAATTGTGGTGCTTGAATAAGATTTACCCCATTAGGGATTTCGCTTGATTTTACAACAATCTCTTCTACTCTAAACTCCTCTAGTTTAACCTCAGACATAGTCCCATCTCCTTATGATATCAGATGCTTCACTATATCTTATGACAACCCTTTGTAGCCTGTTCCTGTCGAACGATTTCCTATGTAAATTATTTTTATCCTTCAACAAAAAAGAGGCATATTGTTTTAATCCACAACATCCCTCTTGTTTTTTATTTAAAACTACTACTGCTCGCCCCCATAGATGATTGACGGGAGCTCTTTATTTCATGCTTTTAATATTCTACATTGACTAAACTAAGTGCTTTCGCCTTAGCAATAGGTGCACGCTCTTGCTTCTTAGCTTCATCTAAGACAGTCTGTACTTTGGCAATCTTGACATCACCTGTACCCACACCAATAAGCATACCTATTATAAGTCTAGGCATATGCCACAAGAAGTCATTTGCTTTCACTTTGATTTCAACAATACCGTCTTTTTCAGTAATTTGGATGTATTCAATGGTTCTCACCGTAGACTTAGCATCTGATTTAAGGCTAGTAAAGCTTTGGAAATCATGTGTTCCCTCTAATATTTCAGCTGCCTTTCTCATATCCTCTAAGTTAAGCTTCGTCTCCACATGATACTGGTATTTACGCTCAAATACATTACGTTGCTTTCTATTATTAATCGTATAAACATATGTTTTAGACTTCACATTATATCTCGCATGGAATCTTTCATGGACTTCTTCCACAGATTTTACCACAATATCCTCTGGTAAATACTCATAGAAATAATCTAGCAGCATCTCTTGGCTAAAGCTTGAGTCTGTCTGGAAGTTAGCCACATAGTTCTCTGCATGAGCTCCTACATCTGTACGCTCTGAACCGATCAGTGCCACTTTCTCCCCAGCCATCTTTTCTAACACATCTTCTATTTTTCCTTGTACTGTTAACTCATTATCTTTCTGTTTTTGCCAGCCTTTATAACGGCTACCATCATACTGAACAACTACTTTAAAGTTTCTCATCTTTTCCACCTTTTATATTCTGCCTTATCTTGCTCACTTAATTATATACTATTCCCAATGTATAGCAACTCCCATTCATCCCTTGATATATAAGCCTTCTTTTATTCGTTATTTTTTTAACCAAATTAGTTAATTAATTAACATAAGTCAAGTAGGCTCAAAATAGAAGTTTATAAATAAAAAAAATCCTAGAACAATAATAATATTATGTCCTAGGATTAGTCGTTTATTTATGTGTGTTATGTCGCGATTTATTTTGATTTAATAAGTTCGTATTATAATTTTTTTACTACTGATGATTTTAATTTCATTGCACCAAATCCATCAATTTTACAATCAATATCATGTCCATCTGTTACATCATAAAGCAGACGGATATTCTTTACTTTTGTACCAATTTTAATAGATGATGAACACCCTTTAACTTTAAGGTCCTTTACTACTGTTACTGAATCACCATCACTTAATACATTTCCATTAACATCTTTGATAATTTGAACATCATCTGAAGCTTCTTCTGCACCTGCTACCCACTCATGAGCACATTCTGGGCAAACTAACAAGCTTCCATCTTCATACGTATATTCCGAATTACACTTTGGGCAATTTGGTAAATTATTCATCTTTTAATCCCTCCATTAATAAGTATACATTCTAGTCTCTTTTATATACTAGCACAGTCTTTATACCTTGACAAACATTGCACTTCTATTACTTTTTTATTTTTCCCTTTTTATCATGTTACATGCCTTTTTTTAATCTCCTTATTTTTCAAATGCAACTTCTTTTTTCAAATCAACCCGTGTTTTTATATATCCTAATAAATAGAATTTTATTAAATTTTCTGTTATAATTATACTAATTTACTTACTTTTACAAGGTTTTTACATCTAGGAGGGGAATATGAAAATAACAATTAAGCAAAAATTTTTGCTAGGCTCACTAGGTTCAGTCTTATTAATCGGTATCGCTGTTGTCTCTATTATTTTGACAAGTGTTCAAGGTGCTTTAAAAGCAGAAATCCAAAACGCTTTAAGAGGAACAGCAGTTGCAACGCTTGTGGCCTATGACCAAAACTCTGGAGATTATTTACGTTCTAAAAATGGTGATGTGTGGAAGGGGAACTACAACATCTCCAAATCTGACGGTTTAGTAGACAGTATCCAACAACAATCTCATATGGAGGTTACTTTCTTTTATGGGGATGAACGTATTATGACCTCTGCCAAAGATTCTTCTGGCAACCGTATACTTGGTTCCAAAGCAGGCGATATCATTACACAAAAAGTATTGACTCAAGGGGAGGAGTATTTTAGCGAATCCGTTTCTATCGAAGGTGTCATACACTACGGCTACTACATTCCTGTCTTCCAAAGAAATGCGCCCGATACCCCCATTGGCATGATTTTTGTCGGTACTAACAAGCACAATAAAGATGCGATCAACAACCAACTATTATTTATCATCATACTTATTATTCTAGGCATTATGGCTTTATGTATGCTATTCACCTTACTCATTAGCCATTCTATCACCAAAGCCCTAACCCAAAGCATCTCTACTGTAACAGCTGTTGCAAATGGTAATCTGAATGTTTCTCTGAGTGCTAAACTTCTTTCAAGAAATGATGAAATAGGAGACCTCTCCCTTGCGATTATGAATCTCAAGGATACTCTAAGATCACTCCTTGGGAACATCCAGACAAGCTCTCTCTCACTCAACAAGACTGTTGCAACTCTAGAAGATGAATGTGCTCAGATGAAAGATACTATGTCTAATGTAGAAATCGCCATGAACACTATCGCCTCTAGCGCTGTTGAACAAGCTCATGACTCCCAAGACTCTGCTGAATCAGCAACACATATGGGCCTGGCTATTCACTCAACATCTGCTAGCATCCAGCAACTTACGGAGCAGATGCAACAAATTCAGGCAAGCAGCCACCAAGCTACTGCTACACTTCACAACCTAAAATCAACCAACCAAGCTGTTCAAACAGCGATTTTAGAAATTACTAATCAAACTCAAAAGACAAATGAATCTAGCAAAAACATTCAACAAGCTCTAGATTTTATCAGTAATATTGCTAATGAAACAAATCTACTCAGCCTCAATGCCCACATTGAAGCAGCTAGAGCTGGTGCCTACGGTGTAGGTTTCTCTGTTGTTGCATCTGAAATCAAAAAACTTGCGGAGCAGTCCAGTATTGCACTAGGAAGTATTAGCATCCTTGTCAACGAACTTATGAATAATGCAACCACCGCTGTCGATACGATGTCATACGTTCAAACAGTGATTTCCAAACAAAATCAAAATATGGATGCCACAGATACAGCTGTTAAACACGTGATAGATGCTATTACAATCTCTAGCACAAAAATTCAAGAAATTACTGATCACTCTCTCCAGCTCGAAACCCTTCGCACTAATATTCTTGGTGTTATTACAGATTTATCCGCTATCGCAGAAGAAAATGCCGCTAATATTCAAGAAACAAATGCTGCAACAGAACAAATGACAAATACTTTTCAACAACTGGGCTCATTAGCATCGTGTATTTCTAACGAATCAAACGCCTTGACCAATAATTTAGATCGTTTTCAACTTTAATTTAACACCTTAGGAGGTTCTTATGAAATCAATACATAAACTTTTTGCTATTCTACTCATTTTGATACTGATTGCAACAGGCTGTAGTACGACAACCATTATCGACGACCTCGCTACAAACCAAGGCTCTTCAGTGCCTGAAGCAACAACTACAGTAACCACTCAGCCTACTCTAGCTCCCCAAGATCTTAAGGTTGGAGTCCTCCATCTGACAGACCCCGCTGAAGGTAGCGGATACACTTATAGCCATGAACTTGGTATTCGTGGCATGCAAGATAATTTGGGACTTCAAGATGAACAAATCATACGTAAACTTAATGTTAACGACCAAGACCCTGATGCTATCGCAAAAGCACTACAGGAGTGCGTAGATGAAGGCTGCCAAATTATTTTCTCTACGAGTTACGGCTACATGGAGCAGACTGCTGCTTTTGCTCAGAAATACCCTCATGTGTATTTTTCTCATGCTACAGGAAGTATGAGTAATGGCACAAACTTTAATAATTATTTTGGCCGTATCTATCAGGCAAGATACCTATCCGGTATTGCTGCCGGACTCAAAACCAAGACCAACAAATTAGGCTATGTTGCCGCTATGGGTACTGACAACTCAGAAGTGACTGGTGGTATCAACGCTTTCGCATTAGGCGTTGCATCGGTTAACCCTGATGCAACTGTCTATGTTAAGGTTACAAATAGCTGGTTTGATCCTCAAAAGGAGGAGGCTGGGACCAAAGCACTTTTGGACATGGGGTGTGATGTTATGGCACAACACTGTGATACACCTTATCCTCTTACACTTGCTGCTGAACGTGGCAAATGGGGTATCGGCTATAACTCGGATATGCAAAAAGAAGTTCCTGATGCTTGCCTTTTAAGCGTTATGTGGAACTGGAGTGCCTATTATACAAGTGCTGTACAAAGTATTCTTGAGGGAACTTGGAATGGCTCCAACTACTATGGTGGTATCTCTGATGGGATTGTCCAAATCTCTTCTTTATCTGATTTTAATGAACCAAATGCACAAACACTCATTGATGAGGCCACTTCCAAAATGCTTACAGGCCAGTTCAATGTATTTGACGGTATGCTTGAGACCAACACTGGAGAAATAATCGGCATATCTGGTGGTACACTTAGCGATGAAACGATTCAAACCGGTATCCATTGGTACTACAAAAACGTTAGACTTATAGAATAATTTTTTCATAAAATATGGCATTCTACATAAAGTATATACTATAAATTTGATCTAGGAGGTATAGATTAATGAGTTTTACACAAGAACAAATTATGACAGTTAAGGGCCAAGGTTTCCTACCCCTTAAAGACAAAATCCACTTTGCCGCTAGAATTGTTATTCCTGCCGGCCGTATGGAGGTAGCTTATTCTCAGAAAATCAATGAGATTGCTGAAAAATATGGACGGGGTTACTTCACTCTTACACAAAGGCTAGATGTCGAAATCCCTTGGATTAAATACGAAGATATCCAGGCTGTAAAAGCCGAGCTCGCTACTGTCAATCTTACAACAGGTGGCACTGGCCTACGCATCCGCCCTATCCACACTTGCAAAGGCAACGTATGCCGTGTAGGACTTTATGACACAGAACAAGCTGCTCTTGACATGCATGAACGCTTTTACAAAGCTTACTACACCACTAAGTTCCCTAACAAGCTCCGACTTGGTCTATCTGGGTGCTTCAATAACTGCTCCAAACCACAGCTAGCTTGCATTGGCATGGTTGGCAAAAAGCGAGACCAAGTGGCAGTATTTATCGGTGGGACTTTTGGACGCCAAAAAAATATAGGCCAAGAACTTACTGGCCTATACTCTGTGTCAGATGCACTTGACATCATGGAACGTGGTATTAAATTTTATCTAGAAAATGGTGAACCTGGTGAACGTTTCGCCGCCATGGTAGAACGTCTAGGCTTCGATACCGTCCAAGAGGCTATGCTTGGCCCCCTTATATAGCGCCTGAATGTCTTTACTTACCTGGTATGCTTTTTCTAAAAACATATCTACATTTTCTTCGTGACATGCAAGTTCAAATACTAATGGTTCTTCATACGCTGTCTTGGCAAGAGATGCCATGACAGCTGGCCATTTGATTGTTCCATTGCCTGGTAGATGATGCCCATCACCTTTTTGGTCATTATCATGTAAATGCATCGCATAGAGCCTATCTTTATATTTTTCTATAATTGCTGTCATATCATCTTGCCACACCATATTGGCATGGCCTGTATCAATACAGAATCCCAAGAAAGCCTTATCATATTTTTGGAACATTCTCTCTAGAGACTCCTCCACAATAGCTTGTGGCATATCAAATAAATTCTCCATACAAATACGGACACCTTTTTGTAAACAATAAGGCTCAAGTTCATCCAATGATGCATATACCTGCTCATAAAAACGGTCTTTGGCTTCTAAATCATTTTGAACTGCCTCATAAGGTACGTACAGATGTAATACGATTTCATTTGCACCAATACACTCTGCTAAATCTACACGATTTTTAATCAGCTCAACGCCAGCTTTTCTATTGTAAATAATCTCAGATGTATAATCTTTGCGATAATGACTTGCTATACGCTCAATAGGTCTTCTAGAACCTTTTGTAGCATGAATACCTTTTGCTCTCAGACCGTATTTGTCCATCCATTCCTTAATTTGCAGCATTTCGTATGTAGAATAAATATAATCACCATCCCACTCATGGCACCAGTGAATATGTGTAAATCCTGCTTCTGCTATTTTTTTAAGTGTTTCCTCCACCTTTTCAATCTCAGGACTCTCTCCCAAGAAATCTGTTGCTATTGCAAGTTCAATATGACTCATAGCCCCTAACCCCTTTTCTCTCTTTTTTAAATATAACCCTAATAATACTTTATCGTTTTATTATATCATTATTTTATATTAAATTATAATTTTTTTAGTTATTTTTAGTTTGCTATAACTTATTCCCCATATATGTGCAAATACTGCTCATACCAACCCTCACATAATTCCTCACTCAAATAATCTACACCTGTATAAAAAACTTCTTCTATCTCTCCACGCTCTGCAATGACCTTTGTCTTCCCAAAAACCTGCTTTTCTCCCTCTATATAAAAATACCATCCACGCCATTCTAACTCTGTCAAATACATCATCATCGTTTCCTCTTCCTATTCATCCATTCAATTACTTCACTATATCTTACTTAACCTCTCTACTCGTCACCCATTAAGTTATCTCTTTTCCTTGCTGGACTAATCTTGCCATATCCTCCGGCAGTGGTGCTGTAATGATTTTATATTCTCCATTTATGGGATGAGTAAAAGTACAGGATATGGCATGTAGTCCCTGCCTTGCAAGCATACTGTTCTCCTCATTATACAAGAAATCCCCAATCAACGGATGTCCTATAGCACTCATATGGACACGTATTTGATGAGTACGCCCTGTATCTAGTTGTAGCGTCATAATAGATACAGCTTGCCCCTCTACTTCTATGACTTCCTGTCTATGATAATGGGTTATTGCTCTTTTTCCCTCTTGTTCATCTATTTTCCGTTTAATGATGGTGCCTTCTTCCCTTCCAATAGGCAGATCAATCGTTCCTTTTAAGGGTGCACTTCCCTGCACAAAAGCCATATATGTTCTAGTGATTTGGCGATTCTCCATTTTTCTTGCCAATATACTGGCACTAATGAGATTTTTAGGTAGGATGGTTACACCTGTTGTATCTCTATCCAAACGGTTGATACACCTAAATACATACGGCTTTCCTTGCTTCTGATAATAGTCTACAACTCTATTTGCCAAGGTATTATCATAATTATTAACCGCCGGATGAATAGGTGTATCATAAGGTTTATTGACCACTAATAAATCCTCATCCTCATATAAAATATCTAAATCCCCCTCTACTGGCACAATATTTTCTGATAGCTCTTCTTCTTCCAAACATATGTCCAGTACATCTCCTACTCTTAAAATCTCATTAACCATAGCCCAAACACCATTTTTCCTAATTCCTCTTGGTGTCTTCTTTAATTCTATCAAAATAGCTCTTGAATATTCCCGCTCCTTCAAAAATACACCGATAGACTTCCCAGCGTCTATCTCTTCTATTTGATACCTCAGTTCTCTTGTCATACTTTCTCCTAAGCTTTATGTCCCATTTTCCTTTTATTATACCCCAAAAACAGCAAAGACTCATCTCTAATGAACAAAAGTGTCCTTTGTGCACGTATTGGTTCGCGCAGTAGTGAAATGCTTCGAAGTCGCACTTTCCTACAATAGGACAAAAGTGACCAAAGATCACGCATTGGTCCGCGCAGTAGTGAAAGTGTAGAAACTCGCACTTTCCTACAATAGAGTAGACTCCTACAATGATTAACTTGTAGGAGTCTACTCTATTATAATACTGTCACATTTAAGTGTTTATCACTTCATAGTTTTAATGGACTATAGGCCATTCCAAAAGTATCTGCCACACTTTTATAGGTACAATTCCCCTTATAAATATTAACGCCTTTCAAAAGCCCTTTATCATCTTTAATAGCCTCATCCACACCTTTATCCGCAATAGCTAGCCCATATCCTAATGTAACATTAGTTAATGCCATAGTTGATGTATAGGGTACCGCTCCTGGCATATTTCCTACACAATAATGAATAACCCCGTCAATCTCAAATACTGGTTGCTGATGATAGGTTACTTGTGTTGTCTCAAAGCAACCCCCTTGATCGACTGCCACATCAACAATCACAGCCCCCTTTTTCATACATTTGAGGTAATCTCTCTTAATAAGTTTAGGCGCTGCCGCCCCCGTAATAAGCACCGCGCCAATCACCAAGTCTGCCTCTTTTAATTCTGCTTCAATAGCTATTGGTGTCGCATAAAGTGTCTTAATATGATTTCCATAAATATTATCCAGTGCCGTAAGCCTTGGCATATTAATATCCATAATCGTTACATCAGCGCCCATACCAACTGCTACCTTAAGGGCATTAGTACCTACAATACCCGCTCCTAGTATAACTACTTTAGCACTCTTTACCCCTGGTACTCCTCCAAGTAATATCCCTCTCCCCCCAAAAGGTTTCTCTAGATATTTGGCACCTTCTTGGATAGCCAATTTCCCCGCAATTTCACTCATAGGCTTGAGACATGGAAGCCCATTTACATCCTCTATGGTTTCATAGGCTATCCCAATACACCCACTATCTAACATAGCTTTTGTCAATGCTTCGCTAGCTGCTAAATGAAGATACGTATAGACAATTTGATCCTTACGCAAGAGAGGATATTCTTCTTTAAGTGGCTCCTTGACCTTTATGACCATCTCACAGTTCTCCCATATTGTTTGTGCATCCCCCTCAATACGTGCGCCTGCACTTACATAGCGTTCATCCGTAAACCCAGAACCTTCCCCTGCATGTGTTTCTATCCAAACTTCATGACCATGTTGAATGTATTCTTTGACATTATCTGGTGTCATTCCCACGCGATATTCATCCCTCTTAATCTCTTTGACACATCCTATCTTCAATGTTATTGCCACCTTTAAAATAACCCATATTCTACTATTATCATATGACACCTTATTCTATTCTGTTCTTGATTTTGACTATCCTAAAAGCCTATTCACACTCTTCAAAAATAGTATTGGCTGCTGTCCACCTCTCAAATCTTACTTTGACGACTAGTCCATATACCCCTGCTGTCATAATAATCAAAAGCCACCATACCACCCAGTGTTTAATTAACTCTTCAGGTTTTCCTATAAATTTAAGTCTTTTACCACAAACCACCGTATGCTTACATTTTGTTTCATACTTCATACACAGTATCCACGGATAGGCAAATCCCAGTGTAACAACACCTAGAATAATTAACTTTACATGATGAATCATTGTGTTCTTGATACTATTATCATAATAAGACTGATATTTTTCCCTGTTAACCACGATTGATGATTTTTCCATAACTGCTCCTTTATGAACTCTACTTGTTGTTTTTTAGCCACATGATTGCACTATAGGCATAAACACCTGCCCCCAAAAGAAGGTATACACTTGGCACTTCATATGAATAAGATGCAAAGTCCTCTGATCCCATACCACCACCTTCAAATACGACTACTACCTTCTCATCTAGCAATTCTTTGGCATAAGAAGTAATTTGTCCTATAAGCTCTGCATCATCTACACCCACCTATTTTGTCCTATTTTTCTAAGTATCATAATAGATAAACTAACTAAATTTTGACAGTATGTTATGAAGACAGCATAAAGTAATACTTAACCTAAAAGAAGCCTTCTATGAGTTTATTACCTCATTGAAAGCTTCTTTTAGATGATTTTAATTTTAAAACCACTTAGTCATTATTTGCAATCAGCAAATCTCACCAAGCCACCCTCTGGTGTATACCGACTCACACCCATATATCTTCTATTCCCACTATAACTTATCCAGCTGATCATATAAATAGTACAGTTATATTCTCCTGTTTTTTCATCATATATGTTGACTGGATATACTCTATCGTAATACACATATTCTCCCTTTTTATACGTATCTACCGTGTGTGAAATATCATAACTAAACAGTGCTGGATGTGTCTTAATCTCTAATTCTTGTCTTGGATAACATATACCCGTCTCATAGTAAAAATCTATGGTCTGTTTACATCCAAATGTTCCATAAAATGTCCCAGTATCGGCTATAGTCCCCTTGGCTGTACTTGTGGTTTGATAATCAGTCTGAGGGGTAGCTGCATTTGTATTTACGACAACTCCCATAACCATTAATCCTGCTAATAGTAATGACCCTATCTTCTTTACAACTTTCATTTTCCCACTCCTAACGTCTTCTATTCACAATCCACCCATCTTTGTGATTTGACATCATCTAACCCATGAGTCCATACAGTATAAGACTTCATATAACGTCTATAGCCACCATAACTTACCCAACTAATCATATAATCTGTAGAATAATGGGACCCATCTGACAAATAATTCTTAACAACATATACTCTATCGTAATATACATGCTCGCCTTTGTAATACTCCCCTACTTTTTGAGAATACTGTGTAGCATAGGCTGGATGACTATAAATATCTAATGTCATTCTAGGATAACCGATCCCTGTCTCATAATAAAAACTTACCTCTTGGCGATCTTTATTAGCATTCCAAAAAGTTCCCAAATCACTTACTGCTCGTGTTGCTGCATTGGTCGTTATGACTTCTTCTGTCATTCCATATGTAGTTCCCATTGCCCCCATTGCTAATGCAGCCACTACACACATTGCCATTATCTTTTTACTCATCTTCATCATACATCCTCCTCATCATTATAAGTGAACTATTTAAAACAATGTTCACTTATAATGATATAATATTCCGAAAATTTTGTAAATATTTTTTGTTATTTTTATTTTTTATAGGTAAAATAAAATTTTTTATATACAGAATTTTTTTATATTTAATGTGATATACTATATAAAACATACTACTAAGGGGGATATCGTATGAAGTGGGAAAGCGGTCTACCATTTTATAAGCAAACTTTATTTTGGATCGGAACAACTGTATTTTTTATGTTACTAGCACTCTTGCCTACCAATAAAAACCAAGTCATCATTTGTGGCAATGGTAATGGAAATAACGAAAAAAAATAAAAATAGAGCAATCACTAGCTGGTGTTTCCGTTAGTGATTGCTCTATTTTTATCTATACCTCATTTTATAAATACTTTACATTAGCTGACTCTTTTTGAGCTGTCCTCTTATACTTTACAGCTGGATACCCTAACACCAAAGCAGTTACAACATGTTCCTTGTTTTCAAACCCCAATGCACGGCGCAACTTAGGTGAGCGATTGGCTACTGCCGCAAAGAACCCACTATACAGCACACCAAGCCCTGATGCCTCTGCCATCAATGCCATATTAGCTGCTGCAAGTGACCCACTGACCTCATCCTTTGTAACAACCAAAATAACTTTATCCGCTCCCTTAAAGAAGAAATCTTTATCTATCTCAACTGCTTTTGCACTTTTCATCACGAGACTTACTATAGGTTTGAGCCTCCTAAAAAATTTCACCGCAATAGCCTCATATTGAGCCTTCCCCTCACCTAATACAACAAAGGATACATCCTGAGCATTTTTTGCTGTAGGTGTTATACGGCCAGCCTCAATAATTTGTTGTATAATCTCATCCGATATTTCCCTATCTTTAAAATGACGTATGCTACGTCTTGTCTTAAGTGCTCTTAACAATGCTTGTGGGTTTAATGTCGTTTGTTCATTGTACTCAATAGGCTCCTCATCAAATCCTGTCATTGTCACCGCACCTTTAGGACAAATAGCTACACAATGGCCACACTTTATACATTCTTGCCCTCTAATCACCGCTTTATTGTTTTCTATCAAAATATTATTTGCAGGACAATCCTTACGGCACAATCCACATCCAATACATTGCTCTAAATTAATCTCTATCTTATGTTCTTTATTCATATTTCCACCCCTTTAATTTTACATTTTTATAACTATCGAATTGTTTGACTATTTTTTAGGAAACATCTCTGTTTCCTAAAAGTTAAATTCTTCTTTAAACTGCTTAAGTACCTCTTTGTTCACATTGGCTACTAGATATTTACCTTCTTTACGTGTTTCTATCAGCCCTGCATTGACCAATTCCTTGAGGTGATGGGATATAGTTGGTGCTCCAATACATAGCTTATCCATGATCACCGTCATAAGACACCCACAAGAACTAAAACTTTTCTCCTCATTCTCAAGAATACTCATAAAAATTTCTAAACGATTTTCATTAGATAAAGCTTTATGAATCATTGCTAATTGTTTTACTGTCATAATTACCTCTTTCAATTCGATGGTTATCAAACTATTGTTAGTATATACTGCCTATTTCTATCTGTCTAGTACCAATCCTTTAAAGTAAACAAAAGTACCCTTCACAACCCATTAGCCTTGGCAGCAGACCCTCCTACAAAATACAAAAAGCAAACGACCCAAAATAGTTTAAGGTCGTTTGCTTTGGGGAGTGTATTCAAATTTTATAAATCTTCTACTTTAGTTACATCATAGCCTGCATCATCTATAGCAGCTATGATCTGATCTGGTGTTGCTTCTGTATCTACTACTGCATATTTACCTTCAAGATTAATTTCAACTGTTTCTTTTTTACCTAGGGCTTCTAACGCCTCTCTCACATGACCCACGCAGTGCATACAACTCATACCTTCAATAAAAATTTTCTTTTTCATAGTAATCTCCTTTATTTTTGAATGATTGATTTTTTATAGCAATTATGCTTTAAATCTCTTAAGTCTTAGTGCATTGAGTAGTACCGATACAGAACTCAAACTCATGGCTGCTGCTGCAATCATTGGATTAAGTAGTGGCCCTCCAAAAATGTGCAGAACGCCCATTGCTACTGGAATACCTAGTACATTGTAAGCAAATGCCCAGAATAAATTTTGTTTGATATTTCGGATTGTTGCCTTACTAAGTTTAATAGCTGTTGGCACATCCATTAAGTCACTTCTCATCAGTACAATATCAGCTGCCTCAATCGCCACATCTGTTCCAGAACCAATGGCAATTCCTATGTCTGCCTGTGCTAACGCTGGTGCATCATTAATACCATCACCAACCATAGCCACTTTTCTATCTTCTCCTTGAAGCTTCTTAACTTCATTGGCTTTATCTTCTGGCAATACTTCTGCAAGAACAATATCAATCCCTACTTGCTTAGCAATTGCCGCTGCAGTCTTCTTATTATCTCCAGTAATCATAGCTACTGTAATTCCCATTTGATGAAGGGTTTCGATAGCTTTTTTACTGCTTGGCTTCACTGTATCCGCTACAGCAACAATCCCCTGTAATTTCCCATCAATAGCAATATACATAGGCGTCTTACCCTCTGCTGCTAAACGGTCTGATTCGTTTAAGAAAGCCTTACTATCAATCTCTTTTTCTAGCATTAGTTTTTTGTTACCTAATAAGATTGATTGTCCTTCAATGGTTACTTCTATACCATGTCCAGGTATCGCATTAAAGTTTTGGATAGCTTTGAGCTGTAATCCTCTCTCCTCGGCACCTTTAACAATAGCCTCTCCTAATGGATGCTCCGAACCTTTTTCAGCACTAGCTGCTAACATCAAAATATCATTTTCATTAATGCCATCTGTTATAATATCTGTTACTTTTGGCTTACCTTGAGTGATTGTTCCCGTCTTATCAAATACAATGGTGTCAATCTTATGTGTTGTCTCTAGCGCCTCTCCACCTTTAATCAGTACACCATTTTCCGCACCTTTACCTGTTCCTACCATAATAGCAGTTGGCGTAGCAAGTCCTAGGGCACATGGACACGCAATAACAAGTACAGATATAAATATTGTAAGAGCAAATATTGCTCCCTCTCCTGCCACAAGCCAAGCGATTGCTGATACAATAGATAGTCCAATAACAATAGGTACAAAATACGCTGAAATCATATCTGCCATCTTTGCAATAGGTGCTTTTGAGCCTTGTGCATCCTCAACCAACTTGATGATTTGAGCTAATGCTGTATCTTTGCCAACTTTAGTGGCTTTATACTTAATAAAACCTGTCTTATTAATACTCGCACCAATAACCTTGCTTCCCACTGACTTCTCAACAGGAATACTCTCACCAGTCAACATGGATTCATCAATAGCCGTGCTTCCTTCTATGACCTCACCATCTACGGGTAATTTCTCACCTGGTTTAACGAGAATAATATCTCCAGATACTACCTCTTCTAATGGTACAACAATCTCTTGGTTATCTCTCATAATAGTTGCTGTTTTGGGTGCTAATCCCATGAGTTTTTTGATAGCATCTGATGTTTTACCTTTTGAGACTGCCTCTAAATATTTGCCGAGTGTAATCAGTGCCAAGATTACTGCTGCTGATTCAAAATATAAATGCATAGCATACTCAGATTCACCTGTATTGATTTTGTAGATTGCAAAGAACCCATAAACAACTGCCGCCAAAGTTCCAATGGCGATAAGTGAATCCATATTTGGGCTTAATCTCACCAAATTCTTGATCCCTATCTGATAGAACTTATAGCCTGCTATCATGACAGGAATAGTAAGTGCCAGTTGCACTAATGCAAAGTTAAGAGGATTCATCATAGGCTCTATGATATGTGGAAGCGGCATCCCCACCATATGCCCCATGCTTACAATTAATAAAGGAACGGTAAAAATAAGGGAAATAATAAAACGTATCAGTAATTTTTGATCTTCACTTCTTGTTGGCTTAGCAGCCTTCTCTTCTTCTTCCCTGACTAATTGGTAGCCCGCTTTTTCTACTGCTGCCTTTAATTCACCATAAGATACCTTATCTTCATCCATTGTGACCGTAAGCTTCTCTGTTGCAAAATTAACTGAAGCTTGGCTAATACCTGGTATTTTTTGAGTCACTCGCTCTACTCTATTTGCACACGCCGAACAGGTCATACCTTCTATCTTAAAATTATACATCTTAAGATTTTTGACCACTGTATAGCCTGATTTTTCTACAGCAGCTTCCACTTGCTCCATATTCATGCTTGACTCATCATACGTGACACTAAGTGTCTCTGTCGCAAAGTTAACACTTGCTTCTTGCACACCATCTAATTTTTTAATGACTCGCTCCACTCTATTTGCACATGCCGAACAGGTCATGCCTCCTATTTTGAGTTTGTTATTTATCATTCTTTCTCCTCCTCATCCTACAAGTTGTCATGGGTGTTACTTCATAATCTTATCTAATACAGTAATAATCTCTGCAATTTTTTCATCCGCATTCTCACTGTGACAAGCATCTTTGACACAATGCTCTAAGTGTTGCTTCAAAATCAACATATTCGATTTCTTTAGAAGCGATTGAACAGCCAAAAGCTGATTGGATATATCCATACAATAGCGTCCATCTTCAACCATCTTGATAATGCCATCTATTTGACCTTTAGCCGTTTTAAGCGACTGAAGTGCTTTTTTTTTCTCTGTATTCATATTATCCTCCTCTTTTACCCCTCCCCAGGGGGGTGGTATGCATTTATGTTACTATGCATTATTTTTATTGTCAACTCTTTTTCCACGCATCCTAGGCTCAACAAACAAAAAACCAGTTTACACTAATAGTGTGAACTGGTTTTTGCTTATTCATTCTTATATTTTATTTACTTATGCGCTATGAAAAATACCCGTTCAAATACAAATAATATTTTTTGGTTTTCTTGTATTAGATAACAAGCTTTTATTTGTTCTTTTAATTGCTCAGTAAATGCTTGTTTCTGCTCTTCATCTAGTTTTTCTAGGTAAGGCCTTAATCCAGTACTGCTAATAAATGCTATTATTTCATCATAACTATTCATTTGATGCGCATAATGCGTTTGCCATATCTCTACTTCAGAATAATAACGCCCAAGTATATCATAGTAACGACTCATATTCATACCGCTACAATTAGATTCTACCTTATCTTTAAATACTTCAAATCGGGTTGCAACTTTATCAATACATTTTTTGATAGGCATCTCATCCCAATTAGGCACTTGAAATGCAATAATACCCCTCTCATTTAATAAGTTTTTCACATTTTTCAAAAAGGATTCTTGGTCTACTAGCCATTGAACAAATGCATTAGAAAAAACCAAATCGTACTTACCTAAATCATCTAACGGCAAAGAACAGTCTCTTTTAATCCACTCAATGTTCAAATTCAATTCCTTAGCTTTTGCTAACATCTCATCAGATAAATCTACCCCTGTAATCTTAGCTTCTGGGTATTTTTCGGCAAGCACAGCTGTACTCATCCCTGAACCACACCCAATATCAATAATCCGTTCAAATTTACTCCCTAAAAGCCTTGAAGCCAAATCTAGACTAGGCTGTAATCTTTCTTTTCCAAAACAATGATATAAATTAGCATCCCATGTGACCATCTACATCCATCTCCTCTTATACACATACATTACGCTTTACTAAATTACTATGATTAATAACTTAACAGGCCCATTGCCATATAAATGCCTTGTACAATAAATATACAACTATAGCATTTATAATTCATATCATTTTTACTTATTATTAAATATATGCTTTTTTCCATATACTGATTTTTTGATTAAAGATTTGTTCTGCTAAATATCCTTCTATGTATTTTCCATTAGCATCTGGGTAGACCAGTGGATGTATGCACTTCCTGTTATTGCCCAAAACAATAGTGATTGTATCTACATCTGGATAAATACTAAGCTGTGTACTATACCCTGTAGGCATTGAACCCGAATGACCTATTGATAACATACCAAAATGCTCACTCACAAAGATACCCTCTCCATATTTCACCTTCATATCTTCAAATACTGGTGTAATCATCTCTGTATATCTTGCTTTACTAATCAATTCTCCTTGATAGAACGCCTTAGCAAATCTATGCATATCCTCAAGTATAGAAATAATATCCCCTGCACCTTTTAGCAGCGTTGGGTGTATCACATAGCCTTCTCCATCCTTAATATGTGGTTTGGCTAACCTAAACACTTCACTACTAAACCCTGTATCATTCATTCCTAGAGGCTGCAAAATTTGTTTTGTTATATACTCCTCATAGGACATCTTAGTTACCTTCTCAATAATAAGTGCCAGTAAGTAATAGCCTGTGTTAGAGTAGCTCCATTTGGTACCTGCCTTAAACTTTCTTTTCTTACTCATCACAACACGCATAATCTCTTCTTCCGTATGTGCCTTTTGCCAATCAAGCTCTTTTCTATACATCACATAGTTTGGAAGTCCTGAAGTATGTGTTAACAAATGATAGATAGTTATGTCATTATCCTTTATATATTCCCCTAAATACTGAGCTATCGAATCCTGCTTAGTGAGGACTTTTTGATCCACTAGCTGATTGATTGCAATAGATGCAAACATTTTTGAGATAGAACAGATATAAAAATGGTGATTGTCCTGTAGTTCTTCTTTCGTCTGATAATCACAGTATCCCTGTGCTAGCTTTTTCAAATCATCCTTCTCTGCAACAAGCGCTACACCATTAAATTGTTCTGGCAAATTATTATTAGTGTTCATTATTTTCTCCCCTAATTAATTGAATTAATTCCTCTAATAGCTCTTCCCTATTTTCACTATCTTCTAATACCTTTTCTTTTAACGCCTCAATACTTGGTTTCTTTTGCTCTTCTATAAACGCTTTCATATCTTTGATCGTAGAAAAATCAACCCGTTCAATTGTTCTTGAAACCGTCTCGCTATATGCCTTACATGCATCTAATTCCTCTAATAGCGCTTCATGCCACAAAATCTGATACTGCAAATTAGAAATAACCATCTCAAAATAGATCTGATCCACTTTAAGACTTTCTTCACCCAGTTTAATCCCTTGCCACTTCTTGATTTCATCCAGTTTTTCTTGAAGTTGTAGGATATGTTTTTCAACATGCTCTTTGATTGTATCTTCTGACAAACTATTCAAGACAGGGTAAATAGTAAATTTATCTGACCCTATTTGGTAAATTTCTTGGTCTAACTCTAATTCTAGTAATTGATTAAGCTCTTTTCTTCCGAGCTCTGTAATCGTATAAATCTTTCTTGATTTAGCCCCAACAAATTCTTCCCTTACGAGCGCAATTAATCCCTCTTTTTCTAATTTATTAATTGCATAGTAAATAGATCCTACTTGAATTTTTGTCCACTTGTCCATATTGTTAAGTTGTATAAATTTTTGTATCTCATACCCGTGGGTAGGCTTCAAACTAAAATAATATAATATAAATGCTTTAATCATTTCTAACTCCTTATTAACTCTTTAGTATATCCTTATATTATACTCAACATTTATTATTGTCAATATTATACTTAATGTTGAGTATTTGAATCTCATTAGATAGCTTAGTATACAATTCATCAGTATGTACTTTATGATATAGTGGCATATGTTGAATCCACTCTTTACAACTAACAATTTCTTCTTTTCGTTTTGTACCAATCATTTGTTCAACTTCTTCTATAGCTAATTCTCTTATATTTTCTAGATGATCATTACATCTCATTAGTATAAATTTTATTGCTCCTTTTTGTTTTAATGCTATTAATCTTCTAAGTGCCTCTTCTCTGCAATAACCATTCGGATGAAATGTCACCATACCCATATCCCCTCAACACAAAAATCCT
>JBOFEH010000110.1:0-17163 GCA_051647765.1 Cellulosilyticaceae bacterium | reverse complement strand
AAGGAGAATAAAAAATGAACGTACCTATGTCTTGGCTAAAACAATACGTAGATCTAGATATGGATCTTAACACATATATGGATGGGATGACTTTATCAGGTTCAAAAGTTGAAACGGTAGAGATCTCAGGAGAAGAAATCACAAAAGTAGTAGCATGTAAAATTGTATCTGAGGAGAGACACCCAGATGCAGATAAATTACGCGTGATGCAAGTAGAGGTTGGAGAAGGACAAACACTTCAAATCGTTACAGCTGCAACTAACGTACAAGTAGGCGATATCGTGCCTGTAGCATTAGATGGTGCAACACTGGCAGAAGGACTCAAAATCAAAAAAGGTAAACTTCGCGGCGTAGAATCTCAAGGGATGTTCTGTTCTGTAGAAGAACTTGGTTTTGCAGTAAGCGAAATCGAAGGGGCACCAGAAGATGGTGTTTATGTATTCCCAGAAGGCACTGTAGTGCTTGGTGAGTGCGTGAAAGCTTACTTTGGTCTTGGTGAAGAAGTCGTAGAATACGAGATTACATCAAACAGACCAGATTGCTTTAGTATCTTAGGAATTGCAAGAGAAGCAGCAGCGACTTTTGGCAAAGTATTCAAATTCCCAGAGATCAAAGTAGAAGAAGTTGGCGGCAATGCAGCAGATATGGCGACTGTAGAGATCTTAAATAGCGACCTTTGCCCACGCTACGCAGCACGTATCATCCAAAATGTCAAAGTAGGTCCATCACCAAAATGGCTCAAAGACCGTCTGCTTTCTGCAGGTCTTAGACCAATTAACAATATCGTAGATATTACAAACTACATGCTTCTTGAGTTTGGTCAACCGATGCATGCTTTTGACTATGACAAACTTGCAGGTCACCAAATCAAAGTAAGAAATGCAGTAGCTGGCGAGAAAATGATGACATTACTCGGCGACGAAGTAGAGCTTGATGAGACGATGCTTGTAATCGCTGATAGTGATAAACCAGTAGCAATTGCAGGTGTTATGGGCGGTGAAGATACAAAAGTAACAGAAGAGACAACAACGATTCTCTTTGAGTGTGCAACATTCAATGGTTACAATGTACGCCAAACTTCTAAAAAACTTGGAATCAGCAGTGATTCTTCTAAAAAATATGTTAAAGGGCTTGATCCAAACACAGTAGGCATCGCAATCGAACGTGCAGCGCAGCTCATCAATGAGACAGGTGCTGGTGAAGTGGTAACAGGCGTAATCGATGTATACCCAGTAAAACGTGAGGCGCTTACAATCTCTTATGATGTAGAGTGGATTAACAACTTCTTAGGGACATCTATCTCTGAAGATGAAATGATTGGATACTTCGAGACACTTGAGTTCGTAGTAGACAAGACTGCGAAGACAGTAACAATTCCAACATTCAGACCAGACGTAACAATGATGGCTGATCTTTCAGAAGAAGTTGCAAGACTTTATGGCTACGACAAAATTCCTGTAACACTTGAGCGCGGTGAGCCAACTATAGGAATGAAGAACTTTGAGCAAAAAACAGTAGATGAAATCAGAGAGATTATGAGCATGCATGGCGCACATGGTGCACTGACATATACTTTTGAGAGTCCAAAAGTATTTGATAAGCTTTGTATCCCTGCAGATAGCCCATTACGCAACGTATTGACAATCACAAACCCACTTGGAGAAGATTTCAGTATTATGCGTAGTACAACACTTAATGGGATGCTTACATCACTTGCAACTAACTATAATAGAAGAAACGAATCTGTAGCACTCTATGAAGTAGGTAAGATTTTCTTGTCAAATGGTCAAACAGAGCTTCCAAAAGAAGAGAAAAAACTTACAATTGGTATGTATGGCAAAGATGCAGACTTCTTCTCTATGAAGGGTATGATCGAAGTCTTAGCTCAGAAGCTTCACATGGGTGAAGTAGAAGTAACACGTAACACAGAGTTACCATTCATGCATCCAGGTAGATGTGCAAACCTTCTTGTAGGTGGCAAAGTAGCAGGTTTCTTCGGTGAAGTACACCCAACAGTAGCCAAAAACTATGATTTAGGTGTAGCAACATATGTAGCAGAGCTTGACCTTGAGACACTACTTGCAGCAATTAATACAGCAGTATCATTTGTTGCACTTCCAAAATACCCAGCAACAACAAGAGATATTGCCATGCTTGTATCAGAAGAGGTGCTTGTAGGTGAGATTGAGAAGTCAATCAAACAAAGAGGTGGCAAACTTCTAGTAGGCGTTGAATTATTTGATGTTTACCAAGGTAAACAAATTGAAGAAGGGTACAAATCTGTAGCTTACAAGTTAACATTTAGAGCAACAGACCGTACATTAACAGATGATGAAATCCAAAAAGTAATGAAAAAAATCCTAAATGGCCTAGAGATGAACGTAGGGGCAAAATTAAGGGATTAAGATAGAAGAAGGTACAAAAAATAAGATAGCTTGGCTATCTTATTTTTTTTGTATTTTAGGAACAATGTGTTATAATAGCAGGATGTGCAAATTGACAGAGAGAGAGAAGGAGGCAAAACATGAATCAAAGAGACGAATTATTAAGAACAGAATCTCCTATAAAGTTACTGATTAAATTTTCTATACCAGCCATATTGGGGATGTTGGTGAACTCACTTTATAATATAGTAGACCGTATTTATATTGGGAATATCCCAGAGGTTGGAGACTTGGCTATTACAGGGGTGGGCATTACATTCCCTATCATGAATATGATATTAGGGATTGCCATGCTTATTGCTGTAGGAGCTGGGGCGAAGATATCCATAGATTTGGGTGCAGGCAAAAAAGATCATGCTGAGAAAACAATTGCTAATGCCCTCGTTTTGCAGGTGATAGCAGCTATTCTTATAGTTGTTGTAGGTATAGCATTTTTAGACCCGTTACTTGAGATATTTGGAGCAACAGCTAATACCTTTAGTTTTGCAAAAAACTATATTACGATTATCTTATTTGGTGCTATTTTTAATATTAGTAGCTTTTTGATGACTTCTACCATAAGAGCAGAAGGTAATCCCAAGTTAGCATCTATTATTATTGCAGTTTGTGCGGGAACCAATGTTATCCTAGATCCAATTTTTATCTTTGGGCTGGGGATGGGCGTGCAAGGAGCGGCTATTGCAACAGTTATATCGCAAGCGGTAGGGGTTCTATTGGCGGTGTTATACTACAAGGGACCAAAGAGCATCCTTAAAGTAAGAAGACATTATCTTGGATTAGATAAAGAAATCGTATTACCAATGATGGCAATAGGGATGGCACCGTTTTTCATGCAGGTGGCAGCAAGTGCAGTAAGTATTGTAGCCAATCGTTCATTGTTAGCTTATGGTGGGGATACGGCAATCGGTGCCATGGCCATTATTAATAGTATTGTGATGATGATTTTAATGCCGATTTTTGGGATTAATCAAGGGGCACAGCCTATTATTGGCTATAATTACGGGGCCAAGTTATATGGAAGAGTCAAGCAAGCTATTACTTATGCTCTGATTTTAGGGACTGTTTTTTCAACTATAGGATGGCTTATTATACTGGCATTTGCAGAGTACCTTGTTATGGCGTTTAATAAAGAGCCAGGCCTCTTACAGATGACAACAGAAGGGATGCGTATTTGGGGGGCAGCCATATTCTGTATTGGCTTCCAGATTGTTGCATCTAACTACTATCAGGCTATTGGTAAGGCAAAAGTAGCGATTGTACTGAGTTTAATGCGACAGGTGATCCTGTTAATTCCAGCCATTATGATATTGTCAAGTGTTTGGGGACTTAATGGTATTTGGGTAGCGGGACCAATTTCAGATTTCCTTTCTACTGTTATTACAGCAGTGGTATTCTTATTTGAAGTAAAACACCTTAATCAGTTAATCAAAGAAAATAGATAAATAAATAAAATCAAAAGAAGGCACACTATTAATGAAGATAGTGTGCCTTCTTTTGATTTTAGATGGAAGATATAAGAATAATGAATTAAAGTAAAAATAAAAGACGAACAATATTGTAAATAATGATTTGACATAAGTTTAAAATATCAAAAGTGATTATGAAAATACAAGAGGATTTACATAATTAATTTAGCGTAGTAAATTAACAGAGAAACGTCTTTTCTTGAAAATGTAATAAAATCAATGTTTTGATAGCTTTTTTCTATTGTGAAAATGTAATGATACAAAAAATAGAATATTTTGTTAACATAAATTTTGAAATTTACGTATTGCAAAATTGCATTTACTTTGCTACAATAAAGTTAACATAAACGAAAACACATAAAATCAAAAGGAGGAAATAATAATGAAAAAAGCAGACAAAAACAAGACATCACTTGTTGAAAGAATTGGTAAGAAGATTCCAGATCCAGTTATTATCTTTATGGGACTTTATGCCATCACAATGGTACTTACTCTTGTCTTAGGTGGTAAGACATTTGAAACACTTGCAGCAGACGGTGGTACAATTACATACCAAATCCAAAACATGTTTACAAACGAAAACATTCAATGGATTTTCAATAATGCTCTACTTAAAAACTGGTTATCATTCGGTGGAGGGGTATTAGGAACAATTCTTATTGTTATGTTAGGTGTTGGTTTAGCTGAGCAGTCAGGATTACTTACAACACTTATCAAAAAAGTTGGTTTAAAAGTTTCTGATAGATTCTTACCAATCGTATTAGTATTCTTAGGGATTATGAGTAGTATTGCAACAGATGCAGGTTATGTTATTCTTATTCCATTAGCAGGTCTTCTTTATGCAGGACTCAAAAAGAATCCTCTTATTGGTATGGCTGCAGCTTTTGCAGGGGTATCAGCAGGATTTAGTGCAAACTTATTCCCAGGAACACCAAGTGATGTTATTATCGGGAACAATGCAAGAGCATTCGCAGAGAGCCAAGGTGTACCTTTCGTTTCAGCGGCAGGACAACAATTAACACCAGCAACAATGCACTATTACTTTATCTTTGTATCAACATTCTTATTAGCAATCGTAGGTGCAATTGTAACAGTTAAAATTATCAAGCCAAGACTTGAAAAACAAACATACATTATTCCAGAAGACATGGATTTAAGTGACTTCACAGTAAAACCAGAAGAAAATGCAGCTTTAAAATGGGCTGGACTTGGACTTCTTCTTGCAGGTGCTATCGTAGCATTCTTAGGATTTGGACCTTTAGCATCATTTGTAACACCAGAAGGAACAAAAGTATCACCTTTCTTAGATAACATTATCTTAATGATTACATTCTTATTCTTCGTACCAGGTTTATTCTACGGAATCAAAATGGGAATGTATAAAAACACTATGGATGTTGTTAAAGCAATGGCAACACAAATGGGTGGAATGGGTTATATCTTAGTATTAACATTCTTCTCATACAACTTCTTAGCATTATTAACACAATCAAACCTTGGAACATATATCACATACTTAGGCGCAACAGGACTTCAATCAATGGGTCTTGCTGAATACCCAGTATTGTTATTAATCGGATTTATTCTTACAACAGCAATCATCAACTTATTCGTAGGTGGTTTAACTTCAAAATGGATGTTACTTGGACCAATCTTCATTCCGATGTTATTCCAAGTTAACTCTTCTATGACACCAGACATGGTTGCAGCAGCGTACAGAGTTGCGGATTCATCAACAAATATCATTACACCACTTATGAGTTATGCAGGGGTAATCCTTGTATTCATGAGAAAGTACAAACCAGAATTCACAATTGGGGATCTTATTGCAATGATGTTCCCATACTCAGTAGCATTCCTTATCGTATGGACAACACTTTTAGTAGGGTTCTTCACATTAGGTTTACCACTTGGATTCTAATAAAACATCAAAAAATCATTACACCCTTTTGCTAAGGTGTAATGATTTTTTTTGTTTAAGTAAGAAAGCCTTAGCGCAATAGCCTTTAAAATGTGGTATACTAAAGCTAAAATAAAGTTACTATGGGCATAAACAGAAAGGAGCAGCCACATGACAGTACCATTTACTCACTTACACGTACATACTGAATACAGTTTATTAGATGGTTCAGCCAAACTCAAAGATCTCATTGCTAGAGCAAAAGAACTCGGGATGGATTCATTGGCAATTACAGACCATGGTGTCATGTACGGTGTTGTTGACTTTTATAAAGAAGCTAATAAACAAGGTATCAAGCCTATTATTGGATGTGAGGTCTATCTTGCAAAGAGGACTCACCTTGACAAAGAAAAAGAAGATTCAAGATCCAATCACTTGGTATTACTAGCTGAAAATAATATAGGGTATCAAAACCTTATCAAGCTTGTATCTATTGGATTTACAGAAGGCTTCTATAGAAAACCTCGAATCGATTATGATTTGTTACAAAAGCATAGTGAGGGGCTTATTGGGCTAGGGGCGTGTCTAGCAGGACCAGTCAGCCGTCCGCTATTAGAAGGTAGTTATGAAACTGCAAAAGAAACAGCGCTTAAATTACAATCCATTTTGGGAGAAGGCAACTTCTTCTTAGAAATGCAAGACCATGGGATGAAAGAGCAGGCACAGGTCAATCAAATGACTATGAGACTTGCAAAGGAAACCAATATCCCTATGGTCATTACCAATGACGTCCATTATATCTTGCCAGAGGATGCACAGGCCCATGAGGTACTCTTATGTATCCAAACAGGTAAGACTATGGAAGATGAAGATCGTATGATCTATGAAGGTGGCCAGTATTACCTTAAGAGCCCAGAGGAGATTAGAGAACTCTTTCCTTATGCCAAGGATGCCATGGCGAATACCTGTGAGATTGCCAAGAGATGTGATGTCACATTTGACTTTAATGAACTGAAACTCCCAAGTTTTGATGTGCCTGATGAGCATACACCGGAGGAGTATCTCAGAACACTATGTTATGAAGGGCTCAGTATGCGATATGGACAAGTTACACCAGAGCTTGAGGAGCGATTAGAATACGAGCTAGGGATTATTATACAAATGGGGTTTGTGGACTACTTCCTGATTGTAAGTGACTTCATTAAGTATGCCAAAAACAACGGCATACCTGTAGGTCCAGGGAGAGGGTCAGCGGCAGGTAGTATTGTAGCTTATACCTTAGAAATTACCAATATTGACCCTATTAAGTACCAGCTCCTCTTTGAGCGCTTTTTAAATCCAGAGCGTATTAGTATGCCCGATATTGATATTGACTTCTGCTATGAACGTAGACAAGAAGTCATAGATTATGTCATCAGAAAATACGGTGAAGAACGTGTGGCTCAGATTATTACTTTTGGAACCATGGCTGCACGTGCCGTTATTCGTGATGTAGGGCGTGCAATTAATATGCCATACCCAATGGTCGATAAGATTGCCAAGATGATTCCTAATGAGCTTAAAATCACTATTGGCAAGGCTTTGGATATGAATAGTGAACTGCTAGAACTTTATCAATTGGATGAGCAGGTCAAGTATTTGATAGATATGTCTAAAAAGTTAGAGGGGATACCACGACATGCCTCTACCCATGCAGCAGGGGTTGTTATCTCCAAAAAACCCGTCGTAGAATATGTACCGCTTAATGCCAATGAGGGGGTTATTACCACACAGTTCCCTATGACAACACTAGAGGAGCTTGGACTACTCAAAATGGACTTCTTGGGGCTTCGTACCCTAACAGTTATTGATAATGCAGTCAAGCTTATCAAGCAAAATCATGGAATTACCATAGACTTCGAGACTATGGAGTGTGATGATGCCAAGGTGTTTGAACTGATTGCATCAGGCAATACAGAAGGGATTTTCCAGTTAGAAAGTGCAGGGATGAAGTCTTTCATGAAGGACCTTAGTCCAAGTAATCTAGAGGATATTATTGCGGGGGTATCTCTGTATCGTCCAGGTCCAATGGACTTTATCCCAAAATATATACAAGGAAAAAAAGACAAAGACAGTATCACCTATACCCATCCAACACTTGAACCCATCCTATGCAATACTTACGGCTGTATCGTTTATCAAGAACAGGTAATGCAGATTGTACGAGACCTTGCGGGATATAGCTTAGGGCGAAGTGACCTTCTGCGCCGAGCTATGGGTAAAAAGAAAACGGATGTGATGGCAAAAGAAAGAGAAATCTTCCTAAATGGTGATGGTGAGACCGTGCCAGGCTGTGTTGCCAATGGCATACCAGCAGATATAGCCAATCAAATCTTTGACGATATGATAGACTTTGCCAAATACGCCTTCAATAAATCTCATGCGGCAGCTTATGCTGTGGTGGCTTATCAGACTGCGTATCTTAAAGCTTATTATAAGGTAGAATTTATGGCGGCGCTTATGACATCCGTTATGGATGTGAGTACCAAAATTAGACAGTATATTGATAGTTGTAAGAAGATTGGCATAGAGGTGATTGCACCTGATATTAATGAGGGGTTTGGTTATTTTAGCACCAAAAATAATCAGATTATGTACGGTTTAGCAGCGATTAAAAATGTTGGAAAAAACGTGGTTGAACGTATCGTAGAGGAAAGAGAAAAATCAGGTGCATTCATTAGTCTGACAGATTTCTATAATCGCATGGACACCAAAGATACCAATAAGCGAAGTATAGAGAGTCTTATTTTGGCAGGGGCCTTTGATACACTAGGTGGCAAACGCAGTCAGTATATGGGCGTGTATAAGCAAATAGCGGACGGTATTGCTCACCATAAAAAAATCAATATAGCAGGGCAAATTGACCTGTTTGGGCTTGGTATGGAAGAGGCGGAGACCATCCAAAAAGATACTTTGCCTAATATACCAGAATTTGACCTCAAAGAAATTTTAAATAATGAAAAAGAGGTTTTGGGAATATACTTAAGCGGGCACCCTTTAGACAAAGTAAGTGCAACTTTAGAAACGTATACAACCCACAAAGGGATTGACTTAGAAATAAAAGAAGATGATGAGACGCCTTTGCTAGATAATGAAAAAGTCATCGTGGGCGGCTTGCTTGTTGAAAAGCGTGTAACCTTTACCAAAACCAATAAGAAAATGGCATTTATCACACTAGAGGATACAACAGGTACGATGGAGTGTATTATATTCCCTAACCTATTTGACCAGTTTGCCAGTATAGATGAAAACTACGTCTATATCCTCAAAGGGAGAATATCCTTGAAGGATGAAGAGCATGCAGTGGTCATAGGAGATGACATTACAAGTCTTGAGGCTATTGAAAATCCAGATGTTGAACCTTGCATTATTTTGAAAATGATGGAAAATCAAAGGACACCAGAGATGAGGCAAAAATTACTCAACATACTTCTTAAGCATCCAGGTAAAGCTAAAGTTATAGTGGAATCTGTAGAAGATTGTACTAAAAAAGCTTTCCCACCAAAATACAATGTGGAAATTAATGATAATATTGTACATCAGCTTAAGACACTATTAGGTGATAAATGTGTAGTAGTACCAAAAACCAAACAATGATATTGCAATTTATTAAGGTTTTATGTACAATAAATACGATTAAAGCATACTAAGAGAAACTTACTGATTTACAAAAAAAAGGTAACAAATTGAAACAAATTAGCAAAAGTTTTCAGTCAAATAAAACAACAGGGGGTTGTTTCTATGAGTAAACAAATAAATACAATCGGTGTATTAACAAGTGGCGGAGATGCTCCAGGTATGAACGCTGCTATTCGTTCAGTAGTTAGAACGGCTATTTCACGCGGTATCAAAGTAATGGGTATCAGAAAAGGATACAACGGTTTACTTTCAGGCGATGTATTCGAAATGGATTCAAGAAGTGTATCAGATATTATTCAAAAAGGTGGTACAGTTCTTCAAACAGCACGTTGTAAAGAATTTATGACTGCTGAAGGACAAAAACGTGGGGCTGATATGTGCCGCGTATTTGGAATTGATGGACTTGTAGTTGTTGGTGGAGACGGTTCATTCCAAGGCGCTGAGAAATTAGCAAACCTCGGAATCAATACAATCGGTATTCCAGGAACAATCGACTTAGATATTGCATGTACAGATTACACAGTTGGTTTTGATACTGCTGTTAATACTGCAATGGATGCAATTAATAAGATTCGTGATACATCAACATCACACCAAAGATGTTCAATCGTTGAAGTAATGGGACGCCATGCAGGTTATATTGCATTATGGTGTGCGATTAACTCAGGTGCTGAAATGGTTCTTCTTCCAGAAAAAGAAAGACCATCAGATGAGGAAATCGTAAAGAGCATTATTGAAAACAAACATAGAGGCAAAAAACATTACTTAATCGTAGTAGCAGAGGGTGTGGGTGGATCAGACCAACTTGCTAAAACAATCGAGTCAATGACAGGTATTGAAACACGTGCAACAATCTTAGGACATCTTCAAAGAGGTGGATCACCAACTGCAGTAGATAGAATGCATGCATCAATGATGGGTGCAAAAGCTGTAGATTTACTTTGTGAAGGAAAAGCTAAGAGAGTGGTATCTTATGTTAAAGGCGAATATGTTGATTACGATATCAACGAAGCTTTAAAAATGACAAAAGACATCGATAGCTATATGTATAACTTAAGCAGTATCTTAAGCTAATATTTTAAGATATTACTTAGACTTAATCATAGACATTATAAATCAAGGGAGAGCGATTAGACATGCGTAAAACCAAAATTATTGCAACTTTAGGACCAAAGACCAAAGAAGTAGATTATGTAAAAAAACTTATCGAAGCAGGAGCAGATGCTTTCCGTCTTAACTTCTCACACGATGGACACAAGCAACACGCAGTATCAGTAGCTAACGTAAAACAAGCTAGAAAAGAGACAGGACGTCAAATTCCACTTGTGTTAGATACAAAAGGCCCAGAAATCCGTACAGGCGTACTTGGTACACCTGGTGATGTGGAGTTAAAAATCGGTGAAACTTTCATCCTTACAACAGATGAAATGGAAGGCGATGACAAAAAAGTAAGTGTAACTTACAAAAACCTTCCATTCGACTTAAAAAGAGGAAGCAGAATCCTTATCGATGATGGTCTTATTGAACTTAAAGTTAAGAACTTAACTAATACAGAAGTAGAATGTCAAGTAATTAACGGTGGTATGTTAGGATCAAGAAAAGGTGTTAATATTCCAGATGTATTCGTTAACTTACCAGCATTAACAGAAAAAGATATCGAAGATATTAAATTTGGTGCAGAACAAGGATTTGACTACGTTGCAGCATCATTCATTCGTTGTGCAAGCGACGTTCTTAAAATCCGTCAAGTATTAGAAGAATGCAATGGTGGAGATATCCAAATTATTGCTAAAATTGAAAATAGAGACGGTGTAGATAACATCGACGAAATTCTTCAAGTAGCAGATGGAATCATGGTTGCTCGTGGAGACCTTGGTGTAGAAATTCCAACTGAAGAAGTACCAGTAGTACAAAAACTTCTTATCAAAAAAGCAAATGCTCTTGGTAAACCAGTTGTAACAGCTACACAAATGTTAGAGTCTATGATTAAAAACCCAAGACCAACTCGTGCAGAAGCGAGTGACGTTGCCAATGCGATTTATGATGGTACATCTGCAATCATGTTATCAGGTGAAACTGCAAAAGGTGATTACCCAATTGAAGCGGTAATGACAATGAGTAGAATTGCAAAAATGGCAGAAGAAACAAGCACACTTTACAACTTACCAATGTCAGAAGTTGGTAACGTGAGTATGACAAATGCTATCAGCCATGCAACATGTACTTCAGCTAGAGACTTAGAAGCTGCAGCAATCGTAACAATCACAAAATCAGGTCACACTGCAAGATCTGTATCTAAATTCAAACCAAGCTGTCCAATCATTGCTTGTACAAACAACGAAAGAGTATTCCGTCAATTAAGCCTTGTATGGGGATGTATTCCACAACTTATTGATTTTGAACAAGAATCTACAGACGAAGTATTCGCTAACGCAGTAGCAACAGCTGAAAAAGCTGGATACGCTTACCAAGGAGACGTAGTTGTACTTACAGCTGGTGTACCAGTAGGTGTAGCTGGAACAACAAACATCCTTAAGGTTCAATATGTAGGAAACGTACTTGCAACAGGTCAAGGCTTTGGTAAAAAAGCTGTGACAGGTAAAGCAAGTGTTATCAAAGTTTTAGATGAAGCAGATAAATACTTCAAAAAAGGTGATATCTTAGTTGCAACTAAAACAGACAATGCTTACTTACCTTACATGAAAAAAGCAAGTGCAATCGTTGTAGAAGACAGTGCATTTGACGAAAACAACCACGCGGTAATTGTAGGAAGAACTTTAGATATTCCTGTAATCATCGGTGCTAAAAACGTTGTTGAGTCAATCAGAAACGCAACAACAATTACAGTTGATAGTGCAAAAGGTCATGTTTACAACGGTGTAATTGTAAAATAAGACTTATAAAATAAGTGAGAAAAGGTATCCTAATAGGGATACCTTTTTTTTGTATTCTTTATCAAGTTGTGTTATAATATCTATCAATATTGCTTATAAGTAAAAAATAAAATAATAATTTAGTTTCCAGAAAGAGGTTACTGAAATGATGAAAAAAGAAGGACATGAGCTAGCAAAAAATGGACAAGGACTATTCTTTAAAGAAAAGTTAGGACCATCACAAATACTTGTATTTGGGTTCTTTGTAGTCATATTAATTGCTAGTATGTTACTAATGTTGCCTATTAGTACAAATTCAGGGGAGAGTACACCATTTATTGATGCGTTGTTTACATCCACATCAGCTGTATGTGTAACAGGTCTATCCGTAGTGAATACGGCTGGGCACTGGTCAGCGTTTGGAAAGATGGTGATTTTGATTTGTATTCAAATAGGTGGTTTAGGCTTTATGACTATGGTGAGTATGATCTTTATTCTCATGGGCAAAAAAATCACTCTCAAAAACAGATTAATTATGCAAGAGGCATTAAGCTTTAATACCACAGCAGGTATTGTGCGATTTACAAAGCTTATCGTAAGATTGACTTTGATGGTAGAAGGTATAGGGGCATTACTACTCGCCTTAGTATTTGTACCAGAACATGGTCTCATGAAAGGTATTGCTTATTCTGTATTCCATTCTATCTCTGCTTTTTGTAATGCGGGATTTGATTTAGTAGGTGGAAATAGCTTAACACCCTATGTAGGGAATGGTATTGTAAACTTTACTGTCATGGCACTGATTATATGTGGTGGTTTAGGATTTACAGTATGGGTGGATACATACAACGCAATTAAGCTCAAAAAAGATGCAGCAGAGCATTTTACATGGAAGCAGGCATTGTATAAACTCTCCTTGCATACAAAGATTGTATGGATTATTACCATAGCATTAATCGTAGGAGGCTTTGTATTCTTCTTTGCAATGGAGTTTGCAAACCCAGCTACACTAGGTGCGCTTTCTTTCAAAGACAAGCTTTATGCAGCTATGTTCCAGTCTGTTTCACCGCGTACAGCAGGCTTTAATACATTGCCACTAGCAGAGCTCACGATGCCGTCTAAGCTTATGACCATGATTCTGATGTTTATAGGTGGGTCACCAGCAGGTACAGCGGGTGGGATTAAGACGGTCACAATTGGGGTATTAATCTTATGTGCGTTCTCTACCATTAAGGGAAGAGAAAATACAGTTGTTTTTAGAAGAAAAATACCAACACAAATTATATTAAGAGCATTAACAGTGATTATGATAGCATTTATGGTAGTTGTTGCCATGCTGATGATATTGACAGTGACAGAAGATGCTAGCTTTATAGAAATTATGTTTGAGGTGGTATCTGCTTTTGCGACAGTGGGCCTAACATTAGGGATTACGTCAGCGTTATCATTGCCTGGGAAATTAATCATTATTGTGCTCATGTTTATTGGTAGACTTGGGACAGTAACGATGGCAGTAGCGCTCATGATTAAACAAGAAAAAAATAAAGGTGCAATTCAGTATCCTGAAGAAAAAATAATGGTGGGCTAACCCCATTGAGAAGGAGATTTTAAAATGAGGATGAAACAATTTGTTGTATTTGGACTTGGGAGATTTGGTATTAGTCTTGCAACAACACTTGCAGAAGCAGGTTATGAAGTCATGGTCGTAGATAAGTCAGAAGAGCGTATACAAGAGATTTCAGCCCTTGTAACACACGCAGTACAAGCAGATGCGGCGGATATGGATACCCTAAGATCATTAGGCATCCGTAACTTTGACGTAGCAATCGTGGCTATCGGAAAAGATATTCAATCAAGCATTATGACAACACTATTACTTAAGGAAATCGGTATTCCTTATGTGGTTGCCAAAGCAAGTAGTGAAATCCATGAAAGAGTACTCCGTAAAATTGGTGCAGACCGCATTATTTTACCAGAGCATGAGATGGGGATGCGTATTGCAACAAACCTTATGTCAGGGAATATTATTGATTATATTCAGCTTTCATCAGAATATAGTATCGTTGAGATTGCCATATTACCAGAGTGGGCTAATAGAAGTATTATGGACGTTAACTTTAGAGCTAAGTATGGCATCAATATTATTGCTGTGCAGCGTTATGGCAAAATCGATATCTCACCAACACCGGATTATATCTTAAGTTCAGAGGATGTACTTGTGGTGGTTGGTTCAACAAAAGAACTTCAGCTTCTAGAGTCAGCACGTTATGGAAAATAAATTTATTTCAAGTAGTCAAAACCCTATCATCAAAAATATTATCCAACTTCAAAAGAAAAGATCTGAACGTAAAAAGCAAGGATTATTTGTGGTAGAGGGGATTAAACAGGTCAATGAGATACCAGAGGGATATCCTATCCAATATTTTGTGACAACAGAGCAGTATGATAGTACACAAATCAAAAACCTTAATAGAGGTAAGTGGATTGTGGTGACAGAGGAGCTCTTTAAGCAAATGAGTGATACGGAAACGCCGCAAGGTGTCATGGCGGTGGTAGAACGTAAGGATATCACACTTAAGGAGTTAGAGAGTAAGGATAAACCCTTCTATCTGGTATTAGAGAACCTACAAGATCCAGGCAATCTAGGGACAATTATCCGTACAGCCTATGGGTTTAATGTGGATGCTATTGTGATTACTAAAGGGTCAGTAGATCTTTATAGCCCTAAGACGCTTCGTTCAACTATGAGTGCATTATTCCATGTACCTATTGTGAGTGAGGTCGATATAGAAGAGTGTCTTGGGTGGTTAGGAGAGCAAGATGTTACAATCTATGCTACGGCACTGGAGGAGTCCAAAGTGCTCTATGATGCGGATTACACAGTAGGAAGCGCGCTTATTATTGGGAATGAAGCCAATGGGGTGACAGAAGGCACTAAGCATATTGCACACCAAAAAGTGCGTATCCCAATGCCTGGTGGCTTAGAGTCACTCAATGCTTCTATTGCGGCATCTATTTGTATGTATGAAGTCATGAAACAAAGAACAGGTAAATAACTTGACAATAGGAAATGAAATCTCTATAATGAATGTCAAGTAGAATAACTTATGTAAAAGACGATGAAAAGACGAGTAGTCTCGGCGTAGAGTCTCACAGAGAGCCAATGGTGGTGTGAATTTGGCAGATCAGCCTTGATGAAGAACAGCTTGGAGTTGCTAACCGAACAGCCGTAGTGCATAGTAGGCTTAGACGGGTCTAGACCGTTATATCTAGAGCATATTATTTGATATGTTCCAAGAGGTGGGCTGCAATCAGGCAGTCAACTAGGGTGGTATCGCGGAGACACAGCCTTCGTCCCTATACGTTATGTAGGGATGGGGGCTTTTTTTGTTGCCTAAATCTTACATCAAGCTGTGACTCAATATTTGATTTATAAAAGGAGATGGACTTATGCAAACAACATCAATCAGACACTTATACCAAGGGTATAGTGAATTAGGAAACCAAACAGTAACAGTAGCTGGATGGGTAAGAACAGTAAGAGATTCAAAAACTTTTGGATTTATCGAATTAAACGACGGAACATTCTTCAAAGGTGTTCAAGTTGTATTTGGTGATGAACTTGCTAACTTCAAAGAAATCGCTAAATTAGGTGTAGGTGCTGCGATTATCGTAACAGGTGAAATGATCCTTACACCAGCTCAAAAACAACCATTTGAAATCAAAGCAACAGCTGTTGAGATTGAAGGGACATGTCCAGCGGAGTACCCACTTCAAAAGAAACGTCACTCATTCGAGTTCTTAAGATCAATCGCGCACTTAAGACCACGTACAAATACATTTGCAGCAGTATTTAGAATTCGTTCTTTAGCATCTTATGCAATCCACAAGTTCTTCCAAGAGAGAAACTTCGTGTATGCACATACACCAATCATCACGGGTAGTGACTGCGAGGGAGCAGGGGAAATGTTCCAAGTAACAACACTTCCACAAGTAGGTGCAAAATTAGATGATGAGGGCAAAGTAGATTACAAAGAAGACTTCTTTGGCAAGATGGCTAACCTTACAGTAAGTGGTCAGCTTTCAGCAGAGACATTTGCAATGGCATTTAGAGATGTTTATACATTCGGGCCAACATTCCGCGCAGAGAAATCTAACACACCAAGACATGCAGCTGAGTTCTGGATGATCGAGCCAGAGATCGCATTTGCAGACCTTGAAGACGATATGAGACTTGCAGAAGACATGCTCAAATTCGTTATCAAATACATCTTAGACAATGCACCAGAAGAGATGGCATTCTTCAACCAATTCGTAGAAAAAGGTGTACTAGATAAATTAAATAACGTTGTAAACGCAGACTTTGGTCGTGTAAGCTACACAGAAGCTATTGAGATTCTGACAAGCTGCGGCAAAGAATTTGAATACCCAGTACATTGGGGATGTGACCTTCAAACAGAGCATGAGAGATTCCTTGCAGAAGAGCACTTCAAAAAACCTGTATTCGTAACAGACTATCCAAAAGAAATCAAATCATTCTACATGAGACTTAACGATGATAACAAAACTGTAGCTGCTACAGACCTTCTTGTACCAGGCGTAGGTGAGCTTATTGGCGGTAGCCAAAGAGAAGAAAGACTTGATGTCTTACTTGAAAGAATGGCAGAGCTAGGGCTCAAAGAAGAAGATTACTGGTGGTACTTAGACCTTAGAAGATTTGGCGGCACACGCCATGCTGGATTCGGTCTAGGCTTCGAAAGATTAATTATGTATGTAACAGGTATGACAAACATCAGAGACGT
>JBOFEH010000109.1:0-15370 GCA_051647765.1 Cellulosilyticaceae bacterium | reverse complement strand
CCCAAAGCCTCCATCTTGGTACGCAGCATCACCTCATTGGCATTATAAATCTTCCCACGCTCAAGAGGCGTGCCCACTGATACTATTTCATCCCCAGTACATAGCAAGCCCACTCTCAGCTTACGCCTTACTTCCACCTTAGGTATCCCCATACTCGCCAACACACCCAAGGTAATCGGAGATAATCTCTCCCCCTCTCTCAGAAGCTCTATCCCCTCTTTGATATCCTCCCCCTCAAAACAATAATTATCATAGGGCTCTAACGCTCTATAGAGCGCAACCACCTGCTCACCCTCATCCGTATCCTCCTGCCGCAGGACACAATCACATCCCCTAGGAATAGGCGCCCCCGTCATGATACGAACAGCCTGCCCCTCACCTATACTCCCCTCAAACCACTCACCCGCACACACCTCACCTATCACCTCAAGGTAGACAGGGTTTTCTCTCGTCGCACCCTGACTACATCTAGATCCAAACGCATAGCCATCCAAAGGAGAACGGTCAAACGGCGGATTAGAGATAGGTGCCCTATAAGCTCTCCCAAGCACTCTACCACTAGCCTGCTCTATTGGCACCAACTCTGTTTCACATATCTGCCTACCATATTGTATCAGCCAATCTACCGCTTCCTCCAAACTTATTCCAACCATTATGCCCCTCTCCTTCCATAACTATCTCTTCTACATTCCCTATATCCTCTAGCTTATTTCCAACATTCATTAAAGTATATCCTTTAATACATATGGGTATATATTCTCTTTATTCTTTAAAAATATACTGCCAAAACTTTAGTATAAAATCCTCTTTTTTCTTGGAATAAACCCCATCATTTGCAAATGCAAAAACTTCTTAAAATCATCATTATACATCATAATCACACTTCTTTTCAGAAGATTACTTTTAAAAATAATAATATTTTACTATAATATAAATACACTACTATTAAGGAGCTTTAATTATGAATACCACAATGCAAGAACTTATGCAACAACTCAAAGAACTACTTATAAGCAGTCAACTAGCCGACTTATTTGAATGTAAAAAAGAAGATATCCTAGAGAACTTTGTAGCCTACAGAGTGGCTAGGAATATCTATCGTATTCGTGCTTTTGAATTACATAACCTTTCAGACGGGGTGAAATTCAGAATTTATTATGGTGACAAAATCCCTCTAGAACTTAAAGAAACATTTAAAGAACTTGGCACAATAACTAAAGGGGATTGTCTTAACTCCTTAGACTATAAAGCAGACAATTACTTGCCATTAGCACAGCAAATACATGATATTTTAAGCAATGATGGTATTCTAAACACATGTGAAACGTCTAGAGATAGAGCAAAAACTTCTAAATTCGAGGGAATGGCATTACCAGATGTTGATGTAACACAAACAGAAATTATAGGTGAAATCTTTACTTGGCGAGATATTATTGCTATTTGGGAAGATGCTTCTGAGGATAATGTATTAAAGAAAGTATTACAACAAGATGGGGTATATTTACAACGTTCTAAAGATGGGGTATCTCGTTATGTAGGAAGTGCCTACGGAGAAAATGGTATCATAGGTCGATGGATGAAACATCTAACATCTAATGGCAATGCACACCACCTGAATCTCTATGTTTTAGAAAATGGTTATAATGCCATAGAGTTTACAGTACTTGAACTCTGCTCTGGTACAGATGCATTAGCCGCCGAAAGTCGTTGGAAGAAAATACTTTCAACACATAATGCAGGACCTTATAACGGCATACAATTAAATAGAAATTAGCCACAAAAGAAGAGCCTATGTATATCCCTCGATATACATAGGCTTCTTCTTTTTATCACGCACACGGTAGGATTCGAACCCACGACATTCTGATCCGAAGTCAGACGCTCTATCCAGCTGAACTACGTATGCTTATGGTAGATAGTTTAGCATAAATAGAGGTGAGTTGCAATGGTTGATTTACTTGGTTTACAAGCTTTTCTCCATTGTCCATATCTACTATGCTAAATACTTTTCAACATTAGAACATCTGATTTTTTGCTATTTGCAACATCTGATTTCTAGTCATACATATAGCCTACCACCTATCCTACTGTTATACAGGACATAGTATTGATATCTTTTATAGTAAAAAAGGGACGCAATTAATGTATCCCCCTACTTAGGAACTAGATCCTTAGTCTAGCCCGTATGCCAGTTGAAATGTTTGTATGTGAAAGTGTTGATAGTCAATGAGTTTGTTTTGTGACTACTAGATTTGCTTAGAAATTGCATGCTAGATTCTTATGAAACTATCCTATCAAGGATTATCATTATTTTCAAAGGGAGCAATATCTATATCAATGACATTCATAAAAACTTGTCCCTCTGTCAATCTATTCTTATCACGTTCTCTCAAAGTAGAAACAATAAATGTTTCAGGCACATAGTACTCTGTTCCCTGTTCATCAATTACACCAAGATGCAACTTTACCCCTAATCTTTCATTATACAAAATAAAGTCAGACCTCAGCTGACAAAAACCTCTTTTCACCTTTTTACTTCAAAACTTTACAATACTACATTCTTCCATAAGCTTAGGAATCAAATAAAAATGTGTTAGCCTTTTTTCTATCTTAGGCAGTTCTCTATCTTCTTTAGATTTCTGTTCATCATAGCCTATTAGTCCTTTTATAGTAATACTCTTGGATTTAATACCATCGTATCCTTTACGTCCTTCAAATCTATATTTAATATCTCTTGGAGGTACCTTCTGAATTCCTAATAAGTGTGGCATGTTTTCCTCAAAAAATCTAATCTTAATAGTAACTGTATCTACTTGTTTATGTTGTCTTAATGTGTATGTATACGTTCGATTAGTTAACTCAGCATCATAGAACTCCTGCAATAAATCCAATGTAATATCTTCAAATTTTGGTGGTACTTCTAAGTCTAATAATTGTTCTTTCGTTAACATCTATACCTCCATAAGAAAAAAAGCCCTAACGTATTGTTAAGGCCTCTAACTTCTTATTAAATCGAATAGCGGATTGGTATCCCTACCCCAATCAGGTCAACTGCTAAGTTTTTTCACTAACATAATATTAGCTTCACCGTCAGCTCGGAAAGCGTGGCTATTCACAACACACTTAGAAACAATTTGACTGTTTCATACCATTATTATACCTCATATTGAAATTTCTAGCCAATATATCTGTTTATTATTTTTTATTGTTAATTTGTTCATTTAACCTATTTCATCTATAACCCATTTACTTACTAACTATTAATATCCCAGATTTCTACCTCATAAGCATTTATGCTATAGTCGTATATACTCCCTCTCCTTGCAGAGCGTATCCTGCTCCACTTCAAAGAAATACTCCATATCCTTTTGCCATGCAGTGGTTCATACCCTCATTAAATATATCTTCTAAGGTGGTGATTTTGCTCATATATCCGAAGACAGATGTTCTATCCCTCCGAACTACATATGCTTATGCATCATAGTTTAGCATACCTAGGCTAGTGTTGTTCCTTCCTTATCTGTTTCTTCTTTGAGATTAGTATGCAGAGCCCTACTACAACAACTAATCCTGGTAATAACGGCAAAATCTTATTATTTGTCATACACACTTCCCAGAATGCATTAATCGATGCGTGGCACATTATACACAAGAATATACTTTTTGTTACACGATACACACTTGCTAACATGAAGGCAAACATTACGATTGTCACACCGTACCATACATAACTCCAGTTTGCTTGATTGGTAAAAGGTATAAACCATAGTGGTATATGCCAGATTGCCCATGCTATAGCGACCAGACTTGTACTCTTTGCCACACTGTATTTCTTCTCTAATTCTGCTTGCATAAAGCCTCTCCAGCCGATTTCTTCTAACCCGCCGCCAACAATCATGGGAATAATAAGGATCACTCCCATATAGAAAGGTTGCGTGATTTCTGCCCCTCCCATCAAAACATTAAAATAAGCCAAACACATAGGTGCGCCTATGGCCAATACATAGTATTTGATAGGATGCTTAACCTGTACAATACTTCTTAAAAACTCTTTGAATACATCTTTTGAAGATTGGCTTTTTTTGACCACTATACTTGCTAGGACTGGTCCAAACACCCCTAATACATAACAAATCATGGCAATAGGATGGCCCTTCTCCCAGCCCCAAAATTGTGTCCCCAAAATAACAATCACCCATAATCCCCATGTGATACCATACGTATACGTTAAATACCTTAGCACATTCATCCTTGCTCCCCCTCTTTTTCGTTTTATCTTATACAACTCTTTTTATTGTGCCATATAGCTGGCTAAGCTTTTGATCATTATTTGTAATGCTTCCTTTGTCGCGCTGCCTTGGATGCTCTGCCTAGCCGCTATAAAATTGATGCTGTCTAGTAATTCCCCTACCACTTCCATATTACATCGCCTTGGATCTATATCTAACATTATCATTACTTCCCCAAAGAAGCTGACTCCCCTCTTCACTTTTTGCTCTCTATAGTTTGGTGGTAATGCATTTATTATTCCTCGAACTTCTTCTGGTGTAATCTTTGTTACTAGGCTTCCTTCTCCTAGATAGATTTCTGTAATAGCTCTTATGATGTTCTCTTCTTTTGATAAATTTTGCTGGCTGGATTTCTTAATTTGTTGCATCAACAGCTTTTCATGCTGTTCAAATATCTCAAATAACAATACTTCCTTGGAAGGATAGTAGTAATAAAACGTCCCTTTCCCTATAGGCACCTCCTGACAAATTGCTGTCACAGTGACACCTTTGAATCCTACTCGTTTAATCAGTGCCTCTGTCTTTTGATATATAAGTTGTTTTGCTCTATTTTTCTCTTCTTTTGTTACAATCTTAGGCATTGTCTCTCCCCCACTTTTTACTGACTATTTTTTTGTCTGTAGTCAGATTACCCTCTGTATAACTGACCGTCAAGTACAAGAATAAAAGAACAAAAGGACATCCCCATACCCTATTGCTTGTAATATTGTTTAAATTTTTAGAATATTTGTTAGTTTTTTTCATATATTTGCTATGTATTATTTTTATCACTTCTATTTGTTTGTGGATTTTAACATTTTTATTTTAGGACTATATCTATGTGTTTTCATCCTAAATTTTCACATCGGGAGGTGTTTTGATTACATACTTTGGTTTTATATTTTATTTCAAAGTAATATAGGATGCCAACATATTCTTATATGATTTCATTAAAAAGAAGGAGCAACTGATATGAACAAAATCTTTAAAAAGTTAGCAAGTGTCTGTCTTTCACTGCTTTTAGCTCTCCCCACACTCCCAGCTACTTCTCTGTTTGCACAAAGTCTAGATTCTCCCCCACAGCCTCAACAAGCCACATCAACTACTACAAAAAAACAAGTCATTGGCTACATTACACAATGGGATGCATGGAAAGACTCGAAGGCTGGCGTCCCTGGCGAAGGTGCCTTGACCCATTTAAACATTGATTATTCAAAATACACCATGTTGAACTATTCCTTCTTCGGTGTAGCTAATGATGGTTCTCTACATAGTGGAGATTACAGAAACAAAAACATTTACCAAGCGGGTGCTGTACAACAACCTGCCCCTCTCCTTTTTACAGATATTTATAGTAGCTGGGATCTCTATATACTTTTTGGCGAGCTTGAAGAAATCTACGATATTGATGCCAATGTAGCTGCTAGAGCAAAAGCCCAAGGTTTTGATGTCAAAGTCAATGGTACAACATGGTCTAATCCATCTTGGAATGTTTCTAATCAACCCCTCCCTCTCCCTCTAAAAAAAGAAGGTGGTGCGCCCGGATTATTGGAGCTTGGCAAACAAAATGGTGTCAAAGTCTTAGCTTCTATTGGTGGTTGGAGTATGTGTAAACATTTCCCTGAAATGGCTGCTGACCCTGCCAAACGTGCCCGATTCATTGCAGATTGTAAACGTTTGATTAATATGGGCTTCGATGGCATTGACCTAGACTGGGAATATGTTGGTCCCTATGAAGGCATGAACTTCAAAGGTTCTAAGGCCGATTACCAAAATTTCATTACTTTAGTCAAGGAACTCCGTGCAGCAATTGGCTCTGACAAAGTCATCACATCTTGCTTTTCTGCAAACACACAAAAATTAAGTGGCTTTAATTGGACAGAAATTGATAAGTACGTGGATTATTATAATTTTATGACTTATGACTTTAATGGTGGTTGGTCTAATAAAGCTGGTCATAACTCCCCTTTATATGATTATCCCAATGCAGAATACGCTGGTTTTAGTACTGACTCTCTCTACAATTACCTAAAGACCACTAACATTAACATGAGCAAAGTCAATATGGGGATTCCATTCTATGGCTATGGTGTGGTCACTAATGGTCCTGCTGATTTAAATGCACCGACTGTTATGCGTACCGAAACCATCCAACCTGATGGCCCTATCTCAACATGTGCTGATTATGTCAATTGGCCAAAAGACGTCACAGATGGCGCTCCTAATTATTACAACATTAAACAAACCATCTTAACACCTAATAGTGGTTGGACTGTCAAATGGGATGATACAGCTAAAGTTCCCTACGCTTTCAAAGGCAACTATTTCTTAAGCTATGACGATGAACAATCTGTTGGTTATAAAGCCCAATACATCAAAGACCATGACTTAGGTGGTGCTATTGTTTGGAATGTATTTGGTGATTTGGAATTCGGCGGTACTGTTACAAACTATGGCACAAAACTCAAAAAATGGTCTGATGTTAAATCTCCATTAGTCAGCAAAATCAATGAAGTATTCAACAGTAATGTTGAATCTGTAGCACTTCCTACCTTCTCTCTTGCTGGTGGTACTTACACTTCACCTCAAACCATAGCCCTAAGCTGCGCAACTAATGGTGCGACTATTCGTTATACCATTGATGGCTCCGAGCCGACTACGTCTTCTCCGATCTATACCACAGCCCTTAATGTCGCCAAAACTACCACACTCAAAGCAAAAGCTTTCAAAGATGGCATGAATACTTCTCCCACTACTTCCGCTACTTACACCTTTACCTTAGAAGCAGTTGCTATCCCTACTTTTTCTCCTGGTAGCGGTACCTACACTTCAGCTCAAACTGTAACAATCAGTTGCCCAACCACTGGTGCCACTATTTATTATACTTTAGACGGCTCTGAACCTACTGTTTCCTCACCTGTCTATACTAGCCCTATTAATGTAGCCAAAACGACTACCCTTAAAGCCAAAGCTTTTAAATCTGGAATGGATTATTCTCCTACTGCCTCTGCAACTTATACATTCACTCTAGAAGCAGTAGCCACACCTACATTCTCACCTTCTAGTGGTACTTATACTTCAGCTCAGAATGTAACAATCAACTGCCCAACTGCTGGCGCTACTATTCGTTATACCAAAGATGGCTCTGAGCCTACCGTCTCCTCACCTGTTTATACCAGTCCTATTAATGTGAGCAGTACAACAACGCTCAAAGCCAAAGCTTTCAAAGACGGCATGAATGACTCTCCTACCGCTTCTGCAACCTATACCATTCAGAATGGTTCTACAATCAAACCATGGGCTCCTAATACCGCCTATGTAAAAGGTGATCTCGTCTCTTATAGTGGCAAAAACTACGAATGTCTTCAACCCCATACATCTTTGCCAGGTTGGGAACCTACTAATGTCCCTGCTCTTTGGAAAGAATCTTCAGGTTCTATTACTCCTATAGAAACAGTCTCAACGCCTACATTTTCTCCAGATGGCGGCACATCAGCAGCTGCTCAAACCGTAACAATCAGCTGCTCAACTAATGGCGCTATCATCAGATACACTACTGATGGCTCTGAACCTACTTCTTCTTCAGCTACTTATACAGCACCCATTAGCATCAGCACAACAACTACACTCAAAGCCAAAGCTTTTAAATCTGGAATGAATGATTCTACTACAGCTATGGCCACTTACACAATCCAAGCAACTCCTATGGAAACCGTTGCTGCACCAACACTTTCTCCAAATGGTGGCACATTTACATCTGCTCAAACAGTCACTATCAACTGTGCAACTAACGGCGCTACTATCACATATACTACTGATGGCTCAGAACCTACTTCCTACTCACCTGTTTATTCCAACGCAATCACTGTAAGCACCACGACTACAATCAAAACAAAAGCCTTCAAATCTGGGATGAATGACTCTCCTACTGCTTCTGCCACCTACACCATCCAAAGCGAAACTACTGTCAAACCATGGACTCCTAATACGTACTATGCCACAGGTGATATTGTATCTTACAATGGCAAGAACTATCAGTGTAGACAAAGTCATACTGCTTTAGCAGGTTGGGAGCCAGCCAACCTCCTTGCTCTCTGGTTAGAATACACAGGGACTGTTACTTCTTTTGAAGTAACAGCCCCTGTGGCATTGGCTTATGCTACAGTTTCAGACCTAGTACCGCTTCCTTATAGTATAGATAGTACTCTAGCTGTCATGCCTTGGTCACCTAATACGAGCTATGCAAAAGATACCATCGTTTCATATAATGGTAAAAACTATGAGTGCCGCCAGCCTCATACTTCTCTCCTTGGCTGGGAACCTACCAACGTCCCTGCTCTTTGGCTAGAATATACAGGTTCAGTGACACCACCTATTGAAACCGTTGCATCACCTAATTTTAGTCCAGCATCTGGTACTTATACTGCACCTCAAACAGTAGCTATTACCTGTGATACAGCAGGTGCTACCATTACTTATACTACCGATGGAACAGAGCCTACTGTTTCTTCAACACCTTATACCAATCCAATTAACATCAGTACAACAACTACGCTCAAAACAAAAGCTTTTAAATCTGGGATGAATGACTCTACGACTGTTTCTGCTACTTACACCATTCAAATCACTCCCATAGAAACTGTAGTTGCACCAACCTTTTCTCCAAATGGTGGCAACTTTACTAGCCCTCAAAGTATAACACTTGCCTCAGCTACTCCAGGTGCAACTATTCGTTATACAACTGATGGCTCTGAACCTACTGCTTCTTCATTAGTTTTTACTCGTCCTATAAGCATAAATACTACTACCACTATTAAAGCAAAAGCCTTTAAGGATGGTATGAATGATTCCCCTACAGTTTCTTCAACTTATACGATTCAAATCATACCTACAGAAACTGTTGCATCACCTACTTTTTCTCCAAATGGTGGCAGTTTTACTTCTAATCAATCTATCACTTTGAGCTGCACAACTAGCGGTGCTACTATTCGTTATACAACCGATGGTACCGAGCCCACTGCTTCTTCATTAGTTTTCACTAGCCCTATAAGCATAAATGCTACTACCACCATTAAAGCAAAAGCTTTCAAAAATGGTATGAATGATTCTCCTACTACTTCTGCTACTTATACGATTCAAGGCAATGTCGTCGTTACACCATGGACACCTAACACATCCTATGTAAAAGGTAATATTGTATCTTACAACGGCAAAAATTATGAGTGTCGTCAACCTCATACTGCACTTGTAGGCTGGGAACCTACTAATGTCCCTGCTCTTTGGATAGAGTATACTGGTCCTGTTTTACCACCTATCGAAATAGTAAGTCCTGTGACATTCTCCCCTGCTGGTGGCACCTATGATGCTGCCCAAAACGTCACCCTTCGCTCTGCTACAACAGGCGCTACTATTCGTTATACCACCGATGGCACAGAGCCTACTGCTTCTTCTACAACTTATACCAAGCCTATCACTGTAGCTCAAACGACTACACTTAAGGCCAAAGCGTTCAAAACAGGTATGACTGATTCTTCTACGACTTCTGCTACGTATACAATTCAGCTGATTCCTGTGGATAGTGTTGCCACACCTAGCATTTCTCCTAAGCCAGGCACATATGCGGCTCCTCAAACTATCACACTAAGCTGCCAAACACCTGGAGCTACTATTCGTTATACTACTGATGGTTCTGAGCCTACTGTACTCTCTGCAGCTTATACTACAGCACTTACCATTTCCAAAACGACGACGCTCAAAGCCAAAGCTTTTAAGGAAGGTCTCACAGATTCTACTACTCTCACAGCTACTTACAACATCAACGAAGGTGGTACGAGTACCTTACCTAAACGCTTACTCATAGGTTATTGGCATACTTGGGGCGGCGGTCCTGCTGGTGGTGTACCTTTCGTCAAGCTCCGTGATGTGAATCCAAACTGGGATGTTATCAATGTCTCTTTTGCCGAACCTGTCTCACCTGGTAGCACTGATGGGCGCATGAAATTCCAAGTATCTGGTTTGACTGCTGACTATACAATCAATGACTTCAAAGCAGATATCAAACTCTTACAATCACAAGGCAAAAAAGTCGTATTATCTATTGGTGGCTATGAAGGTTATTTTTCTTTAACTTCTACCGCCGCAGTCAATCAATTCGTATCAGACATCAAAGGTTTTGTTAATGAATACGGCTTTGATGGCATTGATATTGACTTAGAACAATCCTCTGTTACCTTTAATGCTGGGTCTGATCCTAATTACAAAGCACCTACTTCACCAAAAATCGTGAATATGATTACTGCAATCCGCCAAATTTGTGATAGCTATGGTAATGATTTCATCCTTTCTTGGGCACCTGAAACATTCTATATGCAACTTGGCTACCAGTTCTACGGCGGACTCAATGCTAACTGCGACGTACGTGCTGGTGTTTATCTCCCAATGATCCATGCTCTCAGAGACAAAACCACTTATGTTCATGTCCAATTATATAACTCTATTGCAGTAACTGCCCCAGATGGTAAGATTTATAGCATGGGAAATGCAGATGCAACAGTTGCTATGTGCAAAATGTTACTAGATGGATTTAATGTTGGTGGCAAATCTGAATACTTCTTCGAACCTTTAAGAGCTGATCAAGTGGTGATTGGTGTCCCTTCTTCTTCTGGCGCTGCTGGTAGTGGTCATATTTCTAATGCAGCCTTACAACAAGCTTTTGATACCCTTGTTGCAACATATCCTGACTTAAGAGGGATTATGACTTGGTCTATCAACTGGGATGTACTCCAAAATAATAATTCCTTTGCAATTAGCAATGGTCAGTATTTAGATTCTAAAAAATAATCGCTTCTATACAAACCAAAAGAGCATCTGCCTTGATTGCACTCTTGCAATCAAAGTCAGATGCTCTTTACTGTTTGGGTCCTTTAGGATTGAGATACCTTGCTACGCTGCTTACCCATCTTACTTAGAATCATATGGCATATCATAGCACCTACTGGGAAGATCACGGCAATCAATATCCCGCCTCTAATAGCAATTTGCTCCGTGTTTGCTACGAGCATCCCATTAACGACCTCCCCTGTAAGCCATGGTCCAAATGCAGCCCCCACATCTCCAGCCGCTGCTAATATCGCAAAGAGCCATGCTCCCGCTAGAGGGAACCTATCTGCCGTAATAATCAGTGTACCTGGCCACAACAAGCTGGCTGCTAAACCACAGAGTGCACATGCTATGAGATTAAGTGCATTGATAGGCGATAGTGCCACAATAATATAACACAATATGCCTACGCCTGAGCCGCCGATTAAGAGCTTGCTAAGGTTAAGTTTATTGCCGTAAATACCATATACAGTACGTCCCACACCTAGCATCACAGCAAATCCACACATCCCTAGCAAATCTCCGGTAACCTTAGGCATTTGGAGTGCTTTCTCCATAAATGTAGATGACCACTGGTTCATCACAACTTCTGTCCCTGCACCAAAAAATATAGCTGCTAAAGCAATCATATAAAAAGGATTAAAAATTAAATCTTTCATATTTTGTCTATGTTCTTCTGCTACCGTATTTGGAAATGGGGCCTTTAGGAACATAGCAAAATTAATAAGAGGCACAATGGCCCAAATTAATAAGATGATTTGCCACCTATCTCCTCCAAATACAAATAGAAATACTGTGGTCACCACAATCGTTACCACTTGCCCCCATGCATAAAAAGAATGCATTAGGCTCATAGCAGGCCCTTTATCATTACCCGGTATGGCATTAATAATAGGGCTTAACAAAATCTCTAGCAGACCACTTGCTGCCGCAAATATAATCGTCGCTAACAAAATCCCTACAAATATATCCTCAAATAAATACGGAGATAATGCAAATAAGATCAGTCCTACAAACGCACATATAGCCGAAGGCAATACAAGCTTCTTATAGCCTAACTTATCAATAAAACCACTAAATAAAATATCTGATGCTACTTGCGCGGAAAAATTAACTGCTACTAATATCCCTAAATGAGCATAATTTAGTCCATACAAGTCCATAAGTGGAATAAATAATATAGCTGTTAGATTGGTAATAATCGCTTGAACAAATATCCCCACAAAGCAAGATATGGTAGTCAATCTATAGTTTTTCTGTGTTGTTTCCAATGATTCACCTCTTCTTTTGTCTATAGTCCTTTATCATACTAAGCAAAAGTCAGGCTAAACTCAATGGTATTTTGGCAACTCCTTCATAAAGTTGATATAATTGATCTATCTTTCCCCAAAATAAATAGGGGCAAAAAAATAAAGGCAATCATATATTAATTATACAATTGCCCCATAATCACTATTATTATCTACCAAACACGCTCAAATATAGGTAAGTGGTCTACCTCAGGTTCCATATGGTCTGTTACATAACTTGCAACAAGCATACCAATAAGAATGTGTGCTAGTTCTGATGCAGGCTTATCTTCTTTAATGTCTCCTTGATTTTTGCCGTCTTGGCAAATAGCCTCAAAAATCTTATGCAGTGTAAGCTGGTTATAATAAGTATGTTGTTCCTCTGTTATGCCATTAAAGAAATAGACAAACTCTGCATCTGTAAGTTTCATTTCGTTATTATCTTCCCCTACATTAAGAAGGAAATTGATATAACTATCCACAAATCTAGAGTACTGAGTCTCCTCATTGAGCCACTCATATAGTTGCTTGATTTTATCTTTGAAGGTTACAGATGTATCCCACTGCTTAACTCGAAGGGAAATACGGATTGTAAAAATGCGTAAATAATAGTGAAATACATGTTCTTTAGTTGAAAAATAATTAAAAAATGTTCCTCTCGAAATCTGTGCTCTCTGACAAATTTCATCTACAGTAATTGAGCCAAAATCTTTCTCTTTTAATAAGTGACTGACAGCTTTGAGTATGGTGGTTCTAGTCTTAACAAAGTTAATCTTTCTTAAAGGAAAACTCTCTAATGATTCGTACATAAACTGTACACTCCTTTCATGCCGTTAAGCTTTCCTTTAAAGTATGGTCTATTTTAACTTTTATATTCATTTTTACATTGTTTATTTTTTTGTCTATGTAAAAATCAATTCCCATGTATTAAATCCCTTAAATTAGTAAATATTTAACCTAGATTTATATCGTAAATATTGTTATATTATAATATATATATCTAAAAGGAGGTCTATGTATGCAAACCAATTGTTTAGAAGCTAAAGCGGATATTTTGAAAGCATTGGCTCACCCTGCTAGACTTTGCATTACTGCCAACCTATATTTCAAAGGCAAATGTAATGTCACCAATATTCAGCACTGCATGGAAATGCCTCAATCAACGATTTCTCAACACTTAGCAAAGCTTAAATCAGCTGGCATCATCAAAGGTGTCCGTAATGGCTTAGAGATTGAATATGAGGTCGTAAATCAAGAAGCGATCGGTATTATTGAAACACTATTTCCTTCTCAGTGCCCAGACTCTCTAGAGGAGCAATCAAATAACCTATGAAAAAAACATACTACTTTTTATTGATTCTATTAGTAAGTCTAGGCTTGTCTATTACTGCTTTTGCTGCACCTTTACCTGATATTTCAGCCGAAGGTGCTATTCTTATGGATGCCAAAACAGGTACCATACTTTATGCAAAAAACATCAACTCAGTATTTTATCCAGCTAGTACAACCAAAGTGCTTTCTTGTCTCATATTAGCAGAAGAAATGGATGCTACACAGATCATTACCAAAACACCTGCTAGTATTGCAAATGTACCTTCTGATAGTAGCCATATTGGCCTCTTAAGAGGTGATACGTATACTGTCAAGGACGGTTTACATGGTATTCTAATGGGATCTGACAACTATATCTCTTACGATATGGCTGTCAAAAACGCTGGTAGTATAGATGCTTTTGCTAATAAGATGAATCAACGTGCTAAGCTACTCGGTGCACGCTCTTCCCACTTTGTCAATCCACATGGCTATCATGATCCTAACCACTATACAACACCTTATGATTTGGCACTGATTACCAAAGCTGCTTTTGCTAACCCTGAAGTACTAGAGAGTGCTGGCACAGGTCAGTATAAGTTTGCCATTCCTAATAGAAGTACAACAATGGATATCTCTCATACAGCTGCACTACTTGACCAGCAATCACCTTATTATAATCCTCATGTTGTTGCTGCAAAAACAGGCTATCATACACCCGCTGGCCGTACACTTGTAGCCAAAGCTATTTATAATGATATTGAACTCATAGGTGTTGTTATGAAGACCAATACGCCTTATCAGTTCAAAGATATGAATGCACTCTTTAATTATGGCAATGCTAACTTCAAAGTCGTAGGCAATGAAGATCATAGCTACCGTGTAGAAAACATATCCTACTCATCTTGGAGCAAACCTTATGTGACTTATGCTTTAGAACACAACTGGATTGCGCCTACAACGACTAGTTATCAGACACCTATTTCTGAGAGAACTTTTGTAAGCTTATTAAACAAAGCGATTCCAAATGCTTACCCATTATCTGATGAGATGATGCAAACATCTATTCTTAGTCCATCTAAGATCAATGATCCTCTAAGTGGTTTACAGGCAAGTCAAATACTCACTGAAACAGCCAACACACTCGTTCCAATGAGTCCATTTAACTTAGTAGATTCTCTTGGCTCCCAGTCACTAGGGCAATCCGCTCCGCTCACCTTAGAGCAGGCACTATGTATCATCTATAAATTTAGGGAACTCATCAAAGTAAGTCCTCCATATATCTTTATGGATACGCTTTCAACTCATAACTAAAAAGGATGCCACAAGGCATCCTCTTTTTGTTCTTTATCCTAAAAGCAAAACAATCATATAAATAATCTGGAATACAATCCCTACACAGCCTAATACAAGACCTGCAATAGCCATTCCCTTGCCACCCTTATTGATGCCCATAATACCACACACAATAGCTCCTATAGCAATTGCCCATCCAAAAATAAAGAGACAACACCCTATCGTACATGAGATAATCCCTAATATAAGACTAATGATCGCCAATGTATTATCTTCTTTGGGTACTTGTGCGTAGACTGTATTTTGAGGTGCTTGTTGAGTATACTG
>JBOFEH010000108.1:0-32647 GCA_051647765.1 Cellulosilyticaceae bacterium | reverse complement strand
GGTGAACCTTACCATAAGTAGGGGCGGTTTGCTCTTAAAGTAGTGGGAATTACTAGACCCAGAGAAACTAATGTGCTGTGAATAGAGAGAATCCATAGTTATAAGTAATGATAGAGTGCATTTAAAATGCTCTCTATTTTTATACTATAAAATCAAGATTTTGATATAATTAAGATAGAAATGATGATACTTTGACTAGAACGAATAGTGTAGGAGAAACTATAAATCATCTTTTTGTTAGATCAAAAGGTAGAGTATGAAGAATACATGAGTAGATTAGCTACTATTGTAAAAGCCTTTAATAAATTAACCTCAGAAGAGAAATTAGAACTTAAAAACTGGTTAGCCAATACATTAAGTGAAGAAATAAAAGATGTAGCCTTAAGTATTTTAGATGCGGATAAGGAGGATGTAGATAAGATGACTGCCAATATTACAAGAACGATAGAAGAGATAAAAGAAGAGGCGATGGAAAAGGGACGATATGAAAGAGAAATAGAATTAGCTAGAGAGTTATTAGATGTATTAGATGATGAAACCATTGCTATAAAGACAAAATTGTCATTGGAAAAAATAAAAGAATTGAGACAAGAAAATCATTCAGTGAAGAGATAAAGTGACGTTAGATTTTGAAATGAGCTAGTAAAGGTATATAATTCTGTAAAATAAGGTGATTTATTATTTAATTATCATATTTTATGCTAGACAAATAATTCATTTTGCGAGTAAGATAGTACTTAATGGGGTACTATCTTTTGTTTTATCCTTAAAATAAGTACCTAGAATAACTACGAAATATTTATCCTTTATGGGTAATAAGGGGGACAAAATGACGGAATTATTAGCTCCAGCAGGAAGCATGGAGGCTTTAAAAGCTGCAATTTCTAATGGTTGTGATGCAATATATTTAGGGATGCAAAAATTTGGTGCGCGTGCATACTCATCGAATTTTGATTTAGAATCACTAAAGGTGGCTGTTGCATATGCCCATCTGAGAAATGTTAAGATCTATGTTACAATGAATACTATCATTTTCGAAAACGAAGTTGAGGAGATGAAACAACAGATCAATGAATTGAATGAAATCGGTGTGGATGGCGTTATCGTCCAAGATCTGGTGGCTTTCAATTATATTGTGAATAACTTTCAAGATATGGAAGCACATTGTTCAACTCAAATGGGAATAGATGATTTAGAAGGCACCTTGTTATTTAAAGAATTGGGTGCTAAAAGAGTTGTCCTGTCTCGTGAGGTTCCGATTGAAAAAGTAAAAGAGATCAAAAGAATAGCTAAAATACCTTTGGAGATTTTTGTTCATGGTGCTTTGTGTGTATCTTATTCTGGTAACTGTCTCATGTCTGGATTGATCGGCTATCGAAGTGGAAATCGTGGTAGATGTGTTGGGTCATGCCGTAAGGAATATGAACTCATTGATCAGACAACTGATACGTCACTAGGGGAAAATTATATTTTATCTACTAAGGACTTAAACACAATCGACTATATCAATGATTTAAAAGAAATTGATTCTTTGAAAATAGAGGGCCGAATGAAAGAGCCTGCGTATGTTGCTAATGTGATATCAAGATACCGAATGGCATTAGATCATAAAATAACAAAAGAAGATAAAGAAAATCTGAGCAAAACATTCAATAGAACATTTACTAAGGGATATTTGTTCCATGAAGATAAGAAAAACATTACAAACGTCTTAAGACCTAATAATGCGGGATATGAAATTGGTAGAATTAGTGGGACGTTTAAAGATATGTACGAAATCACATTAACACATACTTTAAATCAAAATGACATCATCAGAATAAGTCATAACAATGAGGATGTAAATTTGACTGTTGTAAAAATGTACGATAAAGATGGCAATTTAAAGAGTAGAGCAGATGATGTCTGTTATATCAAAATCAAAGAAAAGCTGTCTAAGGGTGATTTAGTCTATACATCAAAAGATTATTTGTATTACAAAGAACTCGAATCATCATTGGAAAAAGAATTTAAGCGCTTTAACCTAGATATTAGAGTGTATGCCTATCCAGGGGCAAAACTAATCATAGATGCTACGGGCTTAGGCTTTAATTATTTATATGAAAGTGAAGAAATACTAGGGGAAGCTATTAATAATCCAACCACAAAAGAGCAGGTCATCAAGCAATTTTCAAGATTAAAGGATACGATATTCGAGCTTAATCATGTAGAGTTTGAGGGGTGGAATACATTTATTCCAGCTAAACTTTTGAATGCAGCAAGAAGAGATATCGTACAGGGCTTATACGGCTTAAAACTTAACAGCCAAAACAAAAGAACTAAGTGCCTAAAAGAACAAGAAAAAATAAGCTTTGCACAAGGGCAGCCATATCTTACAGCTACTGTAACAACTAAGGAGCAGTATGATGCTTGTGTGAGCTGTGGCATTCAGGAAATTTATTTTGAAAACGTTGTGAGAAGAAATCAGAATGACTATAAAAACAAAGAAGGCCAGCTACTAATAGGAGGATATGGGGGGATTTATCACTATAGACAAACCAATCCTTTTGTTACGGACTATTCTTTAAATGTTGTGAATGCTACGAGCTGCTATGAATTATATCAATTAGGTGCAAAACGCGTCACTTTATCTTATGAACTCAATAAGAGCCAAATTGAAGATTTAATAAATGTCTATCATGAACAAAATGACGGCTATCCTGCACTAGAGATGATTGTATATGGGAAGGCGCCTATGATGTTTACAAAATATTGTCCAATGAAAAAAATGGATCAATGTGGTATTTGCAAAACAAAGACTTATGAATTAAAAGATGAGCACGGAACATTTCCTATTATTGCTCATGATGATTGTACGACCACGATTCTTAATGGAAAGACGCTGAATCTTTTGGATGAGCTACAAAACATCAAAGGGATTGAGGCATTTAGATTAAACTTCACAGTTGAATCTAAGGATGAGGTTATAGAAGTTATTCATAAGGCATTAAGCAAATTAGAGGGTACAGAGGAGAATGTTGTCTTTAATCAAGAAACAGACACAAGAGGACATTTTAATAAGGAGATTTTGTAGATTGATTATAGAGTATAAAATAATAAAACTTGTTGTTTAGTCACCGGATTAAACAAATAAAAGTGTCTAAAACATATTCCGTAGGTCGTAGAAAGAATATGTTTTAGGCACTTCTTTGTTTAAGAGGCAAAAAAGAAGGAGGAAGATTGTTATGAAAAATAATGGCACATTTAAAATGTTTATGAGCTATGTACTTTTGAATATGTTAGGGATGCTAGGGATATCTTGTTACATACTAGCTGATACATATTTTATTGCAAATGGTATTGGAGCAGGTGCGCTAACAGCACTTAACTTAGCGCTCCCTATTTTTGGACTTGTTAATGGCATAGGCTTGCTATTAGGGATAGGGAGTGGGACAAGATATACGCTTTTATTGTCAAAAAACAAAGCTAGAGAGGCTAATCAAATTTTTAGTCAGACGCTGCTGATTGGATTGATGATGGGTGCTTTGATTAGCGTTAGCGGAATAGTAGGGTCTAAGACTATTTGCATGTGGTTAGGAGCAGATACCACTACTTTTGATATGATGAATGCCTACCTAAAAATAATTTTAGGGTTAGCACCTTTCTTTATTTTAAATTATATTTTGATTGCATTTGTACGAAATGACGGAGAGCCAAAACTTACGATGATGGCTATGATATTCGGGAGTTTGGTTAATATTATATTAGATTATTGGTTTGTGTACCCTCTTGGCATGGGAATGTTTGGGGCAGCACTGGCAACGGGTATTGCACCTATGATTAGTATGAGTATATTGTCGGTGCATTTCTTCAAGAAAAATAGCAGGTTGCGATTGGTAAAAAGTAAACCGCAGTTAAGAACCCTCACAGATAGCCTTGGACTCGGCATATCGGCTTTTGTAACGGAGCTTTCAACAGGGATTGTATTGCTCGTCTTTAACTTAGTAATCTTAGAACTAGCGGGAAATGTAGCTGTCGCGGCCTATGGTATTATCGCCAATATTTCATTAGTATGTCTCGCACTTTTTACAGGCATTGCACAGGGTGTTCAACCGCTCATAAGTCGGTACTATGGGGCTGGGGACATGAAGAAAGTTTATCAAGCACTTAGATATGCGTTAGGTTTAGCAGTAGGACTCGGCATTGTTTTATATGTAGGTATTTATGGATTTGCAAATCCGCTTATAGCCGTTTTCAACAAAGAGCAAGATGTGTTACTTGCACAACTTGCGTTATCGGGTATGCATATTTATTTCATAGGCATTATTTTTGCAGGTATTAACATAGTAGGGGCAGCTTATTTAAGTGCCACAGAAAAAGGCAAAAAAGGATTTAGTATATCTATGTTAAGAGGACTTGTTCTTATTATTCCAAGTGTAATGGGGCTTGCAATGACCATAGGATTAAACGGGGTATGGATGTCTTTTGTTGGGACAGAATTTGTGACCGCGTGCTTTACATTGACGATTATTTATCAAGATTATAAGAAGAAAAATTAAATCTTTAGAAAATCCTTAGAATCACGCCTTATAGCAAGATATATCATCAATAGGAGTTGCAAATAGCTAACCAGTTAGATATAATATACCTAACTGGTTAGATATTTTTTAAGGGGAGGAAAAACATGGAAAAAGAAGCATATATTTTTGGGAGGTTATTTATATTAGCAAACCGCGTCCAAAAACTAGGGGATCAGTTAGATGATACAATCACCGTTAAGCAATGGGGAATATTGGCTACCTTGTCTCAGTTTGAAGAGGGAAAGGCGTCCCTAGGAGAAGTAGCAGCTTATATAGGAACTTCAGGACAAAATGTAAAAAAGATGGCACTTATATTAGAGAAAAAGGGCTTTTTGGAGATTAAAGCAAGGGCGCAGGATGCTAGAATCGTGGAGTTGGCATTAACCAAGGATGCCTTAGAGCATGCTGCAAGGAGAGAAGCAAAGGAAGAGCTTTTCTTAGCACAGATGTATAAGGGAATAGAAGAGACAGAATTAGAGGCATTATGCAATGGACTGAGTAAATTAGAGGCTAATTTGTTAGAGATGGAAGAGGGAGGAAATCAATAAATGAAGAAGGGGAGAAAAACAATCATGTACATTTTAGGGGGAGCATTATTAGTTATAGGGGCAATAATATTATTTTTTAATATGCCAGGAGGAAAAGCAAAAAGGGAGTTTGATAAACTTGCGGGGGCGAGGGTGGAGCAGGTGGCCCCAGTAGAAGGATATATTACAGAAGAAGATATCGCGCATTTGCCCACTAGTGTGCAGAAGTATTTTAGATATAGCGGATTTGTGGGAATGCCCAAAATGGCTTACATGAAGATAGATTATAAGCAAGTAGATTTTATGCTAGAAGGGAAAGCCGTTAAGATGGACTATGAACATTATAATTTTGTAGATAAACCAGAAAGAGTGGCGTACATAGATACTGCTCTCATGGGTATTCCTTTTCAGGGGATAGATAGGTACCTAGGGGGAGAAGGTAGTATGAAAGGGGTTATAGCCAAACTTTTCACTTTGTTTGATATAAGAGACGAAGGAGAAGAGATCACAATGAAAAAAGCAGGACTTGTAACGTGTCTAGCAGAAGGGGTTTTGCTTCCAGAGCTGTTGTTGCAAGATTATATACAGTGGGAAGTGGTAGATGAAAACCGCGCAAAGGCGACAATTACTTATCAAGGACTTGAAGGAAGCGGCATCTTTACCTTTGATGAGGAGGGCGCATTTGTTTCTTTTTATACGACAGATAGAGAGCAGACAGATACCAAAGGTGGCAAAAAAACAGTACCATGGGAAATCATTGCGGGGCCTACAAAAGAAGTAGATGGCAGGCAGGTTCCAAGTAGTTTGAAGGCAAGCTGGAAGGAAGAAGCGGGAGATCTTGTTTATTTTGATAGTGACCAATTTATCGTGACGTATTACTAAGAATGATATATCATAACCTCTCAGCGTGGTGAATGGGCTGAGAGGTTATCTTTTATATCTAAAAAATATTCTAAAAATATTGATTAATATGAGGTGTGGGATTAATATTATAAATGGAATACAGAGCGTGTGAAAACAACGTATTTCACTAAGGAATACGGCAAAATATTTTGAGCTCCAATACATATGAGAATTATATTAAGGTAAAAAGCATTCACAAAATCGGGATAGAACCCAAAAGGGAAGGTGATTAGAATGGATTTTCATACGTTTGGAGATAAGCAGAACCCCTCAATTATGCTTATTCATGGAGGGGGAAATGCGTGGTGGAATTTTTTGCGTCAAGCAAGAGTACTAGCCAAAAAGTATTATGTTATTTTACCAACATTGGATGGGCATGGCTCAGAAAGGGAAACACCCTATCAATCAACGGAGGCTACAGCGGATAAGCTACTAGCCTATATAGATCAAAATTGTGGGGGACATTTGTTTGCACTTGGGGGAGTATCTTTAGGGGGACAAATTGTGGCTGAACTCCTTTCTCGTAGACCAAAGCTAACCCAGAAGGCTATTATTGATGGGAGCCTTTTGTACCCTCAACCAGCTATGGCCAGATTCTGTATTTTGACAGTTAAGTGCTTGGGGAAGATGTTATTTAGTGAAAAAGCGTGCCGTAAACAGTTAGAGGCTATGAACAAAATGCTACCTGAAAAAATGTTGTATCCTCAAGAGATACAAGACTATTATATGCAGGATATGCCGTATGTCCCCAGAGAGACACCCATTACTATATACCGCACTTATATGATGAAGTATCAATTGAGAGAGTCTCTGAAAGATACTCAGGCACAGGTTATGTGTTGGTATGGAGAGAAAGAAATGAAATGCGTGAAAAAGTCAGCACAACTCTTTAAAGGACTTGTCCAAAATTGTCAGATTTATGAAGCCAAAGACTATAATCATGGCTATTTAGCACTGTATCTACCAGATGAATGGTTAGCTTTAGCGATGACTTTTTTTGAACAAGGTAACTAGTGAAAAGAGGAACATATGAAGAATCACAAGGATATTACGCGACAAAGACCTTAAGCTTCCCAATGGGGGGGCTTAAGGTCTTTGCCTTATACTTTTAGAGGCTATCATAGCCACCTTGGGCGCGGTATTTTCCAGGGCTTATACCCACATGTTTTTTGAAGCTTTTTAAAAAATAGAAGTAATCATTGTAACCAATAGCTTCACTAATATCGTTAAGGGATAAATCATTGTTAAGGAGCAGTTCTTTAGCTTTTTGAATACGGAGTTGTGAGATGTATTCAGTGTAAGTAGAGCTAGTTTCTTTGCGGAATAGTTGGCTAATATAGCTTTGACTGAGGTTGAAGTTAGAAGCTATATCGGCTAGTGAAATATTCTTCATATAGTGATGATTAATAAACTGCAAAATATAGATAAAAGTATTGTTATGAGTGTTAGGCAGTTCGATAGGTGTGGACTGTTCGGTAATCATCTCAGAAAGTGTACTAAGCATGTCTTCAAAACATCCGAATTTTTGATAAAGGTCGTCAGTGTTATAAATATAATGGTCTTCAAGTTCGAGTTGGCTATAGTCTGTGCGGTAGACCATAAAGAGATTCCATATTTTGAGAGCAAAGGGAATGGAGTAGCTCGCAAAATTATCAATGGTCCGAAGTTCTTCTAATATAGCTGAAATCTCAGGAAGGTTACGTGATGTAAGTACGCTTTTGAGTCGTGATAAGAAAGGTTGATAGCCGCATACAGGTAGTGTCTGACAGACTGTAGGCTGATTAGGGAAGAAGAATTGATAAGCCATGCTTATGGTCTGTAAAACAGAAGAGAAAAGGGTATCTAAACTCACACAAGTCGTATAGATGCCAACGCCTTTGATATTCTGTGTTTGGAGCTTTTGAGTCGTTAAATGAGTGACGTCAAAAGGCTGATTTGAAAAATATAGATACTTATGGGAGCCTAGTTTGATGGTTGTAAATTGGGAAGATAGAGGGTGTGAAAGTGGTGTAATCCCGATAGATGCCATCAAATAGAAATGATCTGTATTGATATTGTAGTTAGTGAGGTAAGTATTTAAAAAATCAAGATCTTTGTTGCCAAAAGCATCAATGATATCGTAGCTTGATTGATGGAATTTAGTGGTGTTAATAATAGCCTTGCGTAAGAGCCCCATAACCTCAGTATAATCAATAGGTTTGATACAATAGCCAAGAACATTATACTTAATCGCTTTTTGGGCATAAGGGAAATCGGCATAACCACTAATAATGATAAGTTGGATTTCTGGAAAGTGGTTATAGACATAATCGCAGAGGTCAAGACCACTCATGCCAGGCATACGAATATCTGTAATGATGAGATGGACAGGATGAGTCGTAATAAAATCTAGTGCCTCAGTGCCAGTACTGAAAGTACCGACAACATTTAAACCAAGTGTATCCCAAGGAATAGCATTTAAGATAGATTTTAAGATAAAAGTTTCATCATCAACAATAATAACATTAAGCATAGGGACCTCCAGAATTTAGAATGGGTAAAGTCAGAGTAGTTTTGGTACCAATATTAACAGTGCTTTCAAAAGTTAAGCCATAGCCATCACCATATTCTAAACGAATACGATTATGGACATTGAGTACACCAATGTGCATGCTTGGGGTTGGGGTCAGTAGATTTGAACTAGCCAAAGAGTCTACTAATGCTTGTAATTTAGATGGGGGTATGCCGACACCATCATCTTGGATTGTAATATAGAGTGTATGATCTGCCATAGAGCTTGCTATATAGAGAACGCCTTTAGTAAGTTTAGGTTCAAGTCCGTGAAATATAGCATTTTCAATCAATGGCTGAAGAATCATTTTTGGAACGATAACCTGTGATGTAGGTGGGAGAATGTTATAAATGACCTCAAATTTTTGATTAAATCGGATACGCTGAATATCAAGGTATGATTTAGTAATAGCAATTTCCTCTTCTAAAGCGGTTTTGTTCTTACCACGTATGCTATAATTAAAGATTTTGCCCATACAGAGTGCAATTTGGGCGATTTCAGGGGAGTTATTTTCCATGGCCAGGCCACGTATAGATTCTAGCGTGTTATAAAGAAAGTGAGGGTTGATTTGACTTCTTAAATGAAGTATTTCAGCCTTATTTTTTTGGAGTTCTAATTCGTAGAGTCTTGTTGTGGTGCTAAAGAGTTGTTTATTAAGAGATGTGATTTCGGACATCATGCCATTGAAGGTTGAAGAGAGTGTGATGACTTCACTACTTCCTTCTAAAGGAAGTGAATGCTTCAAATTTTTCATGTTTCCGTCTCGAATCTCTTTGATGAAGCCGCTAATCTTGTTAATCGGATTTAAGATATTAGACAAGATGAGATAAAGGCTAATACAAATAAAAAGAGTTGTAATGGCTACAATTAGAAAACACAGATAAAGTATCGGTGTGAGTTGAGAGAGTAGTTTGCTTTTGTCCAGTACACTCATAATATAATATTTCATCTCAGGGACAAATGATGTATAGATAAGATAGTCATCAGTTTCACTAGCTAGCATGCCAGGGATAGATTTTGATTCCACAAAAATCTCATTAGGAATAGAGGTATCTACAAGCTGTTGTGCAGCGTCAAGCGAAGCATTAAAAGGATAGATATTCTGGAATTGATCGATGACCATAAAACAGGTCGTATCTTCTAAAGTATCTTGGGGTAGAGCGCCTATTAGAAGAGATGGATCAACAGAAATGAGAATATCTCCTAGACCTTGTCCAAAGCTACTTTGGTTGTGGTAGCCATATAATTTCTTATGGAATACAAGGTAGAGTTTGTCAGAAGCATCAAGAAAAGAAGAAGGCATAATACCCAGACTACTAATATAGCGACTACTTTGGACAGGCTCAATAAGCTGCTTAACATAAGTAACATCGAAAAGTCCCGAGTAGGAAAAATTATGACCAACTAGAGTAATATCAGCAATATCTTCGTTCATAATCCCTAGAGATAGCAAAATGTTATTAATATTATTTAACTGAGATGTCGTTTGAGAAGTAAAGGGATCTAGGAATAATTCTTCAATATTTCTATCAAATAGAAGAAAATCATAAAGAGTATACACCTTTTTATACATGTAGGTTATGTCGCAGCGAAAACGCTCTGCATTGGAGGTCGCATAAGCAATTTGTTTTTGAAAAAGAAGTTCCTTAATTTTATAAGTAATCGATAAGGTTAAGATGAGACTTATGCTTAAAAAACATAGAGAAAGGACACAAAATTTTCTCTTCAAAGAAAAGTTTTTATGCTGTTTCATAAAGACCTCCTAGTAAATATAAGTAAAATTTATAATAATACATATTATACTACAAAGTAAACATAAATAAAAATGTAAAAATACAAGGTGAGTTAATGATTTTTCATATTAAATAACTATAATACATAAAATTTTAAACTTATTACATTTATTTAATGTATATAAAATATTAAAATAGAGCTATAAGAAACTTAGTTAAAATGACTAAAAAATATGACGTGGGGAGGAATGAGATGAAGGGTGTTCAGGTAAGTCAAAAAGAGGGAATTATAAAAGAGAAGTTTTTTAGTAAAGAAACCTGGCAACGAGTTAAAAATGACAAATTATTATACCTAATTTTTTTACCAGTGTTAATATGGTATGTTATGTTTTGCTATTTACCAATGGGGGGACTTACCCTTGCTTTTAAAGATTTTAGGTATGATGCTGGACTATGGAATAGCCCTTGGGTAGGGTTGCAGAACTTCAAGATGATGTTCGAAGACGTAGAATTTTGGAGGGCTTTTAAAAATACGCTAATCTTTAGTGCAGGGAAAATGGTGTTTCATTTCCCAGTCCCTATTATTCTAGCTATTTTACTTAATGAGATAAGAAGTACAAGGCTCAAAAAGTTTTATCAAACAGTATTTACTTTCCCTCATTTTATATCATGGGTTGTACTTGCAGGGATTCTTACCAATATGTTTGCATCAAATGGTATTATTAATCAAGTCTTCGCAACTATGGGGTTAGAGACAGTGGCACCACTTGTATCTGAAACAAGCTTTAGACCGTTTATTTGGATATCAAATATATGGAAGGAGCTGGGATGGGATTCCATTATTTACTTAGCAGCTTTTGCAGGGATTGATCCTGGACTTTATGAAGCAGCAAGCATTGATGGGGCTAATAGATGGCAGAAGATTTTACATGTATCTTGGCCGGGAATTAGAAATACAGTGGCGATTATGTTTATCTTAGCAGTAGGTCAGATTATGACCAATGGTGCGAATTTCGACCAGATTTTCAACCTCTATTCTTCACCTGTGTATTCTGTAGCAGATACAATTGATACTTATGTATTTAGGAAGTCCTTTGTTACAGGAGGGAATTTTGGATATACAACAGCACTGGGATTATTCAAATCCGTTATAGGTGTTATCTTACTAACAGTAGCCAATAAAGTAGTCACCAAACAAGGTGAACAGGGCTTATTCTAGAGGGGGGAAAAGTGATGAAAAAACGATTCAAATCAACCAGTCTTTTCGATGTTATCTTAATAGTTATACTGACAATCTTAGCATTAATCACTATGTATCCTTTCTATAATGTATTGATTACATCTGTTGCCAATACAAAAGCTATAGCAGAGCATACACCTTATTTATTGCCACATGTCATTGACTGGACGGGATATAAAACGATTATGGAGGATGCTTATTTCTTCAAATCATTAGGTGTTACAGTATTTATTACAGTTGTTGGGACGGCTGTGAATATGTTTTTATCAGTATCGGGTGCATACGTTTTATCTAAGAAAGACTTGGTTGGACGTAAGCTGTTTCTATGGATTGTACTCTTTACAATGTTGTTTAATGGTGGTTTAGTACCAACATACTTAGTTGTCAAAGATTATGGGCTTGTTAATAGTGTATGGTCTATGATTTTACCATGGGCAGTCAGTACTTATTATATGATTATTATGAAAAACTACTTTATGAGTTTACCGCCAAGTTTAATTGAAGCAGCGAAGATAGATGGCGCCAATGAATTTACAGTATTACTCAAAGTCATCTTACCAATTTCATTACCATTTATGGCGACTTTTGCATTATTCTACTCAGTAGAAAGATGGAATGAGTGGTGGAATGCAATGTTGTATATCAACCAAAAAAATCTTATGCCATTACAAATGTATTTAAGAGAAGTTCTAATCAACTTTAATACACAACTTGCTACACAAGCACAAGCAATCGTTGGAAGTGGTAGTAAGGTTAATATGCAAGCAGTTCAAATGGCAACAATCGTAGTATCGACAGTACCTATTTTATGTGTATATCCTTTCGTACAAAAGCATTTTGCAAAGGGTGTTATGGTAGGTGCAGTGAAGGAGTAGGGGTTATTAAAGTTTTTACATAAACATTATTAGGAGGGGAAGTTATGAGAAAAACTAAAAAATGGATGGCGTTATTGGTGGCACAAGTATTAGCAGTAAGTGCACTAACAGGTTGTGGAGGTAGTGCTAAGAGTGATGAGGGAGCATCTGATAAGCCGATGGAAATTTCAGTTGCGCTATGGGACATTGAAAAAGGGTTAGCAGGTGGTGCAAATGACAAGATCTTAAGGACTATCGAAGAAAAGTTTAATGTAAAGTTTGTACCGATGAATGTCACATGGGATGACTATGTGCAAAAAATTCAATTATGGGCAGCTTCAGATAGTTTGCCAGATGTGTTCTCGATTGATGCCATTGGAACAGCATATTATAATGATTGGATTTCACAAGGAGTTGTAAAAGGGTTACCTCAAGATTTATCAAAATATCCAAATCTTAATGAGTATGTAAAAGCGGATGATATAGAGACATTAAAAGTTAATGATCAGTTGTACTGTATCCCAAGAAAAACATATCCAAATAATGTTTGGAATGCTATTGATAGAACGGTTCTATATAGATGGGACTTAGCACAAGAAGCGGGTGTGACAAAAGAGCCAGAAACATGGGAAGAATTTGAAGAGATGATACTGAAGATTATTGCAGCTGACCCAGAAGGTAAGAAAATAAGTGGTCTTACAACAACAGCGACATCTTTACTAGATGGCTTCTTATTCACATATAGTTTACCACTTGCAATGTCAGATGGTAGTGGAAGTGACTATAAATGGGTAGAAAAAGACGGTAAGTATATTCCAGCATACTTCGCAGGTGATGCAGTGGCAACATTCCAATTAGCTAGAGATTTATATACAACAAAAGTCATAGAGCAAGACATTGCATTAACTAAGTTGCAACAAGCACAAGATAAATTCTTACAAGGACAATCAGCAGCAATCCTACGTTCAGGTGGACCAGAGACACTTTATGATTATGCAGGGAAGTTCTGGGATGACATCTATCCAGGAGAAGATATTTTTGAAGATGTAAAGGTACTTAAATTATTACCAGGTCAAGATGGCAATAAGTATTATCCGGTATTTAGAACATCATGGTCAGAGTCTTATGTTTCATCTAAAGTGAGTGATGAAAAGTTAGACCGTATTCTGCAAATATATGACTATGTAATCTCACCAGAAGGTAGTAACTTAATCGATTACGGTATTCAAGGTGAAGATTTTGATTTAGTAGATGGAAAAGTTGTATTAAAAACAACAAATATTGGGGACAAATACCCATCAGGTCCAATTCTTAGTACAATGGCACAATGGACAAGAAGCGTATGGGACGACGGTGTACCATCTCGTACACCAGAAGGTTATAGAGCATTATCAATTGCTAAGTACAATGAGGCAATGGAAGAAGGAACACTTCCTGCGTTTGATATGAGATATACATACTTATCAACACCACTTAAAGATAAATTTGTAATTAAGCCAGCAGAAGATTTACTTAATATTATGATGGGTACAGAGCCAGTAGAAAAAATGTACCAAGATTTATTGAAAAAGTATGAGCAACAAGGCTTATCAGCAATGATCGAAGAAGTAAATACTATAGCCAAACAGCAAGGATGGCAATAAATTTTAAATAGCTTTTGAAGAGACTTAGGGGGGCATACCGATGCAAACAGCAGTGAAAAGAGAATACATGCATATATTAGGAGCGGAACTAGGTGAATGTAATCCACTTCCATTATTAAGAGAAATCCAACAGGACAAAGAAATTTTGACAAACGGGAGCTTAAAAGAAGCGGAACAAGTACAGTTAGGCAAGAACATAGGTGTGCGTGTCTTACCTTATTTGATGCAAAACCGTTACAGCCGTCATAAAGAAGAATTAAAAGTGGAAACACTTGTGCTAGAAAATGATTATTTAAAGGCTACTTTCTTACCAGGTTATGGCGGAAGATTATTTAGTCTTTATAACAAAGAATTAGAGTGTGAGTTATTATTCAAAAATCCTGTACTACAACCTTCCAATATTGCTATTCGTGACGCCTGGTTCTCAGGCGGTATCGAATGGAATATTGGGAGAATAGGTCATAGTGTTACAACAAGCGATAATCTATTCGTAGGGATTGTAAAAGATGATGAAGGCAATGAGTTCATCAGAATGTATGAGTTCGAAAGACAAAATAGGTTGTTCTGGCAGATTGATATACACTTACCACAAGATGCCAAAGAACTTTGGACACATGTACGTATCGTGAATCCAGATGAAGAGAAAAAACATCTCTATTGGTGGACGAATATTGCAGTGCCACTTACCGAAAAAACACGTGTATTTTCACATAGTCAAGAAGTATTTTATATACAGCCTTTTGATCCTAAGACAAAGTCACAGCGTTATGGACATGCAACGTTGCCAAATATCCCAGAAATGGGAGAAGGTGACCTGACATATCCTGAAACAATCAATTATGGAAGTGAGTATTTCTTCCAAAATGAGACATCTGTTGAAACACCATGGGAAGCGGCGGCTTATGAAGATGGACATATGTTCTTTGAATGTTCTACACAACCACTGCGTATTCGTAAAATGTTTACTTGGGGAAGCTCAAATGGCGGCAAGAACTGGCAAGATTTCTTAGCACTACCAGGACAAGGAGACTACTTAGAAATTCAAGCTGGTTTTGCACCAAGTCAATTACATGGCTATACAATTGGTGGGGGAGAAACGATTTGTTTCACTCAAGTCTTTAAAGGGGCCATGTTAGATCAGACAGAGGTAGATTATACAGGCGAAGACTACAACAAAGTATGTAAAGAAGTACAAGAAGTAGTTTATAGAGAAATCAGCCCAGCTGATGTACACAAAAATAATGAGAAGTTCATGGCATATAGCGAGAAGGCTATCGAACAAATCATTTATACAGGCAATGGTTATGGCGCATTAGAATCTTTAAGAAGCGGTAAGTGCGTACCACAGGGACTTACTTTTGGATTAGAGACAATGAAAGAAAGTGAAGCGTTATGGGTAGAAATGTTAGAACACAAGACGTTTCCTAAGTTTTCAAAAGACCATAAACCACTAAGCTATATGATTGATGATAGATGGGAACAGATCTTTGAAGAGGTTGCTCCAAATGAGGCAGATAACTGGGCGTTTTGGTACTACTATGGCATCTTCTGGTTTGAAAACGGAAACATCGATAAGAGCTTAACTGCTATCAATCAGTCTTTAAGTATTGAGAAGACTGCTTGGGCAAGCTATGCAAAGGCGATGATATTTGAGCGTATTGGTCAGACAAAAGGTTATTTAGAACTTTTAGAAGAGGCGTATGCGTTAGGTCAAAGCTTATTCGACGGTTTTGTTGATAAAGTGATGGAGAACTATATCAAAGAGGGTCAATATCAAAAAGCATATGAACTCTATGCCAAAGAAAAAGAGAATGATGTAACAGGAAAACTCCTAATGTATGCAGCAAAAGCAGGACTTGAATTAGGTGATATGGCCTTAGCAGACAAACTTTATGAGAGCGAAGTCTCTACCATTAGAGAAGGTGAAAACAACTATAGCGTGATGTGGTTTGAATATTATGCAAGAAAATATGCATTAGAACATAATGTACCTTACACAGAAGAACTCTTTAAAGAAGTAACAGAGGGAATAGAGCCACCTAGACATCTAGATTTTAGAATGAACCAAACAATTAGACAATAAGAAAGTGGTGAATAGCGGTGAATAACTTACGTGGTTATGTGACATATAAAGAAGAATGGGTATACCCAGATGTAGCATTTTCAAACTTGCCAGAGCAGATCAGTCTTGTCATGGCAAGCAATGGCAAGAGAGGGCTGCAATTCGTAGTAGAATCTAGTGAAGAGGGGGTCAAGGTCCAAGTAGAGGGCGGAGTGAATTGGGAGTTATTTGAACTCGTACATATTCCAGTAGAGTACAATACTGTCAGTGATGAGGAGCAAGGTGGCAAGTTTGTAGAGCTTGATATGAGCTTACCAAAGCCAAGTCATAGTACTAGAAAAGCACCTTTTGATGTGTATGACTGTCTGAGGCCAGTAGGGCATATGATACCAGCAAAAGAAGGTAAGGCTGCTTTTTATATCACATTGCAACCAGAGAGTGCCCAAGAAGGGATTATTCCCGTAGAGATTACATTGACAACAGGAGAAAAAGTACATAGGTTAGTTGTTGAACTAAAGGTATACCCAGTACAAATCCCAGAAGGTAAGTTGCAAGTTACCAACTGGTTCCACTTAGAAAATATGGCAAAGTACCATCATCTAGAGTATGGGAGTTCTGAACATCTAGAGATGATTAGAAAATATGCACAGGCAATGAAACGTGTACGTCAGACTCATTTCTTTATTAGCATAGACAAAAGAAGCATTGTAGATAAAGAAAAATGGGAATTTGATTTTAATTACTTAAAACCCATCATCGAAATATTTTTTGAAGAAGGGCTTCAAACAATGGAGCTAGGTTATGTAGCAACCAGAAGTCCAAACTATGTAGGAAAAGACTTTAATTTTGTACTTGATGAGACACTTTCCTTAGAATCAACAGAAGGTTACCTTGTAATGTGCAAGTACTTAAAGGCTATCCAGAGTTTCCTAAGTGAAAATCATTGGGAAGACAAAGTGGTATTCCATATCTCAGATGAACCAGATGTCCATACATCAGATGAAGCTATATTAGAGCAACGTAAAAAAACATACTTCATGATGGCAAGTCAGCTTCGTAAATATATTCCAGGCGTTAAGATTATAGAGGCTGTTGGGACACCAGGATTTAGAGGCGGAATTGATATATGGGTGCCATTATCAGCAAGCTATGAGAAACAAAAAGAAGCATTTGATACGTTAATTGCTCAGGGTGAAGAAGTATGGAACTATGTATGTTGCTCACCAGCAGGAGAGTACCTCAATAGATTCTTAGACTTTGAACTGATTAAGAATAGACTTTTGTTCTGGAGTTGTTCAGCGTATAAGTTAACAGGTTTCTTACATTGGGGATTCAATATGTATCTCTATGATATGAACCCATTTGAAGCAACAAGTTGTCATAATGACACAGGGCTTGGAACGAACTTCCCTTGTGGTGATGCTTTCCTTGTTTATCCAGGAGAGGATGGACCATGGTTATCTATGAGGCTTGAGGCCCAAAGAAGAGGTGCTGAAGACTGTGAACTTCTTAATATGCTAAGAGATAGAGATTTTGAACGTTATACAGAGATTATTTCAAGTGTATTCCAAGATAATCAGCATTATAATAGCGATGTAGATGCATTTGAAAAATATTATGAAATGCTTTTAGAGGCATTACGTTAATCATTAAAACTCCCCAATAATATATAAAAACTCTGTTGTCTGGTCTTAATGAACCATAGACAATAGAGTTTTTTGTTTATGGCAACAAATGAGAATAGGTCATAGTAGAGCCAGAATGGATATGATATACTAACTAAATAAAAGTTATTTAAATAGGACATACAATAGAGAAGCAGATATAGGGGAGAGAGCAGAATGAAACTGGCTATTTTTGATTTTGATGGGACATTATTTCCAGAGCAGACCATACCTTTTTTGATGAAATACTATATAGGAGGCAATTATCCTAAAATGCCTTATCTGAAGTATCAGGGAAGGGTATTAGGCAAGATGATCAGGTATCAAAATCCTTTTAATAAGAAGTATGGTAAAGAGGAATTCCGTAGAGAGGTGGCGCTAGAATTCGTACAGATTTTTAATGGGATGGACCAGGCCAAATTGCACCAATTCTTATCCGATGTGGTAGAAGCAGTGGTTAAATGTCTCAGCAGTGATGTGGTAGAAGAGGTCGTAGCGTGTAAGGCAAACGGATATCACTGTGTGTTGTTATCAGGGTGTTACACACCGCTGCTAACAGGGGTTGCAGAGGCAATAGGAATAGATACAGTGATTGGTACGAATATCGACCAGACACATATTCGTGATGGCAAAGTGTGTATCAAGGCACTGGATATCGCAACAGGTGAGCGAAAGGTTCAAAAGCTCCTAGAAATCATGAACAGTAAGGATATTAACTGGCAAGAGAGCGTAGCTTATGGCGATAGTTCTTATGACCGTAATATATTAGAGCTAGTAGGTGAGCCAGTGGCTGTTAGACCCGATGAAGGACTGAGAGCGTTGGCAGAATCAGAGGATTGGCGTGTGATAGAGTAAGAAAAACGGGCAAAAAGTAAGCCGCTATGTCAGCATAGTGGCTTACTTTTATTTGAGATGTTAATAGAATAGAAAATGGTCAACTGGTATAAGCTAATATTCTATAATAAAAGTGAATAAAGTATTGATTCCATATATTTTGGAAGGTGACCATTATGAAAAAACTATTTTTAATAGGTTCGCCACCAGCTAGTGGTAAGACCTATGTTGCGAAGAAACTTGCTGGTTTGCTCAGTCAACCGGTGTATCTAGATAAAGATGCTATTATTCCATTATCAAAGGTGATTTATGAGATAGCGCATGAGCCGTATAATAGGGACTCGGAGTTTTTTAATACCTATATCAGAGATGCGGAATATGAAGCGATTATGGCAGTTGCACTAGAAGCCTTAATGTTCAATCAACAAGTCATTGTCAATGCACCCTTTTCAAAAGAAATACGAGGGAGTATGTATTTGATGAAGCTCAAAGAAAAACTGAGAGCACTAGATGCAGAAGTGATTGTAATCTGGGTTCACTCTGAGTTAGATCTCATTCATCAGCGTATGATTGCTAGAAATTCAGACAGGGACAAATGGAAGATTGAGAATTGGGAGGCGTATGTGAAGGCGAGAGATTTCTCTATTCCGCAGCTAGCGGATATGTATGTGATTGAAAACACCGATGAGGCTAGCGTCATGAAGCAGCTCCAAAAAATAATCAAAGACATCCTCTGCATAAGATGGCAATAGGGGCATTGGCTATTAGGATAGGTATTGAAACCTATGAAGAGGCACTAAAATAGAAACGAAGAGGTGCATCAGCTTGGCATAGTTCAAGTTGATGCACCTTTTTGCGTAGTATAAGGCCAAATTTTAAAAAAGATGTATGACAAGTAAAATTGTCATTGACAATTATTCTTGTCATACATATAATAAGATTATGACAAGAAAAGTTGTCAATGGGAGGTGAATATATGCCGTTACTCAATCGTGTGAAGATTTATAGAGAAGAAAAGGGCATTAGTCAGACAGAGCTTGGTAAGATGTGTGGTGTGTCGAGACAAACCATAAGTAGTATTGAACGTGGAGATTATCACCCATCGGTGGTACTGGCGCTACGTATTGCAGAGATTTTTGAGAAGACAGTGGAAGATTTATTTAGCTGGGAGGCGGAATAGTTATGAAAGATTATAAATGGGGCAAGTTTTCGGTGATGTTAGTGGTGTGGGGATTTATAGGAGCGTGCGCAGGTTATGCCATGAACTGGTTAGGCAGTAATAGCTCCCCAGAGTCTATCGCAGCTGTGTGTAATCAGTTGGCACCGAATCTGTTTTGGGTAGCATTTGCGTGTGGGATTATTGGTCTTCTAGGTTATGTTTATTTTAATCATTTATTCAAAAAAGATGGTTATAGTAATGAAGAGGGGTCTTTGTACGACCGTTATGAAAATAGATTTGGGATTGTAATGACATTTGCAACAGTAGGTGCGATTGTGAACTTCACAGCTTTTGGCGTTAACTTATTAAATGACATATCACCTATTTATTTTGGGATGTTTATTATCAATGTCATTATTGCTTTTATGGGAGAGGTATCGAATATCTCTATCGTCAAAAAAGTAAGACCAGAGCTCAATGCAGATCCAGTAGATTCAGGATTTAAACAAGATTACTTTGATAAGTTAGATGAATTTGAAAAAATCAAGATGGGTAAAGTATGCTTTAAAACGGTCAGTGCCATGGTGCCAGTATATGTGGGTGTCTTTGTGGTTTGCTGGTTCTTGATTATGGCATTGGAGGTAAGCCCGATTATTTGTGTACCAGTAGGTATTATTTGGTTTTTCCAAACAGTGATAACAGTATATCATTCATGCAAGTTTAAATAATAAGTTATCATATAAGAGAAGGTCAGCTGCCACTGTAAGTGGGGTTGACCTTCTTCTGTTTTGGAGAAACATTGAAGTATATCAGCCTATTTATGCAAAAATCAAAGATTTTAGTTAAGAAGTTGTTAAGAAATAGATAGGAAGTTTCTAAAGATTTGGGCTGTTGGATTCGGTATAATAAGCCTATCAATAAAAAATAAGGGTAAGGAGATGAATCAAATGGGGCAAATGATTTTAGAAACTAAGAAGCTATGTAAGTCTTTTTCTAATGGAGGAACACAACAACACGTGCTTAAAAATATAGATTTAGGAATTTATGAGGGGGACTTCACTGTGATTATGGGAAGTTCAGGTTCAGGTAAATCCACATTACTTTATGCTTTGTCAGGAATGGATAAACCGACCATAGGAGAGATTTGGTTTAAGGGAGAGAATATCGCAAAACTCAATAATGACCAGTTAGCTTTGTTTAGAAGGAAGAACTGTGGTTTTGTATTCCAAAGTATGTATTTGCTAGACCATATGAGTGTACTAGATAATATTCTAACCAGTGGACTCTTGGGAAGTGGCAAACCTAAGGTGATTGTGGATAAGGCCAAGAAGATGTTAGAAGAGGTAGGACTCGGTGAAGTAGCATGGAATAAGTTTCCTAATCAGCTCTCAGGTGGGGAGATGCAGCGTGTAGCAGTAGTCAGAGCGTTGATTAATACACCACAGGTCGTATTTGCAGATGAGCCAACAGGCGCCCTGAACTCAGCTTCAAGTACACAAGTGCTGGATACCATGACCCAGATTAATGCAAGTGGGCAGAGTATTGTGATGGTTACCCATGACCTTAAGACGGCATTAAGAGGCAATCGTATTTTGTACCTAAGAGATGGGAGTATGTGCGGAGAATTACGATTAGAGGCTTATAGTCAAGAAGCCGCAAAGGGGAGAATGGAAGTCGTGCAACAATTTTTGGGTGAAATGGGGTGGTAAGTGTGAGCATTTGGCATATTACGAAGGCAAATCTTAAGAAGAAAAAGAGCGGCGCACTTGCACTCGGATTACTTATTTTATTAGCTATTGTATTTATGAATTTGGGGCTTGGTATTAGCACAACTATAGGCGACTTCTTTGAACGCAAAGCGGAGAGTCTAGGGGGCCCAGATTTACTTGCTATCAGTAGCATCAACACTTATAAAGGCGAGTATGAGGACTTCTTAAAACAAGATCCACGTGTAGCACTGTATGAGAAGGAAGATGTGATTTATATGAGTCAGCTGAAAGCAGAGCTTTCAGGGATGGACATGGCAGCATATATTTTTGATGCCAATCAGGAGAGAGAATTAGCTAGGCTTGAGCCTGTTGAGGAACTAGCAGGTGAGGAAGGGATTTATCTTCCAATTACCCTCAAGGGTTATGGGTATGAACTAGGGGAGCCTTTTGTTTTTGAGTACAAAAATAAGCCGCATCGTTACAAAATTGTAGGATTTTTTGAAACACCTTATTATGGCGCACCTTATAACAATTATATTAAATATTTTTTGACAGATGGATTGTACCAACAACTCTATGAAGAAGTAGGGGCACTCAGAGTGCTTTCTGCAAAGCTTACAGATGCTACTCAGGCAGAGGCTTTTAGGACGGATTTTGTAGACCAAACAGGCTATGGAGAGGGTGTAAGTGATATTTTTGCACAAGGCACTTGTCTGACAAGCAAAGATATGAAAGACATGGCGACTATGATGATGAGTATGGTAACAAGTATGTTGACTGCTTTTGGCGTCATCTTGACACTGGTTGTACTGGTCGTTATTAGGTTTAGAGTCAATGAGAATATTGAGATGAATATGAAGAATATCGGAAGCCTAGAAGCTATGGGTTATACGAGCAAACAAGTGATCATGTCTTTTGTACTAGAGCTCACGGTAATTGGAAGTATTGCAGCAGTAGTAGCAACGGGATTAGCCTATATGCTCAAACCATTGTTTACAGATGTGCTGACAATGAGTTGTGGCTTTGTGTGGGAAAACAAAATCAATCCTATGGTGGATATGCTGGCCATTATTATTGTGTTGGCATTAGTATTAGTGATTACATTGCTTGCGGCACGTCAAATTCATAAGATTCCACCTGTGGTAGCCTTAAGAAGGGGGATTCAGACACATCATTTCAAGAGAAACTGGATGCCCATTGATAAGTTATTTGGAAGTATTCATATCCGATTGGCGTGTAAACAACTTGTCATTAACGTCAAACAAAATATCATGATGGTTATTGTGCTGGCGATAGGGACTTTTGCTATAGGTTTTATGTCAGTCATCTATATTAATTTTGCATTAGACCATACAGCGATTTATAAGATGGTAGGACTTGAATTATGTGATGTTCAGATTAAGACAACAAGTCATACCAATGCAAAGGAGTTTGCCAAAGAGATAGGACAAATGGCAGGTGTAAGAAAGACTAATTTATCAGATATCGTGCAGCTTAAAGTAGATGATATCAAGACGCAAGTGATTGTTTCAGATGACTTTGACAAGATGGAAGTCTTGGAAGTCTATAAAGGGAGTATGCCACAGTATGACAATGAGATTGTGCTAACAGGGCTATTAGCTGATCAACTTGGCAAGACCATAGGTGATGAAGTAAGGGTGAGCTTAGCAGGTAAAGAGAGCACTTATGTGATTACAGGCTTTAGCCAAACCACTAATGGTGCAGGAAAAATGGGTATTATGGATGTGACAGGAATTGAAAAATTAATGCCTCAATTTAAGATGACTTTAGTAGATGTTTATTTAGAAGAAGGTGTAGATGCCGCTAGGTATATTAACCAATTAGAGCACACTTACAAAGTGGCACAGTCAGTGATTGATCAAAGCGGAGAGACAGAAGTATCTGATGACCCCTATGCAGCAGTTAAGCAAAAGGCTGATGAGAAGATAGCTAAGCTCTTGGCGGAGTATGGTGTAGATAGTATGGAGTATGCCTTGATGATAGATGGTGAAATCATATTATCAGGAAACTCTAGTGGTTACAATATAGAGAAGATCACTAATTTTTATGAGTTTCTCCAAATGCAGCTGACGACTTATACGTCTATGATGAGTGGTATGGTTACAAGTATGCTAGGGGTTACAGTTCTTATGATTGGTGCGATTTTATCACTGGTTATTAAATCAATGATTAGAAGTCGTAAAGAAACCTATGGGGTGTATAAGGCATTAGGCTATACCACATGGGAACTTATGAATCATATGGCACTTAATTTTATGGTAGTAGCTGTTGTAGGCACAATCATAGGGAGTGTGATGACTGTATGTCTGACCAATCCTGTATTAAGTGGGATCTTCTATCAGTTGGGAGTGACTAATTTATCATTTGTGGTGAGTATAGGAGCATTGGTCGGCATTAGTGTAGGATTAATCGTGTTTGTTTATGGGCTCTCTATGGCACTGGCTTATAGAATCCGTAAGATTTCAGCTTATGAGTTATTAACGGAGTAAGGGGAGGTAGCTATGAAAAGTAAAAAATGGTTGATGGGCATAGCAGTATTAGTAGTAACGGGGCTTTTGCTAGGCTCAGTTTATGGCAAGGGAGAAAGTCAGCTAACAGGCAATACGCCTGTAGCTGATGATTATGTGATACAAAACTATGAAATGTATGGTATAGGCTCTGTCAGTAAGGTGTTTGGGGCAGTAGCAGTTATGCAGCTTGTGCAAGATGGCCAAGTGGATTTAGATGCACCACTAACCACTTATATCCCAGAGTTTGAGATGGCAGATGCACGTTACAAAGAGATTACGCCGAGGATGCTTTTGAACCATACATCAGGACTTTTGGGCTTCTCATCTCATAATGCCATGTTATTTGGACAAAAAAACGAAGATTACAAAGAGCAGGTACTCAGTAGCCTTAAAACCCAGAGACTTAAGGCTGACCCAGGAGCTTTTTCGGTCTATTGTAATGACGGCTTTACACTGGCAGAAATCCTAGTAGAACGTGTGAGTGGTATGAGTTTTTCGGAGTTTGTGGCAACCCGTATCGCCAAGCCGCTAGGTATGGAGCGTACTTATACTTCAATGGATGATATGGATATGAATGGATTGGCCAAAACTTATTTGCTAGGCATGGAAACGCCTTATGAGGCAGTTGCACCACTTGCATCAGGAGGGATTTATTCAACAGCAGAGGATCTTTGTAAGTTTTCTAGCATTTTTATGGATAGCCAAGAGTTGATACTAAACCAAAGTAGCAAAGATGAGATGGCTAAGCCTTGGTACTTACAAGATAAGATAGGCGCCCAAAAGGGCGATAGTATGTTTGCATATGGACTAGGCTGGGATGCTGTAGAGACGTATCCTTTTAATCAATACGGTATTCAAGCACTTTCAAAAGGTGGGGATACGATTGTGTATCACTCTAACCTTACTGTATTGCCTGAGCAAAATATGTCTGTAGCAGTGGTATCTTCTGGTGGGAACAGTGCTTATTGCCAGCTTGCAGCACAAGAGATCTTATTAGAAGTTCTCAAAGAAGAGGGAATCATCAGTGATATCCACGAAGAAAAAGCTTTTGAAAAACAAGCAAAAGTGGCTATCCCAGAAGAGCTGAAGCGTTATGCAGGGTTTTATCAAGCCAATACGATGTTAGAAGTGATGTTTACAGAGAATGATACGATGGTGCTTAAGGAACTAGACGGCAAATATCCTAGTGAGCAGGAGTATGTTTACACAGAGAATGGACGGTTTGTATCTCATAATGGGCAGTATATTTCACCAAGAGGAGAGCTTGTTGCGGCTGAGAATGGTATCAAAGGCGTCACTTATTTGAGCTTTAGTGAAGAATCAAATGGTCAGACTTATATTTTGTCTTCAAGTTATGAGAGTACGCCAGGACTTGGTAAGAGCGCATTTACTGTACCAGTAGCTCAAAAGATACAACCCGTAACACTATCAGAGCAGGTGAGGGGCGCATGGCAACAGAGAGAGGGTAAGAAGTATTATGTGGTATCAGAGTCTGCTGGAGGGTCACACAATTTGACAATGCCTTATATAGAAATGGGACTATTAGAGTCAGTATCAGGGTATACCAAGAGTCTTAATGGAAGTATGAATACACGTATTATTAATGAAAACTTATCACGAGCAGAAATCCAGATTCCGGGGGTGTTAGGCAGAGACCTCAAAGACTATATGTTTTATAAGCAAGATGGGGTGGAGTATCTTAAATGCCTAGATCTTTTGTTTGTGTCAGAAGATGAGGTGCAGTCAACAACAGCACTTTCTGGGCAGTGTCAAATAGGGGTAGAGGGCTATACCAAGTGGTATGCAGTCACAGAGCAAGATAGCGGCAAAGAAATTGTTATGGATGTGCCAGCAGGCGGTGCCTACTATATTTACAATGAAGAGGGAAACTGTATCGGTAGCTCTATTCTCAAACAAAATAGCTCCAAGGTGACATTACCTACTAAGGGAAAAATCTCACTAGTAGGAGGCCCAGGAGCAATATTTACAATCAAATCAGTAGATTAGGTTAATTTAATAAGGAGCAAAACGGTAAAGCCATTAGGTGTATTGAAGCAGGAAATATCCCCTTCCATTTGATTCATCAGTTGTTTGGCAATATACAGGCCAAGGCCAGTACCGTTTTGCTCTTTTGTTTGTTTGCCACGATAAAATTTGTTAAAGATAAGAGGCAAATCCTCGTCACAAACCCCTGAGCCATTATCATGAATATGAACTTCTAAATAAGAAGAAGTCAGATGAGAAGAGATTTGGATGATGTCCCCACCGTATTTGTAAGCATTATAAATAATATTGTTGAGGACCTGAGCAAGACGCAGCGGGTCAGCCCAAATCATACAAGGCACAAGTGGGGAAACAATAGCCTTGTTATAATAGTCAGCTTCTTGGAGTAGATCAGTGATCAGAGAACTATAGTGCTCTGAAGGGTTGACTTGGAATTCGCCCAGGTCTTCTAGGGTAGCATGAAACATATCTGTAATGAGCAGATTGATTTGTTCAGCCTTGTCATAGATGGTACTGACTTTGTTTTTGAGTGGGGCATCTAAAGGCATCACCATGAGTAGTTCACTAATAAGCTTGATACCAGTGACAGGGGTTTTGATGTCATGGCTAAGAGAAGCGACCAGTTCTTTTTTGCTCTGATTGGCTTGGTATTCTTTTTGTCTAGCGAGAGTGAGCTCATTGCGCATCAAATCAAAGCTTTCGGTAAAGGCCCCAAAGATGTTTTTACGATCCATAGCAAGTGGCAGATCCAGATTACCATTGGCGACTTGAACTGCAAAAGCTTGGAGCTTATCAAAAGGTTTGAGGATATAGCGGTGAATACATAGTATATAAATAAAGATACATAGGCATAGGAGTGCGAAGACTAGTGAAGTGGTAAGGTATAGATTTTTTTTGAAAGCAAGAAGATCGTCAGTTAGGGTACTTGCAATGATCACTTTGCCGACTACTTGACCATCTACTGTCACATCGAGAATAGAGGAGTGGGTTTTGAGTGCGTGACTTATGGAGCCATCGAGGGTAGCATCTGTCTGATAAAGGATAGTACCATCTTGGTCAATGACACTAAAGTCATAACCATAATCAGTATATGTGTCATGCTGCACAAGGGGCCAGTTGCGCTCTACTTGTTTGGCAATGCGATTAAGCTCTATCACATCAGTGGAAGTTTGTAGTGGTGTAAGAATGACCTTGAAAATAAAACAGATCCCTATTATAAAAATAAACCCAAGTATCAAAAGCGGATATCTCAGTTTTTTCATGGCTTAACCTCAAAAACATACCCTACACGCCAGATGGTTTTGATATGGATGGGGTCATTAGGATTAAGTTCAATCTTTTCTCTAAGTCTTCGGATATGCACAGATAAGGTGCCATCACCAATGAAGCGGTCTTGCCAGACATTATCAAATAGCTCATCCTTAGAAATAACTTGGTTTTTGTGTTCTACAAGATAGCTTAGTAGCTTGAACTCCATCTCCTTGAGTTTGACGGGGCTACCATCTACCACCACATGACGGTAGTTATAGTCTAGGACAATACGTTCACAAACAGGAGCAAGAGCCCCAGTGGGTTTTGCTGTTTCGTAACGCTTCAAAATAGCTTTGACTTTTGCAAGAAGGATGGTGAGGCTAAAAGGCTTGGTAATATAGTCATCCCCACCAATATTAAGAGCCGTCAAAATATCATCATCACAGGTTCTTGCACTAATAAAGAGGATAGGCACATCTAGCGTCTTACGCAGGTGCTTACAAAGTTCAAAACCTGAAGCATCTCCTAGATTAATATCCAAGAGAATGAGAGAAACTTCATGTTCTGAGACGAAGCTTAGGCAATCCCCGTAGCTTGTCACATAAAAGGAAGAAATATCAAACATATTAAAGTATTCACATGTAGTCTCAGCAATGGCTTTTTCATCATCGACGATTAAACAATTATATTTCATAGTACACTCCTTCGATAGTAAGGTAGAGCTAAGGGTGCTGTGAACCTTAGGTATAGTGCTATTATACAATAAAAACAAAACCTTTCATGTAGTTTGTAGATAAAATAGCGATATGTTTTCAGAATACATGATATGTTTATATAAATGAATCTGTAATCTCGCAATTTCAAATTTATTTATATTTAAGAGGAAAATGAAATTATGTTAAGTAATTCAATTGCATGTTTACCTGCTTTATAGCAAATAAGCCAACTTAAATTAGGTGTATTTTAGTAAGATTTAGATAATAAAAAAATGAAGCACACATGTTGGTTATGAACCGTATAAAATATTAAAACGTATAGGGGCTTATTCAGATATACTTCTATATAAATGAAGAAACTTAGGTTTAAATTAACGTTTATGGTGGATAGTTATTAGAGAAAAAATTAGCTAACTGTATAAAATAGTTGAAAAAATAAAATAAATTTGTTATATTTATTGAGTTATTTTGATTAATTTTATGATAACGAGTATATATATTTGTTAATATATATACTGTGCAAAAAATTTACAACATCTGTGAGATGAAACAATAAATTTATTAGAAAAGCATATTCAACTGACTGTATTTGATATTACTAAAGAAAATGATATAAATAACATATTTAAAACAAGTTTAGAGTTTTGGGAGGGGGAGAATTAGTATGTGGAAAGGAACTTTGTTTTTGTTGAAATTTTCTTGGGAAACAAAAAAAAGTTATATTATTAGTCTAGCAGTATATCAAATTATTAATTCTATTACGCCGCTTATAAGTGTTATCATTCCTAAATTTATAATAGATGAACTATTAGGAGCCAAAAGAGTATCTTTATTATTAATATATATAGGTATTCTTAGTATTGGTTTATTTTTAGGTAATTTTATTTCAAACTACTTAAGTACTAAAGCTTTCCTAGATAAAACTTTAGTATTTAATGAGTTTGAAATAACTCTTGGAAAAAAACTAGCTATGGCAGATTATAAAAATTTAGAAGATCCTAATTTTTTAGATATAAAAGAGAAAGCTTATAAATTTTTATATGGAGATGGAGAAGGATTTGCTACAGTAATAGAGAATTTATTTGGAATTATTGGAAAAATAATAACTTTTTTAGGAATAGTGGCAGTTATATCAAGATTGAATATTTTTATAGTAATTATTTTTATTGCATTAGTGCTAGTAAATTCATATTTTGATTCACGAAATACTACACTCAATGTAAAATTAGATTTAGAACAAGCTCCATATGAAAGACGAATCATGTATCTTTCAGGTTTATTGGATGATTTTTCTTATGGTAAAGAAATGAGATTAGGGAATTTACAAAAATGGATTATTGAGCAATATAGAAAATCTATTAAAAAAACATATGATTTCTATAAAAGAAGTATTAATAATACAAGAAAATCATATTATTTTAGTTCTTTCATTTCATTTATCCAAATAACAATAGCATATATTTATTTAACATTAAGTGTAATAATAGGTAAAATAGGTATAGGGGATTTTACTATGTATATAAATGCTGTTAATTTATTTACAAATTCTATGCAAGATGTTATGAATAGTTTAATAAAAATATCTAAATATGCGCAGTATTATCAAGCGGTACAAGTATATATGAATATGCCTTCAACTATGAGAGAGTCTGGAAAAATTAAAATAGATAAAAATGAGAAGGTTTTATCTATTCAATTCGAACATGTATGGTTTAAATATGACGGACAATCTGAGTATATTATTAAAGATATGAATACAACTTTTGAATATGGAAAAAAATATTCAATTATTGGTGAAAATGGAGCTGGGAAAACTACATTAATAAAATTATTGACAAGATTATATGATCCTACAAAAGGAAGAATACTTTTAAATGGAAAAGACATTAAAGAAATTGATTATAACTCATATTTAGAATTATTTTCAGCAGTATTTCAAGATTATAAATTATTTTCATTTTCCTTAAAAGAAAATATTATACTTAAAAATAATAATGAGGAATGTGATGAAATAGTAGAAAAACTATTAGAACAAACCGGACTGTCAAAAAAAATTAAAACACTAAGTCAAGGAATAAATACAGCAATATATAAGAATTTTGATTCACAAGGATTCGAACCGTCGGGAGGAGAAGGCCAAAAAATTATATTGGCAAGAGCATTATATAAGAATTCAAAAATCATTATTTTAGATGAACCAACTTCTGCACTAGATGCTAGAGCAGAATATGAGTTATATAAGCAGTTTGATTATTTAGTTCAAGATAAAATGGCTATTTATATTTCTCATCGTATGTCAACAGCACGTTTTTGTGATGAAATTATTGTCCTAGAAAAAGGAAATATTGTAGAACAAGGTAACCATGAACAACTAATGAGACTTAATGGCTTATATTCTGAGTTATATAGTATGCAAGCTCAATATTATGTATAATATTGTGATTTTAAATTCAATATTTCCCATACGGCAAATGCTATTATAGTGGGAATATCAACTTATGAGATAGGAGTAGATATAGATAAAAGGGTTTATGAGGTTTGGACAAAAAAAGAAAGTTATAATGCCACCTTCTAAAATGATGAAGGTGGCATTTGTTTTATGCACTATGTGATTTGATGCCTCAGATTGACATGTATAAGCTATATGTTACAATAGGATAACTATAGGGATAGCAATGAGGAGGGCTGAGCATGAAAAAATTACCTATTATCTCAGAAGCAGAATATGAGGTTATGAAAATTATATGGGACAAGGCACCTATTAGCACCAATGATGTTGTAAGTGAGCTTGTAGAAACGACCACATGGAGCGGTAAGACGGTCCAGTCACTTCTGGCAAGACTTGTGAAAAAAGGTGCCTTGGACTATGAGAAGAGTAGTAGGGTATTTGTCTACACACCACTTGTCAAAGAGGAAGAGTACTTGGAAAAAGAGAGTACTACTTTTTTGGAGAGATTTTATAATGGCGCATTAAGCTCCATGGTAGTGAATTTTTTGGAGCAAGATAAACTGAGTAAGAATGACATTCAGGAGCTTAGAAAAATACTAGATGAGCGATTAGACTAGAGGAGGTAGGCATATGGAGCAAATGTTCTTTATACGTTTTTTGCAGAGCGCATTGCTCTTGTCGGTACTTATTGTGGTGCTGCTTATGGTGAAGCAGGTGCTTCAAAGGCATATTTCATCTGTATGGAATTATCGTATAGGCCTTCTTTTGATTGTCATGCTCTGGATACCTTTTGTCCCACAAGAAGTTTTTTGGGGCTCACCTTTTGAAGAAGGGGCGTTTTGGAACCAAGAGGTGGTTGGTGAAGGACAAGCTATGAATACCAGCTTAGTAGATGCCGAAGCAGAGGGGATAGGAAGCGAGAGGGTATTGAAAGATTTTGCCGTATCTGTGGATTATGAGGTGGTAGTGTATCTTAATAAGCTTGGAATGGGCATATGGTTTCTAGGAGGCACGATTTATTTAGGATTACTCCTACAGGGCTATAGCCGATTAAGGCGAATCAGAGAATCTATCCAAAAGATAGAGCAGCCAGAGATTTGGAGACAGTTTGAGGACTGTAAAAAAACACTTGGTATCACCAAACCTATCCAACTTGGAACGTCTACAGAGGTCCATTCACCTATGGCATTTGGCATAAGAAAGACTTATATTGTGCTACCTGGTCATAGTTTAGCCCACTTATCAATAGAAGATATCCAATATATTTTGTTACATGAATTAATACACTATAAAAATAGAGATCTGCTCATCAGTGGGATGATGAGTGCTTTGCAAGTGATTTATTGGTTCCACCCACTAGTACACATTGCTTTTAGGCGCATAAGAAATGATAGAGAGGTTGCCTGTGACTATGCTGTTCTCAGTAAGATTGATAAGACGCAACATATTGCCTATGGCAAGACACTCCTTCGTTTTGCGGAGATTGCTGCTGGGAGAGAGGCTTTGAGTCTAGCGACTAGTATGGGAGGCACCAAGAAGCAAATCAAAAGAAGACTTCTAAAGATTGTAGCATTTAAGCCAGAGACGAAGCTAATTAGGCTAAGGAGCCTTGTGGTTTTTGGACTGATGGCCTTGATGATAGTCAATCAGGGGGCGGTGCTATCGGTAATGGCCTATGATACCAATGGGTATAACTTTGAAGAGAGAAACGTTGTTTATGAGGATTTGTCAGCGTATTTTGGAGAGACAGAAGGAGGCTTTGTACTCTATGATGTGAAGGCCGAGCAGTATCGTATTCACAACAAGCAAAAAAGCTTAGAGAGAGTATCGCCTAATTCGACTTACAAAATATATAGTGCCCTCATAGCACTAGAGACAGGTGTGATTCAAGAGAGAGATTCCACACTTGTCTGGAATGGCAAACGTCATCCGTATGCTGATTGGAATCAAGACCAGAACATATACTCGGCTATGGAGAATTCTGTGAGCTGGTATTTTCAGCAGCTTGACTCGCGGGTGGGGAGACAAGTGATACAGGACTATTTGGAGCAAATAGCCTATGGCAATACCAATCTCACTGGTGGTATAGAAGGGTATTGGATGGAGTCCTCCTTGATGCTCTCGCCTGTTGAACAAGTCCAGCTCTTAAGGGAGTTTTATACGGAGCAAATGGTGTTTGAGCCGAGACATATTGCGCTTGTCAAAGAGACTTTGAAGCTTGGTGAAAAAAACGGTGTGACATTATCGGGCAAGACAGG
>JBOFEH010000107.1:0-2472 GCA_051647765.1 Cellulosilyticaceae bacterium | reverse complement strand
AAGAAACCAAAAACTAGGGATTAGTGGAAAGAGGAAGGAAGAGAGACTATGAATATACTTGTAACAGGTGGTTTAGGATTTATCGGAAGTCACACAGTAATCGAATTACTTAAGAACAATCACACAGTAGTGATTGCAGACAATCTCATCAATTCGAAGATTGAGGTGTTAGACAAGCTTGAGCAGATCTCAGGGGTAAGACCAGCATTCTATCAGATTGATGTGACAGACGAAGCGGCACTAGAGGAAGTATTTGGCGCACATACATTAGATGGTGTCATCCACTTTGCAGGACTCAAGGCGGTAGGGGAGTCTGTATCTCTGCCAGTGGCATACTATTACAACAACCTTGTATCAACTATGGTACTGAGCAAACTCTGTGTAAAGCATGGGGTGAACAAATTTGTATTTAGCTCATCAGCAACAGTATATGGGGACCAACCTTCACCACTCAGAGAAGATATGCAGCTTGGTGAGACAACGAATCCATATGGTGAGACAAAAGCGATGAGTGAGCGTATCCTCAAAGATGTGTCTTTTGCCAACCCAGCATTTGCAGTAAGTTTACTCAGATACTTCAATCCAGTAGGGGCACACGAGAGTGCACTTCTTGGAGAAGATCCAAATGGGATTCCAAACAATCTGATGCCATTCGTAACAAAAGTAGCTAAAGGTAAGCTTCCAAAACTCAGCGTATTTGGCAATGACTATGACACAGTAGATGGTACAGGTGTAAGAGATTATATCCACGTACTTGACTTAGCAGAAGGTCATGTGAAAGCGATTGAGAATCTGGGTGAAGGTGTGAATATCTACAACTTAGGAACTGGAAGAGGAACTTCTGTACTTGAACTTGTGAATGCCTTCGTGAAGGTGAATGAAATCGATGTGCCTTATGCGATCGTGGAAAGACGCCCTGGGGATATCGCAACATGCTACGCAGATCCAGCAAAAGCGGAGCGCGAACTTGGATGGCGTGCAACACGTGGTGTAGATGAGATGGTAAGAGATGCATGGCGTTTTGAAGTAAATAACCAATAATTGGGGGACAGTCCCTTGCATATGTCAAGTGAAATGAAATATGTACCTATGTATACAAAATAGGTAGATTGGTCATACTCTGATTAGGGGGTGACCGGCATGAAATATGTGATGATAATGATCGAATGTGTGGACTGGTGGAAGATCTTAGGGATCCTGATAGTGATGGCGCCTTGGGCCGTGATCTATACGGTTTATAGACTGCTATGCCACTAAGTCAAAAAATGATCAATACTGTATAAGTCAGGTGTATGGATGGATCCATATGCCTGGCTTTTTTGCGATTTAAATTTTGATATAAGAATGCATATAAAAAATAGCCTGTCCTTGAGGGTGCTATATGGATGGCTAGGTTGACAAATTTAAATATTCAGATAAAATGAAAGAGTTAAGATTAATTAGTATCTAAAAAGGGGAAAAAATTATGAGAAAAGATTTTGTAAAGGTTGTAGCAGGAACGTTAAGTGTAGGGCTATTTTTAGGGGCACTTCCTATTCAGGGGTACGGAAGTGAAAATGGAAAGATAGGGTATGAAAGTATAAAACAGGATGAAGTTGCACAAATACCAATTGAAAATACTACAACGTCATCTGCTATAGAAATTGCTAATGTAACTAATTTTCGTGAGGGTGACTTTTCATATAAAGTCATCTCAGCTGAAGAGAAGACTGTTGAAATTGAGAGATACTGGAAAGAAAGAGAATATACAGGTGAGCTAAATATACCAAAACAAGTGAACTATAATGGAGATGTGTATACTGTAACCAGTATAGGTTATGGCGTATTTTATGGATATAGTCAATTAACAGGAGATTTAATAATCCCAGAAGGTATAACAACAATAGGAGACCGAGCATTTAGGATGTGCAGTGGTTTAACGGGAAGATTAGTGATCCCAAATAGTGTGACAATAATAGGATTAGAGGCATTTGATTTATGTACTGGACTAACAGGGGATTTAATAATCCCAGAAGGTGTAACAACAATAGGAGCTGCAGCTTTTAGTCGTTGTAGTAGTTTGCAGGGAAGATTAGTGATCCCTGATAGTGTAACGAGTATAGGAGTGGGGGCATTTGCTGACTGTAGTGGATTGACAGGAGATTTAATTATACCTGATAGTATAACAAATATAGAGGTGAGTTCTTTTGCTGGCTGTAGTGGATTGACAGGTAAATTAGTGATCCCAAATAGTGTGATAAGTATAGAGGATAATGCATTTGCTTGGTGTACAGGATTAACAGGGGATTTGATTCTTCCAGAAAGTATAGCGCATATAAAGTCGAATGCTTTCATAGAATGTAGAGGATTAGTGGGGGAATTAATTATTCCTTATAATGATGTTATAACGATAGATAAGGATGCATTTATTTATGGAGTTGATTTTAATAGTATAGGTCTTAATTATGGCGATGGAGATCTCCAGAATGTAGG
>JBOFEH010000106.1:0-10245 GCA_051647765.1 Cellulosilyticaceae bacterium | reverse complement strand
TGAGCTATGTAGAGGTGCTAGGCGGTCTTGTCATTATTTTGCTCGTAGGAAACATGGTGCTCCAGTGTATTCAAGTGGCTAGTCAGCTCAGAAGTAGAAGTCGGCACATGACAGAGGCTACAAGGCTGGCTGAGAATATACTCACTGTGGTGACACATCAGCTAGAGCAGGGAGAACTAGAGGGAAGAGACGGAGAAGTTCTGGCGTCTGAGTGGCATGCTGAGGCGATAGGAGCATTTGAGAGTGAGAAGTACACCTATCAGGTGACTATGGTGCCTATAGAGGTTCAGGGTGGGGTGAGGTGGAAGTCTGATAATGGAAGTATCGATCTTTCGGAGCGTACGACCTATACCTTTGAGCGCCAAAATCTTAGCGGGCATTATGTGAGCGGTGAGGGGCCTGAGGACCTCATTGGTGCATTCAAAATCATCTTATACCAACTAGGTAGTGGGATAGGACACACTGTAGAAGTGGGTACAGTGCCAGGTAAGGCCAAGCTTAAGACTGCGGTAGCACTGAGTCCACCTAAGATACGTGCGACTATAGAGGATTACAAGGGAACCAATCATAAGGGGAAAATCTGTATGTTGATCATAGATTGTAGCGGGCTGGGTGTGGGCGATCGGGCGCCTATACGGGCAGCGGTAGAGGTCATCAATCAGAGCCAAGCGGATGTGGTGGTCAAGCTTATTGGCAATACGGAGCAGATAAGCCTTATTGATCTGAGTTTACAGGAGCAAGTGGGATCTATGATCGTTGGGGTACAAGAGGGGACATTAGGTCGTGAGCTATATCAGGTGAAGGTGGAAGTGATGGACCAAGAGGGGAAGTGTCTCAAGCAACTTGAGTCTATAGTAGGGACCAAGGAGGGGGATAAGTAGATGCATAGGGGAGAGAGGGGACAGGCGCTCCTAATTGCAGTCATTTTGACATTGATATTAACCATACTGAGTGTGCATCTGGTGACTGTTGCCAAGTTAGAATATGATGGGGCATTGGTGAGGCGCTATACCAAGAACACAGGCTTTCATGCCGAGTCTGTGGTCCATACAGTTGTAGATGCTATAGACAAAGGGATTACCAATTATGAGGCAGAGATGATAGATCAGATGATGCCTTATATTTTGGCTCAGCAGGAGCATATGATTTATGCACCTAGTCATTTGGGTGAGACCTATCAGCTAACCATGAAGCAGCTAGGGGTTATTGCCAAAGCCTATGCTTATAGGTGGGTAGTCCAGCAATATTTCAATCAATATTGGGGAAGTTTGGACCTAAGCGTTTATGGCCAAAAGCCATTGGAATACCAAATGCAGACGGATAGGGCCAGCGAGCAGATGATAACCTTTGTCAAAGCACGTGTGTTTGTCAAAGGAATGAAAGGGGCTGCAGGTGATACGGGCTGGCTAGATTCTGTGCCCATACAAGAGGTGGAGGAATTGGTGGACTATGGGCAAGTCAAGACACTGATTAAACAGCTAGAAACAAGTCTCAAGAACCAGGATTGGTCACAAGTGGAGTCAGTAGTTTTGAAGTTGGAGACGTTATTTGAAGCACCATGCTTTTTGATAGAGGGCGTGGCACAGACGAGAGAAGGGACTCAGATTTATGATACCCAACAAAGATTGGGGAAGGTAAGACTTGATGTGCCTCTGGCTATGGAGGTGACAGTATGTGCCAACTATCAGTGGCGAGATCAAACGACTGTATTGAAAATAGGACGGGCAGATATTGCCTATGCCCTTGCAGAAGAGGCGCAAGGTGCTATTGTGCATACATCAGAGCAGCGTATTGATATCAGTCAGTATTATGGTGAGGACAATAAACCTTGTTCGGTGTTACTCATCCTAGAGGGAGATGGACCAGTCACATTGTATACTTCCAAAGTACTAAGGGATACGTTTCGCGGTATTGTGATTGGGGAGGCGCCTGTTCAAGTAGAGGGAGACTTAAAGAGGAGAACAGATGCGAGTGTCTTTTTTGAGATAGGGAGTAGTTACTTGCAACGGCAATTGATAGAGGGTGGACTATGGAGCGGAATCAGTATGGAAGACGTAGGACTCTCAGAGAAGTCTCGTATTGCGGTATTATCACATCAGATTACACCGCGACTTGTCACACTAAAGGATGGGCGAATGGTGGATAAGAAAGGGTGATGGAGATGAAGAAAGGGATGTGTATTGTAGGGGTCGTGTTACTGGGATTAGGGAGTATGGTTGGATGTCAGTTTGAGGAGGAGACTGCTCTACAGGTGAGTGGGGGCGAAGTCGGTGAGACTACGGAGTGTCAGCTACTTGAAGCGGTAGAGGGTATTGAAGAGGCAGCAAGGGTATATTTGCAAGGGGGAGAACCTATTGAATTAGAGTCGTATGGGGCTGCGCGGGTACTAGAGGTAGAGTCGGTGGCGATACGGGCACAGATTGAAGGGGAACAAACGTCGTGGTATGAGGTAGAAGGGGTGACCAAGAGAGCCTGTGTGAGGGATGGAAGAGAAGACCTAGTCAGGCTACGGGAGTTTTGTTGGGTGCGTGTGTCAGAGGGAGTAGGAGAGGTGTTGTCGGTCACGACGGATAAGCAGAATCAATATGAGCGAATGGCATTTGATGAGGCGATACCTGATCACATACAAGAAGCCATTAGAAGACTTGTTCAAATGCAATTAGAGCAAGATGCCACTGAGGAATACCTTGTGGATGAGATGCAGATACAGATAAAGCCAAGTATTTATAGTACACAAAAACAGCCTTGCTTTACGGTGAGTGTGCCTGTTACCCTATTGCTTAATCACTATAACAAGGTATACTATAGGTATAACTATTTTGTTAGGACACAAGAAGAAGGGGAATGGGAAGTCAAGTGTATCAGCAAGACACCTTTAGACCCTTAAATTACAGAACAAGAGGACTATCTTATATGCTAAAAAAACTCTATCCAAACCAATATATTTCATCTATTTTTAAGCTAGATTTAGAGCATCTTAAGGAGCAGGGCATTAAGGGGATTATGTTTGATATTGACAATACATTAGTCCCTTATGATGTGGAGATGCCAACACCTGAAATCATAGACTTATTTGAGAAAATCCAATCAGAGGGCTTTAAAATTTCACTGGTATCTAATAATAATGAGACCCGTGTGGTAAGGTTTAATGAGCATCTCAAAGTATTTGCTATTCATAAGTCTAAAAAACCGAGTACTAGAAGCTTTGTACAAGCGATGAAGCTGATGGACCTTGGCAAAGAACAGGTGGCTATTGTAGGAGACCAAATTTTTACAGATGTGTATGGTGGTAATCGTACAGGGATTCATACAGTGCTAGTAAAACCTGTCAGTGACAAGGATGAACTCATTACTAAAGTCAAACGTGGCATAGAAAGAAGGGTGATCGGGCAATATGAAAAGCGTAATCAGCAGCATAACAGGTAAAGAACGTGTCTGTGGTGTGATAGGCGATCCTATTGGTCATAGTCTATCGCCTATGATTCACAATACCATAGCGACGCACTTAGGACACCCTATGCATTATATGCCTTTTGGTGTCACTAAAGAGAATCTTGAGCATGCCATAAAGGGAGCACATGCATTGGGGATTCGTGGGCTCAATGTGACCATGCCTCACAAACAGGCACTTTGGGAATATGTGACGGGGACAGATGAGTGGGCACAAAAAGTAGGTGCGATTAATACCCTTGTCTATGAGAAACATGGCTATCTTGGGTGTAATACGGATGCTTATGGCGTCCAAAAAGCATTAGAAGGTATGGGGTGTGATTATACAGGGCAAAATGTGGCAATCATAGGAAGTGGGGGTGCGGCCTATGCGGCTGCATTATGTGTGGCAGAACGTGCAAAGGCACTTCATATCATTAACCGTACTTCGGAGAAAGCCCAGCAGCTCAAGGAACATTTGATGCAGTATACAGAGATGCCAATCTATGTATATGGTCTGGAAGAGACGGTGAGTGAGCAGATGCACTTAGTTATCCAAACCACAGGCGTTGGGATGGGCACTCTAAAGGGGCAGATGCCACCACAGGCAGAAGTGCTATTAGAGCATGCCCAGTATGCAATGGATATGGTTTATAGTCCATGGGAGACAGTATTCTTAAAGTCAGCATCCCAAAAAGGACTAACTGTATCCAATGGGTTTGGTATGCTTTATTACCAAGCAGTCAAAGCTTATGAACTTATGAATGATTGCCTACTTGATGAGGGGACTGTAGAATACATCAAACAAGAGATAGAGAGTAGCGTGGAGTGTGACATGTGCAAAAAGGATTTACCTTAATTGAAATGGTGGTTGTATTAGCCATCATGAGTATGGGCTATGTAGGAATCACCGGCGGAATCAGGTGGCTAGACCAAATAAAGCTTGAAGCGTGTGTTCAAGAAGTGGTGCAGTGCATTGAAATAGGTCAGAATAATGCTTCCCTACAGAATAAGGAGTATGCTATTGAGCCTTATGGCAATGAGGGGGAACAGATTGTAAGACTAGTGGCTAATCAGGGGACCTATGCTCAGGTGGAGGTACCCAGTTCGATTGTAGTATGGTGTAATACGGGAAGTGTCGTATTTAATGGCGACTTATCACCTGCTAGGGCAGGAACACTGTTTTTGAGGCACCAGGGGCTGAGGAGACGGGTAGAGATTAGAGTGCGCCCTGTAACAGGGGAAGTTGCAGTTTATGATTTTGAAATCTAAAACGAGAGGGGTAGTAACATGGCACTAGAAGGTGTAAAAAACTATATGGAAGATTTGGTAGAAGTTTATCTAGATCAAATCATGGAGGAGATGGCATGTTGCAAGTGTAAAAAATGCCGAAAAGACGTCTTTGCGATTGCACTCAATCATCTCAGACCCATGTATGTGGTCACGAGTAAGGGGCAGGCTATGGTCAAATCCAACTTATTAGAAGGACAGTTCAAGGCAGATGTGGTCTCAGCGCTTGTAGCTGCCTGCCAAAAAGTAAAGAGTGAGATGCGCCATGAATAGTATGATTTATTTGGTTGGATTTATGGGGTGTGGCAAGACTACTATCGGGGAGTTGTTGGCCCGTAAAACAGGCTACAAAAGCATAGATTTGGATCATTATATCGTAGAGACTACTCATAAGAGCATACCAGAGCTTTTTGAAACTTACGGAGAAGATTACTTTAGAAAGATAGAGCATGAGTGTCTTAAGGTACTATCCCAAATGGGCCACGGCATTATTTGTACGGGTGGTGGCGTGGTCAAAGAAGCAGTGAATAGAGCTTTTTTGAGTCAGGAGTGTTGTATTTATCTGGATGTTGCATTTGACACACTCTATGAACGTATTGCCCAAGATGCCAATAGACCTTTGGCAAAGGACAAAACATCGCTCTATGACCTGTATAGAGGGAGACAGGCATGGTATGAGGAGGTTGCGACTTATACCATAGAGGGTAATGGCAAAACACCACTTCAAGTGGTGGATGAAATCATACAAGTAATCAAGTGAAATGAGAGGTGAATCTATGAAAATTGCGATTATGAATGGACCTAACTTAAATTTTTTGGGGATTCGGGAACCACATATTTATGGAAATGCAACTTTGGAAGGGTTACAAAATGAACTGACTACATATGCTAAAACTAAACATGTCACAATATCCTTTTTTCAATCTAATCATGAAGGGGCATTAATTGATTTTATTCAGCAATGTCACCATGAGGGAGTAGATGGGATTGTTCTTAATCCAGGTGCTCTGACCCATTATAGTTATGCACTAAGTGATGCCATCAAGAGTGTGGCTATTCCAGTAGTAGAGGTGCATATTTCCAATATTCATGCAAGAGAGAGTTTTAGACAACACTCCGTAACAGCCAGTAGTTGTATTGGAATTATAGGTGGTTTTGGATTTGATAGCTACAAGCTAGGAATAGAGGCCTTAATTGGCCATAACAAACAAAAATAGAAAGAGGCGACACAATGAAGACAGAACGTATTCAAGCATTACGCACAAAACTTGAGGCACTAAAGATAGATGCCATACTGATAGGGAGTCATGCCAATATCGCTTATTTAAGCGGTTTTACAGGTTCAAATGGCATGCTTTATATCTCCAAGACAAGTCATAAGCTCATTACAGATTTTAGATACATGGAGCAAGCAGCTCAGCAAGCACCACAGTATGAAATCGTTAATCAAGGAAGTTTAGGTCTCATCAAATCAGCTATAGAAAGTGCATTGGTAGAAAAAATAGAGCATATTGGATTTGAAAGTGTTCATACTAATTATAGTACGTTCAAAGGGTTTGAAGCTTTTGAAGGAATTGCTTTTGTACCAACAGAAGGTGTGGTAGAGAGCCTTAGACGTATCAAAGATGCTGATGAAGTTGCCAAAATCAAAAAAGCAGAGAGTATCGGTGACTTAGCGTTTGCCAAAATCATATCATTCTTAACAGAGGGGCATCGTCATGGACTTACTGAAACAGAAGTAGCCTTAGAGATTGAACGTACAATGCGTATGAATGGTGCTAGTGGTAACTCTTTTAGTCCCATTGTTGCAGCAGGTGCTAAATCCTCGTTGTGCCATGCGATGCCAGGTGCAGACACGTTCCATCACGGAGACTTTGTGGTGATGGACTTTGGGTGTGTGTACGAAGGGTATTGCTCAGATATGACACGTACAGTCGTGATCGGAGAAGCTTCACCTAAGCATCTGGAGATTTATGGTGTGGTGCTTAAGGCACAAGAAGCGGCACTTGCAGCAATCAAACCAGGGATGGTATGCAAAGAGATCGATAAGATTGCGAGAGATATCATTACAGAAGCTGGTTATGGTGAGTATTTTGGTCATGGACTTGGTCACTCTCTTGGTGTAGAGATTCATGAGAACCCAAGATTTAGTGCATCAGATGATACGGTGCTTGAAGTTGGAATGGTACTTACTGTAGAACCTGGGATTTATGTGCCAGGTTTTGGAGGGGTACGTATTGAGGACGTAATCGTCGTGACAGAAACTGGCATAGAGAACCTTACTTCTTCTCCAAAAGGGCTTATCACTATTAAGTAGACAAAAAATCGTTGAAAAATATGCCAATGTAGTTTACACTATATTAGGAAAAACAGATTAGGAGGAACGACCATGATTCAAGCAGGTGATTTTAAAAACGGCGTAACAGTTGAATTTGAAGGCAATTTACTTCAAATTATTGAATTCCAACACGTAAAACCAGGTAAAGGTGCTGCCTTTGTTCGTTGTAAACTTAGAAATATCAAAACAGGTTCGGTAGTAGAAAGAACTTTCCGTCCATCAGAAAAAATGCCAAAAGCACATATCGACCGTAGCGAGATGCAATACTTATACAGCGATGGTGAGTTATTCCACTTCATGGATATTAGCACTTACGATCAAATTGCTCTTAATGCAGACGTATTAGGCGATAGCTTAAAATTCGTTAAAGAAAACGATATGGTAAAAATGCTTGCATACCAAGGGTCTGTATTTGGTGTAGAACCACCAATCAACGTTGAACTTGAGATCACTGACACTGAACCAGGTATCAAAGGTGATACAGCTCAAGGCGCTACAAAACCAGCAATCGTTGAAACTGGTGCAAGAGTAATGGTGCCATTATTCATCGAGCAAGGTGAAAAAATCCGTATCGATACACGTACAGGTGAATACATGAGTAGAGCGTAAGCTCACTCTTTGGAAAAGATGTCCTTCGGGGCATCTTTTTTAGTGGATTCATAGTATAGAAAATGTATGAATAGTCGAGTATAATCAATAGTAATAATACGCTTTGGAGAGAGGTGAATAGGATGGGAATAGAAAATTTAGCATTACCTACAGATGTAATTGAACTCTTGGAGGACTTAGGACATAGTAAATCACCTGATAAAAATATAAAGATTGCTATAGGAACGGCATTATTTGCAAGTAAAGCGGTGTCATTAGCACGTGCTGCAGAAATTGCTGAAGTTACATTAGCTGAGTTTATAAATATTTTAAGTCATAAAAATATAGCATGGAATGAATATACAGAATATGAAATGGATATGGATATGACCTTTATAAGTGATATGATAGAGGAGTTTGATCATGAATAAAATCGTATGTAATTCAAGCCCAATTATCGGATTAAGTATGATTGGACGATTAGATTTACTATGGAAACTATTTGATGAGGTTATTATACCAGCAGAAGTTTACAAGGAAGTTGTGGGTACTTGCTCGGTAGCTAGAGCTGGTGATAGGGAGCTCGCTCAGGCCGTAGCAGAGGGGAAGATTAAGATATATCATGTCAAAAATACGGCTTTAGTAGATCAATTATATGGAAGGCTGCATCATGGAGAATTAGAAGTGATGGTTGCAGCAAAAGAATTGGGTTTAAAACATGTGATTATAGATGACCGTTCGGCTAGATATTTTGCACATACAATGATGATTAAGACACTGGGATTAATAGGGTTACTGTTGCTTGCTAAACAAAAAAATATCATACAAGAAGTAAAGCCTTATCTTGATCAGTTAATAGAAAGGGATTATAGGGTATCCGTTAAGTTGTATAATCAAATATTAGAAAAAGCAGAGGAATTGTGAGTGCGCAATTCCTTTTTTTTGAATATAGATAATAAAATTAGGACATGGACCATATATATATTGAGTAGTTTATAGATGGATGGGGGATGAAACATGAGTAACTTTCCAGAAATAGAGGGACTTATTATACTAATTGTGGTATTGGCGATTATTGTTGTTTGGAACCAACTTGAGGAAGAACGTAAAAAGAAGAAAAATGATAAGCAAAAAAGAGAGGTAAAAGATGTATTGGAAGATATGTTGCAAGAGATGAAGAAGAGAGGGTGAAAATTATAATTACCTAGTCTAAAAGAGGACTAGCTTGCATATATTGAATTATCACAAGTACAAAGGAGGACAGGCATATGAAAGAAAGTCTACTCAGAATTATGCCACAACATCTACGCACCATGTTAAACCAAATTTCTAATAGTCATTGGGAGACTATGCAGGAAATAAGGCTTCGAATAGGTCAAGGAATGCTTTTGGTAAGTCATGATGAAGTGTATGGGTTGGGAAGTGCTGGGCTGTGCAAAGTAGAGTTGGGCTATGTAGTTGGAGAACAAGATATACAGAGTATCCTAAAATTTATTAGTGGTTTTTCTATGTATGCGTTAGAAGATGATATTAGGCAAGGCTACATTACTATTGAAGGTGGACATCGTGTAGGGATTGTAGGTAAGGCAATCATAGAAAATAAAGAGATTAAGACACTCAAAAATATAGGGGCTATGAATATTCGTATATCGCATGAGGTTATGGGGTGTAGTCAAAAGGTTCTTCCTTATATTTTAGGAAGGGGCCGAGTGTACCATACATTAATTGTGTCTCCACCTAAATGTGGAAAGACAACCCTTTTAAGGGATGTTGTGAGAAGTCTAAGCTGCGGTTATAGCGGCTATGGGCCGTACACTGTAGGTGTTGTGGACGAGCGCTCAGAGATTGCAGGGTGTTATATGGGTATTCCCCAAAATGATGTGGGACCGAGAACGGATGTACTTGATGGCTGTCCAAAAGTAGAGGGGATGCGTATGCTGCTAAGGGCTATGGCACCAGATGTGATTGCGGTAGATGAGATAGGAAGTCAAGAAGATGCCGTGGCAATAGAGGATGTGCTAGGCGCAGGGGTATCTATTTTGTGTACAACCCACGGAAATGATGTGACTGATTGTTACAAAAAACCAGGCATTCGGAGGATGATTCAAAATAAGATGATTGAACGTATTATTGTGTTATCTCAACGTAGGGGACCATGTACTATTGAAGAAATCATTGATACTTCCAAAATGATAGAGAAGGTGACAAGTCTATGAAATGGATAGGATTATTATGTGTTGTTATAGGTTGCACTGGTGTGGGGATGTTAATGGATGCAAAGAAGAAACTAGGATTACAGGAACTTGAAAATTTGATTTTTGTGTTTGAACTTCTAAGAGGCGAGATTGATTATGGTTTGACACCACTTGGAGAGGCTTGTCATATTGTTGCAGCCAGTGCTTTGCCCGAGATAAGAGGAATTTTTGAGGATTTTGAAGAGCGGATGAATGAGCGAATCACAGAAGATCTTGATCAAATATGGCGACAAAGTATACGAGAGCATAAAGAAAGATTACATTTGCAAGATGAAAGTGTTGAGGTTCTAAAGCAGTTTGGCACAGCTGTGGGGTACTTGGATAAGGAGATGCAAAAGAAAAATA
>JBOFEH010000105.1:0-10473 GCA_051647765.1 Cellulosilyticaceae bacterium | reverse complement strand
TTGTTGACAATATTGGTGGTACGATCTGCAATATCTGTTACGCCCTGTGCATTTTCATTACACACTTGGTTCACATCAATAATCGCTTGCTTAATAGATGACATGTGTTGATCTAAGCTACTACTTTCATGATCCAAGTTGCCTAGTAATCCTGCTATCTGCTTGGCATCTGTTAAATATCCTTCTATTACTTGGTTAAATGCACCTGTTATTTGACTCATTTGAGTATTAATAAAGCCTAGCATATTTTCAGTATTATCTTGGATATTCATATTACTATCAATGACCTGTGTTACAAGTTCCTGAATACTCACTACCGCTTCTTGTGACTGATTGGCAAGCTTTCTAATCTCTTCTGCTACAACAGCAAATCCTTTTCCTTGCTCTCCTGCTCTTGCCGCTTCAATTGCCGCATTTAGTGCTAACAAGTTAGTCTGCTCTGTAATCCCTCTAATACTCTCTGCAAAAATAGTCACTTGATTAATGACTTTTGATCGCTCAATAGCTGCTTCACTCTTTGTTTTAATTTCTTGGTAGAGGTATTCTTGCTTCTCTAAATTATCTTTGATATCTAGCTCTACTGTATTAACCTTCTTTACGATTTCTTGACAAAGCTTATTACCACTTGAAATACTATTTGAAATACTAGATAGATTCTCATACACATCAACGGTTGTTTGAGAAATATCCTCTGTTGTGGCTAACATCTCTTCCATACTAGCTGCTAGCTCCTCTGTAATAGCCGATGTATTCATCGCCTCATCTACAACCACATTGGTAAAGCCAGTCATCTCCTTGGCCCCTGTCTCTAACTTCTTAGCAATATTAGTCACAAGTCCAACCATCTTTACTAATGCCACACGCATTTTCTGAAGTCCTTTAGCCATAACACCTATTTCATCCTGACGTCCACTAAGCACTGCTATATCCTGATTTTCCGAGAAGTTCAGCTTACCAACTTCATCAATAGAATCCGCCACTTTAATAATAGGTTTTGTAATGTTATTCCCAATAAACGCAAAAATAATAGTGAATAAGATAATTGATACTAATGTAAGCACCAACAATAGGCTCTTGATATTGTCTACTGGAATCATAATTTCTTTTAAATTTGTCACAACCAACATCACATATGATGATCCCTCAAGTACTTGATACTCACCCTGTTGCAAGACTGAGGCATCACGTTGGGAAGAATACTGAATGCGTCCCTGATCAGTTGGTAAGCTTCCTTGACTAAACTGTGTGATAAATTCTTGAACCTCTTTGGAGCCATGTACTTGCCCAATCATTGCACTTTCTGGGTGGAGCATCATCACACCATTTTGATCTAACATAATTGGGTAGGCCTTCTCAAGTCCTAGTACATACTTTCCTTGATATTCCTCAAAATAATCCATAATATCAATAATAGATACAATTAACCCTTGCACCTCACCGCTTGCCCCTATCACTGGTGCTGTTACTGCAATAATAGCACGATTAGTATCTCCTGAAATAATAACCTCACTGTAATAAGGTTGTTTTGTACGAATTGTCTCCGTCACGTATTCTCTATGTAACCGACTCGTCCCTATAGTTTCTGGGTATTGAGACACTACTACATTTCCCTTTTCATCTAGCAACATATACTCTTCTATTCCTGTATAAGTATCAGCTACCACTATTAATTCTGCATCTAAAGCTGCTATTAATTCTCTATACTCCGAGTCCTCCTCCTCTGTCCTCTGAGACTTATGATATAATGCTAAAATATCTTTGACACGCTCCCTTTGACTTAATACAATGAGCTTATCTTCTTCTTGTTTTAAGAGTTTTTGAACTGACTCTGTATAAAGCAATACATTGTCTGAGATAGCACTATCGGTTAAACTTACCAGTGCCTTCTGGGCTGCTTTAGTAGATATGACATTCATCACCAGCATAACAGCCACAAATAGTACAACTGCACTCATCACGATCTTGCCCTTTATGCCCCTTAAGTTTGATAATACCTTTTGCAAAACATTCATTTGACGTTTTTTCATTTTCTATCGCCTTTCATTTTTATATTATATATAACCTCTTTTGTAATAAACAGGCAATTTACCTTGTCTAATATGAAGTTTCCCACCTCTATCTTTTCCTATAGTAAAATATTGATTATTATTACATTCCACTTCTATCATAATGGGCTTATACTCTTCTATTGTGATTATTAACGCTTGATAACCTAATACCTTCCGGTCAATCATCTCTTCTTGCACCTGATAATGCTGTTTAAACTCTTGATATAACTGTTCATATTCTTTATATACAGCCAAAGGTCACCTCCTAATTGGAATAATTGCTAACTTTTACCACACTCTAGTATATAGGTGGGTGTTACTCCCACCTCAATGCCATTTTTAAACAAAAAAATAAACCCAGTTAAACTAAAATTAGGTTTATTTTTACATATATACTATTTTCTTAAATAATAGAGCCACTCTAAATCATGGTATTCTTTCTTAATATAGCCAATAATAAGGCGTTGCATCATGACACTAATAATAGCTACCATACCAATCCCAACGATAATCAAACTTGTCCTAAGTCTATAGGACTCAGCATATACCTCTATCATTGGCACCACAATTTGTGCAATATAAGGCTTAAGATCCTCATGCAAAACTACTGGAACAAAGGTCTTATAAGCCAACTCGCCATCCCCACCAGCTTGGGCCTCTACAATATTAAACTCTAAAGTTGCCCTAGTATGGTCCATTGCAGATTTCTCATCACTAGTCATCCTCCCATCACTATAGGGATTGCTTCCAATAAACTCATCTCTAGGATGGGCAATAATACTATAGTCTCTATCAAACAAAACAGCATATCCATCCTCATACACTTCATAACTGGCTACATACGCTGCTAAATCACCTATCTCAATATCTATTCCCATAACCCCTAATGTTTGTCCACCAATTTCAAAAGGTAAACAAATAGAAATAACCGTCACAGGCTCCCCTTTGTATTGATAGGTAATTGCTTTGGTCACATAGATTTTCCCTGTATCTAGTGGCTTCCTATGAAAATAAGCTCTCTCCCCCTCTTTTTTATGATACTTAAGAGTCTGTCCTATGATTTTGCCATCTACTTTATCAAAGTATGGCGCAAAACGTCCCTCATCATCATGTAGCGGCTGATTGATATATGTCTCAGGCTCTCTCATAGCCTCAGGTTCAATAATTACCCATGCCCCAAATAGCCCCGGATATTCATTAAGGAGCATTTTGAGTCCATCTGCCATCGCTATCTTTTCTACATCTGTAATCATTTCTTTGCCCTCTGACAAATTCTTGAGGGTATTGAGTGCGTGTATATACGCCTGCAACTCCTTTTCCACAGTAAGTTTAATGGTCTTTGTCGTATCATAGAGCTGATTAATAGCTACCCTATTCACATGCATACTTGTATCTCTATATGTCATTGTCACACCAACTGCTATACAAATCATAAGACCACTAAGTAATGGCATGACAATCTTTGTAATCATATTTATTTTTAATCTTCTCATGTAAACTCCTATTATTGCCCACGATTTTACGCTTCTTGATGTTTATACAATATCTCCCTTTATCATAGAACAAAATCACCCAAATGTCACCTCCCCAAAACTCATAAAAAAATACCAAAAGCCTCACATGTGGCTTTTGGTATTTTTTTATGATTATGGATTAAGTACTTCATCCATAACAGTTAATAAATCACCTTCAAGGTCATTGACATACTCCCAGTACATAATACCTGCAATCCCTTTATCTCTTATGTATTCTGCTTTAAATCTCATAGATTGGGCATCTTCATAACTAATAAATGTCTTGCCATCATAAAGGTATGGTACTTTGGCTGCATTATCCCAGTAACGTGAGAAACCATTTTTGTTAACATAGTAATCTCTCATATAGTTATATGGGATACTACTTCTCCAAGTGGTAGTATCTTCTGATGTAAACGCTTGGAACAAACCATCCTTATCTGGACCTGGTGCAACATTACGGAACTCTTTACCACAAGTTGGTGCGCCCATAATAATTTTGTCTGCCGGTATGCCTTTGGCAATAAAACGGTCTACTGTTTCTGAACATGTCAGTCCATAAGTTACTACTGGATCTTTTGGATTTGGATAAAGGGCTGAATTATGTCCTGACATACCATCCCAAACACCGTGCATATCATAGCTCATAATATTCACACTATCCACTAATGGCATAACCACTTCCCAATCAATTACATCCATAAACCATCCACTTACATTAGCACAAAAGCTAATTTCTTTATCTGGGCCTAATTTTTCACGAAGGAGTTTGATAAGCTCTGTAAAGTTTGCTTTATCTTCTTCTCTCGCCTTAATAACACCCCAAGCACCATTGACAGGATACTCCCAGTCAAGGTCGATTCCATCTAAGTTATGCTTGTTCACATACTTTACTACACTATCTACAAAAATTTCTCTTGTAGCCGCTGAAGCTGCCATATCTGAGAAGCCTTCCGCTTCCCAGCCTCCTACTGCAACAATAAATTTAAGGTCTGGGTATTTATTCTGGAGCGCTGCCACTTTGTCCCATGTCTCTGGGATGATCATATCTGCTGATACGATATCAGGTAACGGTACTAATCCTTCTCCTGGATTAATCTGAATACGCATTTCTTGGTCACTGATTTCAAAGTTATTATCAATACGTGCAAAAGAAAGTAACACATGTGTTAATTTGTCCCCTTGTATATCACTTACTTCCCATGGTCTACTCCCCCAACAAGGTAAATAAGTCATAACTTTTTTGCCTGCATCAGTCTTCTCTGCTTCTTTTGCAAAGAGACTCATACTTCCCATCGTCAGTACCATAGCAAGTGTTAGTACAAGTGAAATAATCTTTTTCATTTTCCTCATATTTTGACCTCCCCTTAAAATTTATTACTAATCTCAGTATAACCCTGTCTTGTATTTGTTGAAATGCACTAAATTTACAAACTTTTCTTAATTTTTTAGTGCATTATTAAATTATTTTTTAAGCATTTTTTAATACCTTGTCGTTTTGTCTATTGCCTTCTGTTTGGAATGTTTTTATAATCATCTTAAATCTTATTTTGCAAAGAAGGTATGCTATGTTAAAACTCGTCGCTATTTTATTAATGTTAATTGACCACCTAGCTATTACACTGATCCCTGATACTACTGTTCTCTATTGGGCTTGTCGTATTATCGGGCGATTTGCTATGCCTATTTTTTGCTATCAACTGGCTCTTGGATTTATCCATACCAGAAGCCTCTCTAAGTATCTCGGTCGCGTCTCCTTAATGACACTCACTTCCCAAATCCCCTTTGCCCTCATGTGCATTGGACTAAGTTTTCCCTCACTCTGGCTCTCTTACTGGAATGTAGGCCTCACTTTTATGTGTTCACTTGGCGTACTATGGTGTCTAAAATGTGTTAAGACACATCCTACCCATGCTTTTTTAAGCTTAACATGCCTTGTCTTACTACTGATGCTCTCTACTTTTGGAGATTATGGCATATATGGTGTGCTGATGACTGTTATTTTCTACTTCACCCTAACCTATAAGTTACCACTGACCTACACCTGCGTACTATTAGCAGCACTCACACTTATTGTTTATGGCCTATTCGGCACCTCTGCCTCCCTCTGTCTCTTACAGCTGTGTTGCCTGGGGAGTTTAGTGTTTATACATTTGCTCAAAAACCAACGTTTATCCTGGTTACCCTCATGGTTCTTCTACGTATTCTATCCCCTACACATGTTTATTTTGAGTGTCATACGAGACTTTTTTCTAGCATAAAATCACCCTGTAGTTCGTACTTATAAGTATAGGTTCAAATAAAAAGGGGGATTTTCATGCCACAAACAACTTTTTCAATTTCACATCGCTCTCCTAGTAGTAGTCTTAACCAATTACGCCTTCAAGAGCGTATCCCTGGTATTATGTATGGCCAATCTTTAAAACAGTCTTTACCTATACAAATTCAGCTCAAAGACTTACAATCTATTATCTCAAGTACCGCTCTCAGTACTTTGTTTACCCTCACACTTGATGATACGCCCTACGAATGTATTTTAAGGACTTATCAACCTGATGCCCTACATAGCCAGATTCTTCATGTGGATTTCCAATATGTCAAACCTGGAGAAGTCATCAAGATGCAAATTCCTGTTATTTATGATGGCACTGAGCATCTTAGAGGACAAAAACTCCTCTTAGAAAAAGCCATTGATAAACTACCAATTGTAGGTGCTATTGATGTACTTCCTCAATTTTTCACTATGAATCTTAGTGGCAAAGGCAAAGGTTACAAAATCTTCGCAAAAGACTTAGAACTGCCTCAAGGAGCTGAACTTCTATTGCCCCCTGACACCATTATTGCCACTATCCAATAACAAAACAAAGAGCATGACATCTGATATTGTCATGCTCTTTGTCTCTTATTCACTTAAGTTAATAGGAACAATGATTTTCAGCTCAAATTGCCCATCCACTGTTTCTATATAGACATCGCCCTCATAATTTGCAACAGTCTCCCGAATACTCCTAAGGCCAATTCCATGCCATCTCTTGTCTTTTGACGTTCTCAATTTTTTTTGCTTTTCATTCATCAAACAGGTATTTGTAATCTTACATACCAGATAAGATTTTTTAGTATACATTTCAAGCCTAATTTGGCGACTCCCCTCCGCAACTTCTCTAGCTGCTTCAATGGCATTGTCTAGTGCATTGCCCAACACGACACAAATATCTTGGGTAGACCATATCCCTGGCATAGGAGCTATTTTACCTATTTTGCACTTAAGGTTAATCCCATAGAGTTTACAGAGTGCCTCTTTTTGATTAATAATAGTATCTACTACTGGATAGCCTGTTATGTATTTCACTTCTACCTGATCTAATGTTTGACTAATACGCTGTATATAGTTTCTTGCTTCTTCTATCTTTTGGGTTTCTAACAAATAGTCTAGCCCAATCATTTGATTATTAAGATCGTGCCTTACTTTTCTTACGATACCAAAGGACTTTTCATTTTGCATCATATATTTAAATTGTCCTTCATTAACATGTTTGATTAAAGAGTACTCATTATCTTTTTGGCACTCCTTTTCCAATCCCTTATATATGAAAAAATGAAATAAATTAAGTATAATAAATCCTACTATGGCTGTCATTGTTACGCTATGAATATTATTCCCAATAAGCTCCTCCCCTTCAAAGCTCATAATCCCAAAAACAATAATCATAACCGAGATATTACTTAGCAAAATAATGACCCAATAGCCCCAAGAAACTTTTTTCTTCTCAGGATTATCTCTCCCTATTGTTTTGGTAACTACCAATACAATACTCGTACAAATATACCCCAGAAGGGTCTGATCAACAGGCCTTAATGTTTGAAAATCTTCAATCCTTAGCCCAGCAAGTTGACCTATTACTATCAGTGTTAATAACTCTACCATCAGGACAAGCATATAATAAAGTATTACCCTCACAATAAGCTTAATCCACTCTGTGTCATAAAACTTCTTAGTCAACAAAACAATACCTATATTAAGAATAATAGCTTTATAGGGTATAAAACCAATCAAATATGCTCCTATTGCAAGAGAAGTGATCGTGATAGTCAAAAATTTTTTTCTATGTTTTTCGTCTTTAATTTCAAAACTCATATCGATATAACTACCTAATACGATGCCTTCAAATATCGACAGTAATATCCGTAAAATAACATTCATCTTATAACCTCATTTATTTTTAGATTATCCTATAAATACAGTTGAAATGCCTCTTTGACCTGCTTCGCTCTATAGCGACTCATGGGTAGTGCCTCACCATCTTCTAAAATAACCTGGTCTTTCTCTACCCTTAGGACATATTCCATATTAACAATCACCGATCTATAAATCATGATAAACTTATGTGTATCTAAATTATCCTGAATATCACTGAGTTGATAGGTAATATCATAAGTCCCTTGTGTCGTCTTTACACGTACGCATCTACCTACCTTCTCAAAATACATAATGTCATTCTCTCTCAGTTTAACTTCCCCTTGTACCGTCTTAAGTACAGTGACAACTTGACTTTGTTTCATGGTTTTATAAATTGCTTTTTTTAGGAGAATAGGTAGTTCTTCCTCCATATGCTTCTTACGAATAAAGCCTAAAGGCTCATAATCAAAACACTTGAAAACATATTCACTATAAGATGTCATAAAAATAATCGTAACATCTTCTCCATAATGTCCTCTTAGACGCTTGGCCACACGAAAACCATCTTCTTCCCTATCTAAATCAATATCTAGTAACGCAATTATTTTATGCTTTTCAAAGCTACTGATATCTTCCATGACTACTTTTGAACTTTGATAACAACCCATACTATACTCTATGCCACTCTTACTGAGTGCCTCTATCATTTTCCCTCTAGTATACTCTAATAATAGCGCATCGTCTTCGCATATTAAAATCTGAATCATCTTAAAAGCTCCTTATTTCTCACTTAATCCATACCTTTGTTTCTATATTACCACATTTTTTGTCTTCTAAAAAACTATATTATCATTTATTCTGCGAAAACTTAGTTGTATAGCTTAAATACTTTTAATATAATAATACTTGTAAAATTATTAAACAAGGACAAACGCAACTGCTAATGGCAGTGTGTATTGTCGAGGAGGCTATCATTATGAAAAAATCTCAATTTCTCAAAGTAGCGCTACTAGCTATGATTGCTAGTGTCTCTACACTCGTAGGGTGCTCTAGTAACTCTACTGCACAATCTACAACACCGCCATCTATGGACCCAAGTACTACTGTTCAAGGTGAGCCTATCAAGGGTGGTCTTGTTCGTACCACAATCAGCTCTGAACCTGATCACTTAGACCCTTATCTCTCTGCTGCATCAGATACAGAAGCGATCATGCTCAATGTATTTGAAGGACTCATGGGTTTTAACGAAAAAGGTGAACTTATTCCTAGACTTGCCCAAAGTTATAGCATCTCAGATGATGGGCTAAACTATAGTTTTGTACTTAGAACAGATGTTACTTTCCATAATGGCAAACCGATGACTATGGATGATGTCATCTATTCTTATAAAACACTCTCTGGCTTAGGTGGCAATGCTCCCCTTTCATCCAAATTCAAGGCAGTTACTGCAATCACTCAGCCAGATGACCATACGATTACCTTTACACTCTCTGAGCCACAAGCATCCTTCTTGTCAGCTTGCACAGAGGTTGTTGTTCCTAATGACTATACGGAGCATGCCACAAAGCCTATTGGCACAGGCCCTTTTGTCTTTGACCAATATGTTCCTGGTCAAAAAATCGTGCTTCAGGCAAATCCAAACTACTATGATACGGCCCACAAGCCTTTTATTGATACTATAGAGTTTCGCATTATGACTGACCCTAGCAGCATCCTCATGGCACTCTCTTCTGGTGAGTTAGATATGGGCCAAATCGACTATCTCAATGCCCCTACTTTTGAAGGTAAGATGCAAATTCTCTCTAACCCTCAAAATATGGTACAACTCTTGGCACTTAACCATACTGTGAAGCCTTATGATGATGTGCGTGTACGCCAAGCCATTAATCATGCTATCGACAAAGACCTTCTGGTAAATGGTGTTGCTAGTGGCTATGGCACCAAACTTTATACCAATATGAGCCCTGCATCAGGTGTCTGGACACTAGACTTATCTAGCCAGGACCCTTACCCATACAACCCTGAAGCCGCAAAAACACTCCTCGCTGATGCTGGATACCCTAATGGTTTTGATATGACAATCAAAGTCCCTTCTAATTATCCACATCACATCAATACAGCTCAGGTGATGCTAGAACAACTCAAAGCTGTTGGCATTAATGCTTCTATTGAACTGATTGAATGGGGACAATGGTTAGACTCCGTCTACAGTGGTGGGCAGTACGAAGCCACACTGGTTGGCCTATCTGGCAAATTAGAACCCTTTGATCTATTTGTACGTTTCACAAGCACTTATGCAAAGAACTTCTATCATTACAATAATCCAGCCTACGATTCTTTGCTTGAAGAAGCCAATACAACTATAGATGAAAAGGAGCGTATCACACGCTATCATGAGGCTCAAAAAATGTTGACAGATGATGCTGCTGCTGTATTTGTTATGGACCCCCATATCCTCTACGCAGCTAAGCCTGAGCTACAAGGCTATACAGCCTACCCTGTACCATTCTTTGATGCATCCAAGCTTTATTACGTCGGTAAATAATAAATGAGGTCTGATGATGAATTTTTATATACGAAAGGTGGGCTCCTTACTAACCACACTTTTCATTGTATCCGTAATTACTTTTTTGGTTTTCGAAATCTTGCCTGGTGACCCTGCTACTATTATTTTAGGGCCAGAAGCAGACCCCTTGCAAATAGCAGCTATGCACGAGAGACTAGGGCTTAACGC
>JBOFEH010000104.1:0-8490 GCA_051647765.1 Cellulosilyticaceae bacterium | reverse complement strand
TGTTTGTAAGATTCCCTCTGCTGTGCGGTCTTGGAATCTCCCTTCTGCTGGAAGGGTTACATATTGTTCTACTGTATGAATAAATGTATCAATAATACCATTGGCAACTTGTGTCTCTGGTAATGTATAAGTAAGTTGTGGATCTAAGATTGAAAATACAGGGAATGTATTTGGACTAAAAATTCCTAGTTTACCAAGCCTAGAGGTAATGACCCCACCATTATTCATCTCTGAACCTGTAGCTGGTAATGTCACCACTGTCCCAATAGGAAGCCCTTTTGCCACTTCTACTGGTACTGTTCCATATCCAAATAAATCTTCTGCATTGTCCCCGTCATAGGTTGCTGCCAAAGATACAAATTTGGTGCCATCCATAACAGACCCACCACCTACAGCCAACAGGAAATCTATTTTTTCTGCTTTAACAATCTCTACTGCTTTCATCAATGTATCATACTGAGGATTAGGCTCTATCCCGCCAAACTCAACAACCTGACGCTCACCTAACATCTCTCTTACCTTATCTAGTGTTCCGAATTTCTTCACACTACCACCACCATACAGTACAAGTACCTTGGCATTTTGTGGCACCAAATTTGCAAGCTCTCCTAAAGTATCTTTTCCAAAAACAATCTTGGTTGGATTATAAAAAGTAAAATTTAACATATTACGCGCCTCCTTTTAGTTATACTCCTAAGTTTACACCTTAAAGTTCACTCTAAGTCAACCCCTTTTGTATGCCTTTAACAATCTATATGCTTGCCATCATACCAGTCTAGCTTTTTATCAATTTTGAGGAGACTTGTTTGGAGTACCGCGATTTGCTGGTGAATCTTCTCTTGGTGTGCTTTTAGAATCTCTTTGCGATCAGGTATGGTATGATTTCCCTCTATACTTAAACTCACAATATTTTGGATTTCTGCAATAGACATCCCCGTTTCTTTGAGACACTTAATCAGCTCTATCCAAACAATATCTGACTCCTGATACAGACGAATGCCCTTGTCATTCTTTTTCACCTCTGGGAGCAATCCCTCTTTTTCATAATATCTTAACGTATAGGTGCTGAGCCCTACACGCCCAGCTACCTTTCCTATTGTATATGTCATGTGTTGACCTCCACTATCACTCTGATTTTCCTTATTGTATCATTTTTTATTGAATTATTCTGCCACCTTCCTACAAGAGGACAAAAGTACGCACTAAAAAATGGTCCTCTTAAGAGAACCATCTTTTAGTGTTTAGGCATAATACTGCGCCTGTGCATTCCACAATTCATGATAAAGCCCATCTTCTACTTCTAATAAGGCTTTGTGCGTGTCGTGTTGAATCAATTCACCTTGATCAAATACGGCAATGTGGCTACAGAAGCAACAACTTGATAAACGATGTGAAATATAAATCGCTGTCTTGTCCTGTATCAAATCATTGAGTCTTCCATAAATATCAGCCTCTGCAATAGGGTCCAGGGCTGCCGTCGGCTCATCAAGTACAATAAACGGTGCATCCTTGTAGAGTGCACGTGCTATAGCCACCCTCTGGGCCTCTCCTCCAGAAATCTCAACCCCTTCTTCTGAGAACTCATTATAAAGCTGGGTACTCAGTCCATCTGGGAACTGAGCCATACGCTTTTCTAGCCCAGCCTTGTATGTACAATCTAATACCCTATCCTCATCATACTCTGAGGATACTGCAATATTTTCCCCCAATGTGAAAGAGAATAAATTGAAATCCTGGAATACAACTGAGAACGCTGCTAGATAGTCTTCATACTTATAATGCTTGATATTAATGCCATTGAGCAAGATTTCTCCTTCTGTTGGGTCGTACAGCCTACACAGTAATTTGATAAAGGTTGTCTTCCCTGAACCATTTTTACCAACTACAGCCACACGCTCTCCTACATTAAAATCTATAGAAATATTTTTAAGGCTCTCTTTCTCATTCCCTGGATATTTGAAACTTACGTTCCTAAAAGATATGGTCGCACTTTTAATGACTTCTAAGTCAATTGGCAAATCACCACTTTCTTTACGATTAGGCAATTCTATGAAATCAAAATACCATCTTAAGTAGTCATTGTTTTGCTTGATATTAGAAAGCGTCTGCATCGTCCCTGTAACACCTTCACCAAACTGAGTGACACCACCTGTATAGAGCACAATATTTCCTACACCAAAAGCACCTGCTAGTGCCTTGAGCCCTACAAATAAGTATGTCATGATATTCACGATTACCTGAATACCACTACCTATCGTCCAGTATTTTGCATTCATCTTCGGCACTACTGATTCTAGATTAACAATCTGTCCCAAGTGGAAGTTTATCCTTTTTTCCACAAGTTTCTTTTGGTTATAAATTCTGATATCTTTTCCCCAGTTGTACTCTGCACCTAATTGATAGGCATAAAATCTGTCATAGTTATAGTGAGGTGCTGCTTCGTTCATCATTTCAAACTGCTTTTTTTGGGTAATTGCATTAGTCTTGACGGCATAAACTACAGACCCTGTCAGTAATAGCATAATACCTATAGCTGTTAAAGGAGAATTCATGAGTTGTTCAAAGGCTCCTGTTCCCATGCTTTTTGCGCCAAACATCTGAACCAATAAGGCTACTGAAATCACTACTGAACACACATGTTTTGTTAGGGTATTGAGCTGAAAAACAATTCCCATAATGCCTTTGCTATAGCGCCCTCTATTCACTTTTTCTCGCATCTCCCTAACCTTCACATCATCCATATCTGCATAGTCTAATCCATAACCTTTGCTAGCGATGTAAAGCTGATTTTTGTGACCTAGGACATACTGCATGGTATCAAACATCTGATTAAAGAAATTGGCTAACAAGCGGCAGCCAAAACTAAGTACCAAAGTCAAACTAACAAGTTGTATGATACGCTCTAGACTTCTGGTCTCAAGACTTAGCTCTGTGATAATAAGAGATGAAAAATAAATAGGTATAAACGGTAAAATAGAAGCTAACAAACCTGCGCCTACCGATACGATGAGCATCCCTGGAAGCAGTTTATGAATAGCCTTCACGCCTTTGGCAATCAAACACACTTGCTGCTTTGTATTAGAAAGAAATGTTTTCACAATGCTTCCCTCCCTCTTCTTGTTCCCTGTAGTATTTGGCTTGAATCTCAAACATTTGGGCATATTGCTCCCCAAGCTCTAGGAGCTCCTCATGGGTTCCAACCTCCACAATACGGCCATCTGCCATCAAAATAATACGGTCACAAAATCTTGTACTGGCTAATCGGTGTGATATAAACACAGATGTCTTATGGGCTGTCAGCTCATTATACTTTAAGTACATGGCATTTTCTGCGATAGGGTCTAAGGCTGCTGTCGGCTCGTCCAAAATCATGATTGGCGCATTTTTATAAAGTGCTCTCGCTAGCATAAGCTTCTGTTCTTCTCCCCCCGATAACTGTACGGCACGTGGTGACATATCTCTTATGAGCAACGTCTCTAAGCCCTCATCAAATTTCTTAATGACCTCATCCATCCCCGATAAGGCCAAACACGATGCCAGTCTTGCCTGATCAACTTCCGCCTTGTCACAGAGTGTGATATTCTCACCAATAGAAATCGGCAATAAACGTATATCCTGAAAAACTGGACCTAGTAATCCGTAATAGTCCTCTTGATTATAGGTAGCAATATCTTGGCCATTGACCTTAATACACCCTTCACTTGGGGTGTATAACCCACAAAGCAATTTAACAAAAGTGGTTTTACCTGCACCATTGGCCCCTACAACTGCAATTTTCTCACCTGGCTTAATCACAAGATTTAAGTTTTTGAGTGTACTGTGAGCTTCTCCTTCATAACAGTAACTCACATTACAAAACGCAATTTCATAAGGCTCTTCTTCCTCACGCTTTTGCTTAGCCTCTTGCTTACTGGTTGTATAATCAGGTAACTCGAAGTATTCTCTCAAATCGCAAATGCTGAAATTGATTTGGTTAACCTTAACCATACTCTGGATAATCTCCATACACCAATTAGCAAATCCGCCAATAATCCCAAAATAGAGTACAAAATCTGCTACAGATAGGCTCCCCTTCCATACGAGGTAAATCAAATAGCCATACGCAAGACCATCTCTCATCACCATCAAGGTGGCTTCAACAACATTGCCTACAAAATAAAACCCCTGCATCTTCACAGTCCACTTGATTCTACGATTCATAAACTTATGGAATGCATCATAAAACCACTGTTTCATATGATAAAGCCTAATATCTTTTGCAGTCTCAAAAGACCCCGATTTGTAAGTCAGATAAGCCAGCTTCAAATCCAGTTTGAGCCACTTATCTCTATTATGAAATACCCATTTATTAACAGCTGTACTAACAAAATAACTGATCAGTGTTGTTCCAATGATGAACACTATAATCCAAGGATTAAGTGTCCCCAAAATCCCTGTATAAACACCAAACCCCAGTGCATTGGCAATAATTGTCCCAATAAGCACAGGCAACAACTGAATCCCTTCCATATCACTATGATAAACCATATCATAGGCCTTCCTAAGCATTACCTGAGTCTTTGGTCTGTCAATCACCTCATAGGCTACAGACATGGCCTTACTGGAACTCTCCTCACTCAGCTTTTGGTTTACTTTCATGGTGTGGCTGATCATCCTGGCCTCAATAAACTGCTTGAGCATCCCCAGCACCAACATGATTAGTGCGATACCCCCTACTGAATACACCATATTTACAGGTGATACCCCATCTTCGATTGCGCCAACAATCACTTTTGGCAAATAAACAGTGCATAATGGTAATAAAACAATAACCGGTATTTTTCCCAGCAGATACAACAAAATCCTGTGGTCCCATACCCACAGTTTTTTAATTGTAAAAAGCGTATTTTGCACAACATTGTATGCAGGCTTCTTCTTTTCTTCTCGTGCTTGTTTCATACGATCCCCCCATTCTTATTTAACAAAACTAAATAAAATTTAAATTTAGTTAATTTTAATATATTAACAAAATTTAATTAAATAATCAATCCTCAATTTTTAATTAAAAAACAGGCAGTGAGCTTATTACTCACTACCTGTTTTTTAACTAAAACGATTTACTTGATGGCTTAGAGGACACAGCTATGACCATTTTTCATAGGTACTACCATGGTTCCCCGACACGCTTTCTCCACCCTTTTTTGAAGTTCCTCTGTCATGCGCTCAAAATTATTAGGCTGAAGTCTTGGCATGATATCCTGATGCATCGGAATCATAATCTTTGGCCCAATAGCCTTAATAGCCTTATAGGCACCATTACTTCCCATAGTCATCGGTATAGCATAGCCTGTCATCGCTAATAAAAGCACATCCACTTGCCACTTACGTCCTATCTCTTCAATAAACTTGCCATAATATGTATCCCCTGTAAAGTAAATGGTCTTGCCTTCTACTTCTATCACATAGCCCACTGCACTGCATAAATGTCTTGCTTTCACTGGTGTCACTTTAAAACTCCCTACTTCAAAACTTCTCCCAACGCGTACGCCGCGCCCTCCGTACATAAGACGTTTCAAAGAACATTGTGGCATATAAATCGGCGCCTTCTTACGCCACCTCCACAAAAATGATCGTTCTGCATGATCCCAGTGCCCATGACTTACAAGTATCGCCTCTAACTTCTTTTGGACATTTGGTATATAGGATTTTGGCTCCCTACACCTACGAAACAAGGGATTCCCATATTTTGAAAAATAGGGATCTAACAAAAGTTGTTCTTTTGCCGTTTCTACTAACACTGTGCAATTGCCTAATAACTTAACATTCATGACGTGCTCCCCCTTTATGACTACTTACAAAACACTCTCACCTCTTAAGTCTACCACCCTAGTTTTTGATTTTTCACTGTAAAATGTGTATCATCGTTTTTGAATACGACCTCAAACTCACCTTGTGCTGTCACATCAATTTGAGTGAGTGTTGCCTGTCCCATAACCTCTGTATTCACATCCTGGTCTTTAAAATAATACATCAGTGCCTTAAGTGTAATCCCATGGGCTACTATAAGGATTGTCTGCCCTTGATGCTTCTTAATCACCTCATCCATTGCAGCCGTGACACGTGCTCTCACCTCTGCAAGTGTTTCACCATTTGGTGCGCACATGGTGGTATCCCCATGCATAATACGTTCAATATCCCACTGAGGATTCTGCGCTGTCACCTCATCCGTTCTCTGCCCCTCATAGTCTCCAAAACTCATTTCCATAAGCCCATCATGCAGGAGGATTGGCACTTGTTTTGTCCCCTTTAGGATGTTTGCAGTATGCAGTGCACGCTCAATAGGACTTGAATAAATCACATCTATTGGTAATCGCTCTATCCTCATACCAAGCTCCTTGGCACGTGCGATTCCATCTGCTGTCAAAGGTGAATTACCTCTACCTTGTAGCCTCTTTTCAATATTCCATTCTGTCTGTCCATGTCTCGTCAAATATATTGTTGTATTCACCAATGTTAGCTCCTTTATATCTTATCATCTTGTCATCTTTTTGATTCCAACTTATTATAACATTTTTAGGACTAATCCTCTACTTCCCATAGATTGTTTCTACTTGCGGCCGATCACCTTTGCCATCATAGCTCACCACGTATTGTGCCTCTTGATTTCCATCCCTTACAACAATTTTCACGACTGGAATACCACATGGTACCGGTAGTCCAAGGTAAACTGCCTGCTGATCATCTGTGATTTGATACTGGGCTAACCGCTTCCCTGTCACCAACTGATCTCCCTTATACGCCAACTCATACACTGCAATTTCACTCCCTACATGATACGGTATGACCAGTAATGTCTCATCAAATACTTTGGGCTTAAACGTCTCTAACGCTAGATAAGTCCTAGCCATATCCATTTGCGCCTCACTAGGATTATGGATGATGGCAGCTAGTCCGTTCTTTTCCTCCGTACATTCCATGATTTCCATAGCATTCCCATGAGGTATTGCCTTGTCTAACAATTCATCAGTGTACGTCCTTTGGAACACCACCCTATGGCTACCTTGTGCCAGTACAATCTCACAGCTACTGAGCTTCGCCGTGCTTGAGTATGCCTTAAAGGCAGCTCTTCCACTCTGCTCTTCTACCTCAATGACCTCATTAATACTCATCCACTTCACTTCTCCTGGCTCTAATGTATAGGCCTTTTCTACCACGATAGACGCCTTGCCTACATCATCTACCACATTTCTCGGCACCATTAGCTCAATATTGAACGGTCCCACTGCCTCATTAGAACAGTTTTCAAGGCGAATACCTCCCTCTATATATGTGGATTCACCTTCTTTTGTCTGTATCTTTATGGACACCTCTTCACGGTCAAGCCACAGCGCCTCTATCCCCGACTGCATGCTCCTATAATTTTTGACCAGTTGGTCCTTGACTGGCATGGCTACAAAAAACACCGCCAGCACCATCAGCACTCTTCTTCCACCACTATTTAGTGTAGGCTCCCCCGTTAATTTATAAAATTGCTTTAATAGCAGATATAAGCCTATAAGTATAATCATCCCTGCATAATTCCACACACTATTTCCTATATGTAGTGGTCTAAGGACATACTCAATAAACATATTGGGATTCTGATTGGTATTCCCTGTCATACCGATTAATAACACGATTCCTAGTATCACCAAAACCCGTTGCCACTTGAGCGATATCTTCTTCATCACATCACCTCCTGATTTTATTCCATTATACTGTATTTTCAGATATTAACATAGTTTTAGAGATATTTCACTTTTTCTACAAGCTTACAAAACTGTAAGACAGATGTAAGACAACCTTATGGCATAGCCTAGACACCCTAGGGTATACTAAGCCTATCAACGAAATGGAGGAACAAACAATGGACTTATTCAAGAAAGGCCTTGATGGCTTTACCCTTAAAATATTAGCTTTAATCTTTATGACTTTTGACCACATCTCATCATTTCTATGGGGTGGTTTAGATATCCCTATCTGGTTTAACTGGATTGGGAGAATGTCTGCTCCTTTATTTATCTTTATGATGGCTCAGGGTTTCTATCATACACGTAATCGCAAAAAATATATTGGTAGGCTCTATCTCTGGTCAGTGGGTATGGCTCTTGGTAACCAACTCATGTGCTCACTTTTCCCGCATCCTAACAACGCCATTATTATGAATAATATTTTTGCAACACTAGTTGTTATTGGGATTTATCTCTTTGCCATCGAATGTCTTAAGGAGCGCAAGTTCCTCTTAGGTTTATCCCTTATGCTTTTACCAATTATATTGACAGGTGTTGCCTTTATCGCCCTTAACAGTGGATCTGTTTCACTTCTTCGCGTATTTATGTTATTTATTCCTACAATACTTACTGTTGAGGGGGGACCTATTTGGATTGCTCTAGGAATTGGATGTTATGTCTTTAGACAAAACAAAAAAGGGCTTAGTGTGTTCTATACGATCCTCTCACTATTCTCATTTGC
>JBOFEH010000103.1:0-3543 GCA_051647765.1 Cellulosilyticaceae bacterium | reverse complement strand
AAATCTGCTACATCTCTAATAAGTGAATATAAATTCATTTTTTACCTCCTATGGTTTTATGAATCCGTATGTTTATTTTCATAAAGTTCTCATATTATTTGTGTTCTCTGTTTTGAAACGCGACTTCCATTATAGCATATCCTAGTTAGTATAATCAATCCTCAAAATTCCTATAAGGCTCTCGTTTATGTTTCTACCTAAATGCTTTGATGATAAGCTGAATACTGGTATTTCCCATATATTCATTGAGGGATAATTCAAAGGCAATATCTAAATGTATTTTGACGTAGTCTCCCTTATAAAGTCTTTGGAGTTCCTCACTGCCATATCTCGCGGTCACAATCTTCTCGAAGTTTTGGACTTCTCCGAAGTAAACCCCTGTAAAGTACTTGCCCTTTGGTGAAAGAAGCTTGATACGTAAGACGTTTTTATTCTTCCCTAATATAGCGGCTGTTACGACTTTAATGTTCTTCTCACCAAATATCGGCTTATGATTGCCCTTGCCATGCGGTTCTAACTGTAATAAATCATCCATTAAGCGATAATCTACACGTTCTAAGTCTAGCCTCATATCTAAGGTCAGCTTAGGAATCAAGTCTTTGGATGTGAGCGTTGTCTGCGCATTCAGTCTTTCACGCAAATTCTCTATATTTTCTTTGTCTAGAGACAGCCCAGCCGCCATAGGGTGCCCCCCAAATTTATTCAGCAAATCTTTGCACTTAGAGAGTTCCTCAAACATATCATACTGTTCGATAGAACGGCCTGAACCTTTGACCCCATCATGAACATCTGTTAGGACTATGGTTGGCATATAATATTTTTCTTTGATACGCCCTGCTATAATGCCTGCCAAACTCTCATGAATACGTGGCATATACACGACTAATACTTTGTCCTCTGGGGTACGTGTTTTTTCTATCATCTCTATGGCATCTTGTGTGCCTTGAACCGTCATTTCTTTACGTTCATTATTAAGATCTATAAACTTCTTGGCATAAGCCTTGGCTACATCATCATCCTCTGTAGTCAAGAGTACGATAGCTTCATTGGCTGTATCAAGACGCCCTGTTGCATTAAGTGTAGGTCCTAAGACATATCCCAAATGATACGCTGTAATCGTAGTATCTGTGAGTTCTGCTGCCTCAATGAGTGCCCGTAATCCTTTATTAGTGGTTTGATTAATCTTCTCTAATCCGAGTTTGACAATAATACGATTTTCATCCACCAAATCCACCACGTCACACACAGCTGCAATAGCTACAAATTCAATGAACTCTATGGCTTTTGAAGGCTCTATTCCCATCTCCTCATAGAGTACTTGCACTAGTTTAAAGGCTACTCCCGCTCCGCACAATTCCTTAAAGGCATACATACAGTCCTCTTGCTTAGGATTGACCACCGCATCTACATCTGGAATCTGTGGTGTACGATTACCCGCCTCATCTTCTGTAAAGGGAATATTATGATGGTCTGTTACAATGACACTCATCCCCATACTCTTGGCATATCCTAACGGTACAGTTGCTGCAATCCCATTGTCACAGGTCATAATCGTATCTATCTCATCCTGCACTGCCCTGTCAATCAGAGGCTCACTTACCCCATACCCATCTTTGATACGGTCTGGAATCTCATAGTCAACCTTTGCTCCGCAGTATTTCAAGGCACTATACAGCACATACGTACTGATAATACCATCTACATCATAGTCTCCTATAATACGTATTTTCTTACCTAAACTTATTTTTTGTTTCAAAAGTTCAACTGTCTTTACAACATCTTTCATCACTTTTGCATCACGCAAATTATCTATTGTAGGATGAATAAATTTATCAATTAACTCATCAGCAGTAATATCTCTATTTACAAGTATTTGGCTAATCAATTTACTCATATGGTGTTTATGGGCTATCTGATCAGTATCTATCTTTGTGTTTTTTAACACCCATCTTTCCACATTTACCGCCTCCAATCGCTCTTAGTTTGCTCTATTTTATGAACCTATACGCCTAGGTTAACTACTTTATTTATAGGTCAATAAACCTATGTAAAGGCTTGCTCCTATTGATTATAACACATATCTTATATGCTATTTAATTATTTTTATATCTATACAATAACTTAGGGTATATGATATAATTTATACGTTATTTAATACATTAGGAGTGTTATCATGTCGGAAAAATTTCAAGTAGGTCAAATTATTGAAGGAACAGTTACAGGGGTAAAATCATTTGGTGCATTTGTAGCCATCGACTCAAATACACAAGGGCTTGTACACATTTCCCACATTACACATGGTTTCCTTGAAAACATCGAGGACGCAGTTAAAGTAGGAGACACTGTTAAAGTTAAGGTGTTATCAATTGATGCAGAGACAGGCAAGATTTCTCTATCTATGAAAAATGCTAAACCTGCTCCACAAAAACCTCAAAGAAAACAAGTACCTGTAGAAGATTTCGAATCTCTTATGAAAGGTTTCTTAAAAGATTCAACTGATCGTCAAACAGACATTAACAAACGACTTAATCGTTAGTGAAGAGCTGCCTCTCGGGGCAGTTTTTTATTTTGCAGGAAAGCGTGACTTCCAAGCGTTCCACTACTGCATAAAGGATATTTGTGTTTAAATATTCAAAATAATTGTTGCATTTATAAAAATTAGTGATATAATGATAAATTATAGGACATGGGCCGTTAGCTTAGTTGGTAGAGCATCAGACTCTTAATCTGAGGGTCCTGGGTTCGAGTCCCAGACGGCTCATTTAGAGAAAGATCTAGGTTGTATATTTCATACGGCTTGGGTCTTTTTTATTTTGACTACTTTATGTGATTAGCAACTTTATTACATAATCACCCTTTCAAAGTACATACTATAGAAGAATACAAGATTTTTTGAAAGGATGATAACATGAACAATCAATACACACTGACACCACTCCCTTATAGCTATGACGCTTTAGAGCCTTATATTGATGCACGTACAGTGGAGATCCACCACGATAAGCACCAACAAGCTTATGTGGATAAGCTCAATCTTGCAGTGAACAAACACCCCGAACTCTTTAGCAAAAGTGTAGAGGAACTTCTGACCAACCTAGAGGCTATCCCTGAGGATATCAAAAAAGAGGTGATTAACCAAGGTGGCGGGGTCTACAACCATACTTTCTATTGGAACAATCTCTCTCCTAATAGTAACAAAGCACCTATTGGCAACCTTAGTGCTGCTATAGACAAGGCTTTTAGAAACTATGAAGATTTCAAAACACAGTTCAAGGCAGCTGCAACTGCTAACTTTGGCTCTGGCTGGACTTGGCTAGCCAAAGACCCCTCTGGCAATCTGGTTCTTCTTAATACCGCTAATCAAGATTCACCGATCTCTTATGGCTACAAACCTCTAGCTACTATTGATATTTGGGAACACGCGTATTACCTCAAATACCAAAACAGACGTCCAGAGTATATTGATGCCTACTTCAGTCTCATCAATTGGGATTATGCCGAACAACTTTTTAATGCCTAAATCATAAAGGAGCATATGTTATT
>JBOFEH010000102.1:0-5141 GCA_051647765.1 Cellulosilyticaceae bacterium | reverse complement strand
ATGAAGAAATATATACCATAGCAAGTATAGGGGATGGGGCCTTTGATGGGCATAGTGAATTAATAGGGGATTTAATTATCCCAAAGGGAATAACACAGATAGGAAAAGCAGCTTTTTATGGGTGCAGTGGATTAAATGGTAACCTAATTATTCCGGATGGCGTGACAAGTATAGGGGATAGTGCTTTTGCTTATTGTAGTGGTGTCACGGGGGATTTAGCAATCCCAAGCAGTGTAATAAATATTGGGTATGGTGCATTTCAGGATTGTAGGGGGTTAAATGGTAATGTAAAGATAGGAGACAATGTTACAAGTATTGGACCTGTTGCCTTTTATAATTGTAGTGGATTAATTGGAGATTTAATGATCCCGGATAGTGTTACTAGTATAGGATATAATGCATTTGGCAAATGTAGTGGATTGGATGGTATATTAAAATTATCTGAGAATATTGTGAGTATAGAAAATAATACATTTAACGGATGTAGTAGTCTTGCCGGAGACTTAACAATCCCTAGCGGTGTAATAAATATAGGAGAATTTGCCTTTTATAAATGCAGTAGACTGATGGGTGAAATAATATTACCTAATACCACAACAAGTATAGGAAAAAGTGCATTTGAGGGTTGTGATGGATTAACTGGAAGTTTAATTATACCAGATGCTGTTGAGTCCATAGGGGAAAGAGCTTTTGCGCTATGTAGTGGATTCGATGGCGAATTAATTTTGCCTAGTGGAATTGAGTTAATAGGTGGTGGGGCTTTCTTTGGGTGTAGTGGATTGATAGGAAGTTTAGTTATTCCAGAAAGTATTATTAGAATAGAAGGAACTACTTTTTATGGGTGTAAGGGATTAAGTGGCGATTTAGTTATTCCAGAGAGTATTATTAGTATAGGGAACAGTGCGTTCACTGGGTGTAGTGGGTTAACCGGAGAGTTAGTCATACCTAATAGTGTTGCTAATATACATGATAGTGCATTTGCTCGTGTAGGTAATTTGAGCAGAATAGGTATAAATTATGGCAATGAGAATATTGAAAATAAAGGTTATAATGAGTGGAAAAAATTTGTTGGCGAAAGATTAAATATGGATGAAAGTAGGATAAAATCTGGATACATATTTAATAAGGTAGGAAGAAAGGCAGTAAAAGGGGAAGGTATAGAAACTCCGGATGTAGAAGCGCCAGTGCTTAATTATACAGGACCAACAACTATAACAATAGATACTGGCTCAAACTTCACACCACCTGAAGTAACAGCAACAGATAATAAGGATGGGTCTGTAGGAGTCACATATGTTATTAGAAATAGTAATAATGAAATGATTACAGCTATCGATACAAGAGCAGCAGGAACATATACTATTACATACAGTGCAGAAGATGCCGCAGGAAATGAAGCAACACCATTAGTGATTACAGTGGTCGTAAAAGAAGCACTACCAGTAATTGAATTTAAAGACACTAACTTTAAGCAGGCGCTAATAGATGAAGGACTTGATAGGGATAATGATGGTGAAATTACTATCCAAGAGATGGAACAGATCACAGAATTATGGATTCAAGGAAAGCAAATTAAGGATATTTCAGAAATAAAATATGCAAAGAATCTAGAGAAACTATATGTTGCAGAGAATCAAATAGCAGATATCAGTATGCTAATACATTTACCTTCGCTTCAGACATTGCAAGCACCATGGAATCAAATAACAGATATTAGTATGTTACCACAAATTAAAACGCTCACAGATATTAACTTAAGTGGAAATAACATCGGCAATATAGACGTTTTTGAAAATATGCCATGGATAAAATCATTAGGTCTATACACTTGTGGCATTCAAGATATAGGTGTTTTGAGACAATTGCCTAAAATAGAGGAATTATTTATAGGGAATAATGCTATAGATGAAATGGAAATAATTGGGGAACTGAATTCGCTTAAAGCATTAAGTTTACCATCGAGTGATATTGAAGATTTTGATTTTATTAGTAAGTTGATTAAATTAGAAGAATTATATTTAAGTGATAATAAAATCAAACATTTAGAGGGGATTGAAAATCTAAAGAACCTAGAATTCTTGAGTTTAGAGAACAATCTTATTAATAATCTTAGCTTGTTACCAATAAAAAAATATAAGCATTTAAATGTAGCTAATAACTATTTAAATATTAATGAAAATAGTTCTACCATGCAAATACTTAAACAGATTGAAGAATTTGGTGGTGAAATTAGATATACACCGCAGAAGTCGGTAGACGCAGAAGCACCAGTATTAAAGTATACAGGCGACACAAAAATTATCATTAAAAATGGTTCAGAGTTTGTAGTGCCGAAGGTAGTAGCAACAGATAATGAGGATGAGTCTGTAGTAGTAAATCATGTGATTAAAGATAGTACCAGTAAAATCATTACAGTAATCGATACAAAAATAGCAGGAACATACACTGTTACTTATACTGCGGCAGACCAAGCAGGAAATGAAGCGAATCCATTGGTGATTACAGTAGTAGTTGAGGATGTATCAGGTGGAAACAGTAGTGGAGCAGGCGGTGGTGGCGGTACATCAGTTAAGCCTCCTACAACAGAAGAAAGCATTGATAAACTCAATTCAGATGAAAAACACTCTATTATTAATAACTTTAAAGAAGATATGCCTTATACAAGTTTAAATACACAATTAACACTGGATCAGTTAAAACAACTAACAAATAATAAGTTTACAGACAAACAGCTTCAAGAAATGTTAGATAGACCGGAGCTTATTGAGAAATTAGGTATAGATCAATCTCTATTAAGTAGTTGTGTTGTGTTAAATTTAGCTGAAAATGTTACATTTACAGATGTGCCAGAAACACATTGGGCAAATGATTCCATTAAGTTAGCGGCTGAATTAGGATTAGTGTCAGGTAGGCCAGATGGCACCTTTGAACCAAGTGCGTCATTACAGGTAGCGGATACATTTACATTCTTAGATAGAGTATTATTGCTTAATGGTATAACAGAAATGAAATTGCCAAGAAGTATTGTTGAAAAGTATATTAGTAATAAGGAGCATTGGGCATTTGCAAGTATGGCGTCTATAGGGTCTAAGCTCAGCGAAACGACCTTGAAAGTGGTAAGTGAACTTGGTGAAGAGGATCTTTCAAGGGAATTATTGGCACAAGTCATCTATGAGGTTACAAATGGGAAATTAGAAATGATTAAAGAAGAAATAATATTTGAAGATATAGCTGACTCACCCTATAAAGAAGCTGTTGACTACTGTACAAGAGTGGGAATTTTAAATGGTATAGATCCTAATCGTATGGCACCACAGAAAGTACTTACTAGAGCAGAACTTATGTCAGTGCTAACAAGGTTAGTGCAAGTAATGGGGGGACAGTCCCTTACATAAGTCAACAGAGAAAAATCCAGTAGCCCTGTAAAAGTGTCTACTGGATTTTTTGTATTGGCTTCGGAATTGTAAAAGTGCATCAGACAGTGTATAATGGAAGTAATGCGAATTTTAGAGGTTTAACCAAGGTATAGGAGGACAAGTATGGAAGACAACAATGAAATCACGTTACAGGAGATCTTTATGATCCTGTGGCAAAAACTATGGGTAATTGCCCTGTGTGTCGTAATAGGGGGCGGAGCGAGTTTTGGATTTACCAAATTCATGATTGATCCGCAGTACACATCAAAGGTAACAATGTTTGTAAGTAGCAATGGGAATAGCAACAATGCAAGTATGGTAGCGGACTTAAATGCAATTAATACGTCTCAAAAATTAGTCAATACATATGTAGAGATTCTCAAGAGTGAAACGGTACTAAGAGAAGTTGTAGAAAAATCAGGACTTAATTACACAACACAAGATATTCGTAATATGATGAGTGCATCTTCAGTAAATGGGACAGAGATCTTTGAAGTAAAGATTGTATCAGGGAGTGCAGAAGATAGTGCACTGATCGCCAATACGATCGCCAAGGTAGCACCAGAAGAGATCATTCGTGTGGTGAAGGCAGGTAGTGTAGAACTCATCGATGAGGCAGTGCCAGCATCAGCGCCATCTTCTCCAAATACATTACTTAATACAATCATCGGGATCATGCTTGGCGGGGTACTTGCAGTGCTTGGTGTACTTGTAGCAGCAATGGTTGACACACGTATCAAATCAGAAGAAGATCTAGAAAAGAACTATGAGATCCCAGTACTTGGTGTGATTCCAGACATCGAGACGACAGGTCAAGTGACAAAATAGAAAGGGGGATATGACAGATGGTATTTAAGAAAAAACAACAAGCGCAAACAGCTTATGAAAATAAGAGTATTCTAAATGACACGACGCCATTTAATATAAAAGAAGCGTATAAAGTTGCACGAACAAACATCATGTTTTCACTACCGGGGGAAGGCTGCAAACGTATTGTAATCAGTAGTTCTTATCCGGGAGAAGGCAAGACAACGACAACAATTAACTTAGCGATTACTTTTGCACAAACAGGTGCGCGCGTATTGGTGATCGACTGTGATATGCGTAAGCCGCGGATCAGTGGTGTGATGGATCTTGGCATGAGTCTTGGACTATCCAATGTACTTGGGGGATTCAATCCACTTGAAGAAGTGCTTGTTTCGGCAGCGTATGAAAATCTTGACGTGATCGGTGCAGGGCAGATCCCTCCAAATCCAGCGGAGCTGCTGGCATCACGTACGATGCAAGAACTTCTCGATTATTTGAGTGGTCAGTATGACTATATCTTCCTAGACACACCGCCAATCAATATGGTGACAGATACAACTGTACTGACAGCATGTACAGACGGTGTGGTGATGGTGACAAGACAGAACTATACACATCACAAAGATATACAAGATGCCCTAGGCAAGCTTGAACTTGCAGGTGCAAAAGTACTTGGAAGTATGCTCAGCGGTGTGAAGCAACCAAAAGGCTTAGGATACAAAAAATATGGGAAGTACGGTAAGTACAATAATTATGACTATACCTATGGTTATGGAGAGTCTGTATGATAGACTTTCATACACATGTACTCCCTGGAATAGATGATGGGAGCAAGACCAAAGAGCAGTCTTTGGTGATGTTGCAACATTTGAGAAAGCAGGGGTGTAGCCAATTGGTGGCTACACCTCATTTTTATCC
>JBOFEH010000101.1:0-2597 GCA_051647765.1 Cellulosilyticaceae bacterium | reverse complement strand
TTGGTTAAAAGCTCCTCTGACTCATCAGGGTAACTCTTCGTAACAAAATCTATCTTCTTTTGTAAATCTGTTAATCCATGCAATTCAAATATGTCTGGTTTCGCCACTAGCCTCTCTCCTTTGAAGTTGCTGTAATTTCTAAAGCAAAATCTCCCTCATCCACATTTATAACCTCTGTGATATGAAGGAGTTGCTGTTTATACTGTATTTTCATATCAGGCGTGATCCCTTTATGATATCTTGTTAAAACTCTATACACTGTTTCTGGTCGTAACCTTTCTTCCAATGTTTGTTCAAAGCCTCGTATAGGCATGATACTGGCCCACACTTGCTTGATAATTTGTTCCTGTAGGATTGTTTGTCCTATTGGGTTAATACTTTGCGTGTAGCCTATAAAGGCTATTCGTTTGTTTAGTTTTCCTGCATCAAAGTGGATATTATCACCTCTTCACTGTTACATTAATTCATAAAGCCATGTTGCTACAAGTAGGTTACCATAGTAATCCATCTACAATATGCTTACTTCCATCATCCTCTGTATACTCTCCATAAAATTGTGGTGAACGTGTCGTACTATAATAAAACTTCATCAAAACATCATTAGCAACATCTTCATACAATGTGATTCCCATTATATTCGCAGCATATCTTTGGTTTGCATATAAATCCTCACCATATTCGTTCATATCTTTTGCGAGTTCTTCTAATACTTCTTTTGATCTTACAGATAGTTGAGTTATATCAATAAAATATTTTTTTTGGCAATAATTATACCAAAAGGGACAATTGATAACAAACGTAAAGAACTCCTCCATATTATCTGCTACTCTTCCAATTTTCCCTTCACTTCCCCAAAAACCTATACTTCCATCTTCTAATAGAATATACTGCCCTCCTGCTCTATCTCCTGCAAATGCTACTCCATTAATATTATATTTCAAGTGTCCAAATTCATCTTCTGGCATCTCATTTTGTTCTTTAATCTCAACCTCAAAGTTTCTTGCTAATATTTCTGCTAATTCCTTATCATTTTTTAACTTATTAAGCATACTATCACTCTCCACTTTACATGCATCATTTACTTGTATACTACCATATTGTACACGCTTACTTTCTCTAATTACAACTAATATTATAATAAATTCACACTATATCTCCCTAACAAACTTTCCAACATCGTATTGACCCTCAAGTTCAACCTATCATTTACACTAATAGTTCTATTATCATACAACTCAGCCACAAGTACCAGCACAGCAATAGCCACATCTTCTTGATTCTCCAACAACTCTATCGACTGCCCTGTATAGTTGGCTACATAGGCTTTTGATCCCTCAATAATAGCTTCAATGATCCGATCATCCTCATTACCATCTTGCCTTAAGTATTCCTTTACAATAGGGAGTGTTATTTCTGAAAGCTTCATATTATGCTACCTTTGATTTACTCTTTGCAGTTGCACTTGCTGTTCCAAGTACCATTGTTTCACCTAATGCCTTTTTAATATCCAGCCTCATATTTGCCTTAATAGCAATTTCATCTCTAATAAATCCATACTCTGTAGACTTCTGGAGTGATAAAGCTTTTCTTTCACCCACGATAAGTGATCGCTTAAGATCACCAAAGAAAATTGCTGTTCCTGACTCATTAAGTTCTGCCACATACTCATTAATAATGACTGGTCTGCCTAAAATTGTGCTTGTCGATCCAAATGGTGAACCATTAAAAGATGTGACTAATACTGGTCTGCCGTCTTCAAATTTCATATCCGTTAAGGCCTTCGCTGTTTGATCAGAGATCACCCATGTTGCTGTATGGCGATATCTAATAGGAAGAGCAAAGTAAATCTCTGTGAGTGTTTCAGGTGTAAGTTTGGCTGGCAACTTCACCTCTTTAGAACCATCATCCACACTAAAGTCATTGAGTCCATTCACTCGATACTCTGCATTCCCTTTTACAATCAGCTCATCCAACGTAATACCATACGACTCTGCCAACTGCCGCATTAACTCACCTTCCACATTGTAGCCTGTATCTTCTAAGACTTCCTGCGAGAATGTAATGAGTGTGCCAAACTTGTGGGCTTCTAATTTGATTGGCTCAAAGGTTGCCACTTGCTTTGTATACTCTGCAAGCTCTTTCATAGGGACAAACTTCCCTAGCTTATTTGCCTGTACTGGAATCTGGTGCTTACTGTTGCCAAATCGTTCATGACGTACAGCCCCATATAGCGGTGAGATATAGGCAAGCTTATCTAAGATATAATCTGCAAATGTGGTCTTACTGATAATTTCAGTTGGGGCATTCCCTGATCCCATTGCATCATTAGAAAAGGTATGTGTGCCATCTCTAATCTCTCTCGTACCAATTTCCACCTCCTTATTTGCATCAGCTTGTAGTGATCTAATTTCCTCTAAAAGGGAAGCTTCTTTTTCTCCCCCTTGGGCTGCTGGCTCCTTAATAGTTGTCATTAGGGCTCTAGCTTCTTTTTGAGTTTGGATTGTCGCATCAATCTGATTTACTTCTTCTGTATAACCATTGATTTTGTCTAATTCCTCCTTTGAGAAGGCTCTCTTCTCAGTTTCAGCCACATTCAT
>JBOFEH010000100.1:0-17005 GCA_051647765.1 Cellulosilyticaceae bacterium | reverse complement strand
GTCTATGACCCTTCCCGATCGTTCAAATCACAGAATGATTCGGTTGCATATCAATCAAAAAGACTGGATGCTTCAATACTCACCTTATCTTTACTATGAGGAACACTGCATCTTGCTCTCTACCCAGCATGAACCTATGTGCATCAACGCTCAAACCTTTGCACATTTACTCGGTTTTGTAGAGGCCTTTCCCCATTACTTCTTGGGCTCTAATGCCGATCTCCCTATTGTCGGGGGGTCTATCTTATCCCATGAACACTATCAAGGCGGGCGTTATCACTTCCCGATTAACACAGCAAAGGAACAGTTTAGCTTTGTGCTAGATGCCTACCCAGGCATCACTTGCCAAACGCTCCACTGGCCACTATCTACTATTAGACTAAGTAGTACAAGTACAGAGGATCTTGCACGCTGTAGCGCAGCTATTCTGGAAGTTTGGCGTGACTATAGTGATGCCTCATGCGATATCTTATCCCATTCTCTAGAGACACCTCATAATACAATTACACCTATTGCTCACTTTGAAAACGGGATGTATGTGATGGACCTTGTGCTTAGAAACAACCGTACCAGCGAAACTTACCCTCTCGGCATCTTCCATCCACATCAAGACGTGCACCATATCAAAAAAGAAAACATTGGCCTCATCGAAGTCATGGGCCTAGCTATTCTTCCTGGCAGATTACTTGAAGAACTTGAAGCTGTCAAAACTTACTTAACAGACCACACAGCATCTCTTGCCCCATATCACCTTGACTGGGCCAATGAACTTAGAAAAATCTACACTCCTGACCAGGATCTTGATGATTTTATTCAAAAAGCCTTAGCTGCAAAGTTTACCCGTGTCTTAGAAGATGCTGGTGTTTTCAAACTAAACACATCTGGCACTGTAGGCTTCAAACGCTTCACCAACTATTTAGCCGCTACTCTTAAATAAATCTAAAAACCCTAGCCATAGATTAATACTGACTAGGGTTTTTGGATTTAATACAACTCTAAATACCATTTAACACCTCCTTAACACAAATCGTGTACAATTTGTCCATATTGTATCTATCTCACTGGAGGTCTCATCATGATTAACAAACTTTTATCTTTACCTATTGGAAAGCGTAATATCACTGGTTTTTGTTCCCTTATTTTGCTCCTATTATTCATTGCTATTGCAGCACTAAGTAGCTTAACCCTTTTGGCACGCCATACAGAACTACTCTACGAGAAACCTTATCACATCAATCATTATGCCTGGAGTATTCGTAACAATCTCAATACCCTAGAAAAAGAAATGTATAAAGTCATTACAACAACAGGTTCTGGCTCTATCTTACAGAGCACTGCTGACCTTTTAAGTAGCATCCAAAAACTTAGGCTCCTTTTATCAGACAATCCCGATGCACTCAGCATTCTTGACCAACTAGAAACTCACGTCAAAGAGCTAAGGCCCCTTCAAGAAAACATCCTAACAGCTTCCTTAGAGGGTAATCAAAATACAGCTTTGGCCATTGTATCACAATCTTATCTCCCTTTAATCAAAAAAGCCTATGCATGCTCTGATCATTTATCACTATTGTCCACTCAGATTGCCGATGATTTCTTACAAACCTCTTATTGGGTCAAAACAAGTGTTATTGGATTTATTCTACTACTAACTGCTCTAAGCATCTGGGCTGCTTTTTACATCTCTATTCTCATCACCAAAAGTATTATTATCCCGCTCAAACAATTTGAGACCATCTTACAGCAATTCTCAAAGGGCAATCTGAGCCTTACCATCCCCTATCATCATACTGATGAAATCAGCAACCTAGGACACTGCCTTGAGCGTAGTATAGCCTCCCTCCAAAATTATGTTTCTGCAATCTCCGAAAGTTTGGCGAACTTAGCATGCGGCCAGCTACATACCCCAACAACTACTCACTATGAAGGAGATTTTTCTCCTATAGGGGATTCTATTTCACATATCGCAGCATCTCTACGCTTTATATTACAAGACATCTTAGAGTCCTCGCATCAGATTACCCACTATGCACAAGAAGTTTATACGGATGCGCACTCTTTAGCACAAACAGCCTCCAAGCAAGTTGCTATTAGTGAAACACTTTTTGGAGCGCTCAGCGGTATTGCCAAAAAAGCTGATGCAAACGCCTTCTCTGCCGCTTCCATTCACCAGACCGCTAAAGAAACAACAACCCTTGCTTGTCTTGGAACAAAGAAAATTGATACCATGACGCAAGCTATTGATGCCATCACCCATGCATCTACCGCCATCGAAAAAATCGTTTCATCTATTAGCGGTATTGCACATCAAAGCCACCTCCTTTCACTAAATGCTTCCATAGAAGCTGCTAGAGTGGGAGATGCAGGTCATGGTTTTAGCGTCATCGCCAGCGAGATGCAACACCTCAGTCACAGAAGCCGCCAAGCTGCTAAAGAAACTTCCTCTCTCATCGAAAACGTACTGCTCACCACCCAATCAGGCGCGACAACCATCCATGAGACCTCCGAAACACTCTCCCAAATTATCACTTCCGTCCAATCCTCACAAGGAGACATTTCAACTATTGTCCTGACTTCAGAAGAACAGTCTTTAGCCCTTCAAGAAGTCGTGATCTCCTTAAGACAAATGACCGATACTTCTCGCACCACGTCCACCTTTGCATCTAACACACTCATGATTATAGAGAAGCTTATAAGCCGCTCTGAAGAATTAAAAAGTCACCTTTCACAGTTCAATTGGTCTTAGCGCCTACCTCCTTCTTGTATGGATAAAATTTTAGTAAAATAATTTAGTTTTTTTATTGTTTTTTACTCATTTTTATTGTAAGATTATACTATAATCTATTACAGAACGAGGTGTTAATATGTTACAACCTATCTTAGTTATTATGGCGGCAGGCATGGGGAGTCGCTATGGTGGTCCAAAACAAATAGACCCTGTAGGTCAAAACGGGGAACTGATTATCGATTTTTCTATTTATGATGCTGTAAAAGCAGGATTCAAAAAAGTTGTTTTTATTATCAAAAAAGATATCGAAGCTGACTTTAAAGAAGCCGTTGGTGATCGCCTAGCAAAAATCATTGACGTTCAGTATGCTTATCAAGAATTAGATCTTTTACCTGAGGGCTATAGCCGACCAGCTGATCGCACTAAGCCTTGGGGAACAGCTCATGCTATCATGTGCGCTAAAGATTTAATCGATGCCCCATTTGCTGTTATCAATGCAGATGATTTTTATGGCTACACTGCTTTTAAAGAAATGTATGATTTCCTAAGTCAGGTAGACGACTGTTCTTCTTATTCATTTGCTATGGTTGGCTATCCACTCAAAAATACACTCACAGAGCATGGACATGTTGCAAGAGGGATTTGCCAGGTCAAAAACGAGCAACTTGCACATATTACAGAGCGCACACATATTGCCTATCATGAAGATAAGGTTCAATTTTTAGAAAATGATTGTTGGACGCCTCTTTCTGAAGAGTCTGTGGTATCTATGAATTTATGGGGCTTTACACCACGCTTATTTGATGCAATGGAACAAGATTTTTGCGCCTTCCTAGATCAGGGGCTTTCATCTAACCCTCTAAAATGTGAGTTCTTCCTCCCTTCTGTTGTGGACGGACTCATTAAGACTAATCAAGCTACCGTTACAGTGCTCAATTCTACTGACCACTGGTATGGTGTAACTTATAAAGAAGATAAACCTCGCGTTGTAGAAGCTATCGCACAGCTTCAAAAAGATGCACTTTACCCACAAAAACTTTGGCCTTCTCCTTTTATGGCAGCTGCACTTGCGTTCCAATTCGAAGGACTCATCCTTTCTATTGAACCTACTGGCAATGGTCATATTAATGATACCTACTTGGTAACCACTACTGCTAAACCAAGATATATTCTACAACGCATTAACCATCGTATTATGAAAGACCCTGTTAAGCTGATGCACAACATCGAGTCTGTGCTCTTACACCTTAACAATAAACTTAAGGGGGCAAATGATGTTGATTTATCCCGTGAAATCTTAACACTGATACCAACACATACAGGGGAGTCCCTTCACCAAGATGGCCGTGGCGATTTTTGGAGAAGTTACCTCTTTATCGAGGATACGATTTCTTATGACATTGTCCCAAACGCAGAAGTCTTTTATAGCTGTGGCAAAAAGTTTGGCCAATTCCAACAACTCCTCTCTGATTTTGACGCATCATCATTACATGAGATTATTCCGAACTTCCATAATACACCTGTGCGTTATGCCAACTTTAGTGCCGCATTAGAGTGTGATGCACTGAGTAGAGCCGAGGATATTCAAGATGAGATCCAGTTTGTTTTAGAGAGACAATCAGATACACATTATTTGTTAGATCAGCTGAAATCTGGTATACTACCTCTTCGAGTAACCCATAACGATACCAAGGCAAATAATATTTTAATTGATGCTCAAACAGATAAGGCACTCTGTGTGATTGATCTTGATACGATTATGCCTGGGCTTTCTGCTTACGACTTTGGTGACTGTATTCGCTCTGGTGCAAATGCTGCTGCTGAAGATGAAACAGACCTTAGTAAAGTCTATATTGTGACAGAACTTTTTGAGAGCCTTGCTAAAGGATTTATCGAGAGTGTCGGTACCAGTTTTTCTAAAGAAGAAGTTCTTTCACTTCTCATGGGCGCAAAAATGATGACTTTTGAGTGTGGTATGCGTTTCTTAACAGACTATCTTGAAGGTGACCATTATTTCAAAATTCATAGACCTCAGCACAACTTAGACCGTGCTAGAACACAGTTTAAACTTGTTGCTGATATTGAACATAAATGGGATGAGCTTACAGCAATCCTAACACAATTTATATCTCATTCATAAAAGGAGAATCAAACCATGAGCATACTCGTAACAGGTGGTATGGGCTATATTGGTAGCCATACGACTATCCAACTGATCGAAGCTGGCTTCGATGTGATTATTCTTGACAACTTATGTAATTCAAAAATTGAGGTCCTAGACACAATCGAACAACTTGCAGGTAAAAGACCACGCTTCTACCAAGTCGATTTATGTGACAAAGAAAACACATTTAAAGTTTTTGAAGAAAACCAAATAGATGCTGTGATTCACTTTGCAGGTCTTAAAGCTGTCGGTGAATCTGTTGAAAAACCACTCACCTACTACCAAAACAACTTAACAGGTACTTTGATTTTATGTGAAGCAATGAAAGCCAATGGCTGTAAAAAAATCGTATTCTCTTCTTCTGCCACAGTGTATGGTATGAACAATGAACCACCATTTAACGAAGAAATGCCACTGAGCACAACCAATCCTTATGGCAGCACAAAACTTATGACAGAAATGATTCTTAAAGACCTTCATATTGCTGATTCTGATTGGAGCGTAAGCTTACTTCGTTATTTCAATCCTATCGGTGCGCATCCATCTGGATTAATCGGCGAAAACCCTAACGGCATCCCTAACAATCTTCTCCCTTATATCGCACAAGTAGGTGTCGGTAAACTTGCTGCCCTCAGCGTCTTCGGGGATGATTATGACACTATAGATGGTACAGGTGTCAGAGATTATATCCATGTATGTGACTTAGCAAGAGGACACATAGCTGCTCTTAGCTATGTGCTCACACACACAGGTGTAGAAGCTGTCAACCTTGGCACTGGCATCGGCTATAGTGTCTTACAAGTTGTCACTGCCTTCGAAAAAGCAAGCGGTCTTCCAATCAATTACCGTATTGCACCAAGACGTGCAGGTGATATCGGCTCTTGCTACGCTTCTACCGACAAAGCTAAAGCTTTACTCGGCTGGGAAGCCTTAGAATCTCTTGATCATATGTGCGCAGATACTTGGCGCTTTGCCTCAAAATTTTATAGGAACTAAGGTGCGCTTCGTGCACGTATGAGCTCCTGCAGTCGTGAAAGTGTAGAACCCCTCCTTTTTTTCCTACAAGGATTAAAAAACCCCCTCCAAGTTGGATGATGAACTTGTAGGGGGTTTTTTATAGCCTTGTATTTGGGAGTTATTTATTCACACGCAGAATAAATAAATAAGCATTTTCTTTTTGAGAAATTTCGTGGCGTTCGCAAACCGTATAGGCCTTCTTGCCACGGAGTGCCCCAACAAGTAGTTCAGGGTCTCTTGTATACATCACAATAATGCCTTCATCTTTTAAGACATCCAATGATTTCTTAAAGAAGCGATCATAGAGAAGTGCCATCTCTGCTTCTGTTTTTCTGCCGCCACGTGTTGGCATATTGGTGAAAATCTCATCAAATAGGTAATCATGCTTAAAATCAAAATAATCACGGTTAATGAGATTAATCTGCTCATCTTGACGGTTGGTGTTTTCAATGGCCTTATCGATTGCCTCTCCAAAAATATCAATCCCATACATCGGATGAGCTGGAACCAACATATTACGTTCAATCAGCATGGTTGCTACGCCGCAAAATGGATCGAGTACCTGAGCCCCTTCTTTAAGGTAAGGCTTCGCAAGCTGCGCAATAAGCGCCGCCTGACTAGGCTGAATACTTGCCGCTACAGACTGCTTACGGTAAATAAAGCGTTGATCCTTGATCGTATAGAGCTTAAGCAACACATTAAACTCCCCCTCTTTGTTCTCAATCAGCCTAATTTCAAACTCATAATGAGAGGTCGTATTAATGAGTTGTCTTTTTGAAAGCCTTTCAAGTTCTGTGGCCATCTTCTTAGCAAAAACACTTTTTTTGTCTAGTGGCATCTTGCTCTTCATTTCAATTCTAAAGTAATAAGGCGGGTAGTCTTGATGCCTTGCATTAAGAAACTCTAATAATCCCCCTTCATAGATCGCCTTGGCCGCCTCTAATGGCTCGCCTTTCACCGTGCCTATCCCATTTACTTTAAACAAAAGGTCTGAGAACGTTCTGATTTTCATAATCTCACCCAGGTCATCTGTTCTGACTAACACCCCTGCATTAAACGCCTTGCAAATCCCTTTTGTAATCTGCTCCATAGTCACTTTTTGGTGATCACGGTTTGTCAGTAAAATAAGGTCTGACATTTCTTTGTACCCATTAAACTTGTGCATCTTAGGCTTTTCTTTGGTCAACAGCATTTGTGTAAGCTGTCTGGTCTCTTCATGAATATGCTTAAGACTTCCCTCATCAAACGTATGGTTAGTCAGAAAATGGAGACGCTCCTTAAAACTCTCCATAAAAGCATCATAGTCCAAGTGACTCATCGCCACAAGGTAGTCACTTTTGACAAATAGCTTATCTTCCGCCTCATAGGCTTCATAGAGTTTTTCTAAAAAGGCTGGTACTGCAAGCTCTCCCATGATTAGGGCAACGTTTTTACGCACTTTAGCATCTTCATCTTTGAGTAAGGTATACAAAGTGCTATAGTCTCCTTCTAACTCATAGGCAAAAGCACGTTTATTATAGTCTTCTTTGATTTCTTTTCTAAGGGCAATGAGATTTTTTCTAACCTCTTCACCTTTTTTGATCTGCTCATAAATTTGTGTAATCATAAAAGCTCCTTTAATTTTTTTAGAAGTCTAGTAAACTCAACTGATTGGACTCTGTCAAATCTCCAAGTATACCTAACTCTGACATTTTATCTGTAACCGTTTTACTCACTTTACAGCGGTTTCTAAAGTCTTCCTTGGATAAAAACGGCCCATCTTTGACTGCTGCAACAATAGCCTCAGCAGCTTTTTCGCCGAGCCCATCAATGGCACTTAATGACGGCATAATTTTACCATCAATGATTTGGAACTTTTTATCATCTGCAACCTCAAGTTCAATCGGTAAAAACGTAAAACCTCTTGCATACATCTCTTGCACGATACGCATATCCTTTATGGTATCTTGCTCTTTTGCCGATTGATTCTCCTTGCCTTTGCTCGTCAATTCTTTCATGTGGTATTCAAGACGCTCTTTGCCTTGGCACATCTGTTCATAAGAGAAGGCCGAAGCACGAATACTAAAGAAGGATGTATAATAAGCCAATGGATAAAACACTTTGTACCAGGCAATACGCCATGCCATCATAACATACGCCGCCGCATGGGCCTTCGGGAACATATACTTAATCTTCTTACAAGACCAAATATACCAATCTGGCACATTATTAGCCAGCATTTCTTCTTCCCATTCTGGACGTAGACCTTTTCCTTTACGCACACTCTCCATAATGGTAAAGGCAAGACTCTTCTCTACCCCCTGATTAATGAGATAAGTCATAATATCATCACGGGTACAAATAACTGTAGAAATCGTTCCTCTACCTTCTTCAATCAGTGTCTGGGCATTCCCTAGCCATACGTCTGTTCCATGGGATAATCCTGAAATACGTACAAGATCTGAGAAGCTTTGAGGCTTGGCATCAATAAGCATCTGGATAACGAAGTCTGTCCCAAACTCTGGTATTCCCAGTGAACCCAGTTTGATGCCCCCAATATCACTTGGTTTAATCCCCAAAATATCGGTCCCATGGAACAAGGCCATAACGTTTTTATCATCTAACTTAATAGTCTGAGAACTAACCCCAGTCAAATCCTCAAGCCTTCTAATCATAGTTGGATCGTCATGACCTAATATATCTAACTTGAGGAGATTATGGTCAATAGAGTGGTACTCATAATGGGTGGTAATAATCGGTGTATTCATGTCATTAGCTGGATGCTGAATAGCTGTAAATTCATAAATTTCACGATCATGTGGCACTACAATAATCCCACCCGGATGCTGCCCCGTTGTACGTTTAGCACCCGTGCACCCTTCGGCAATGCGCCTCATCTCCGCTCTTCTTTTAATATTGCCACGCTCTTGGTAATATTTAAAGACATAAGCTAGGGCTGTCTTCTCTGCCATGGTGCCGATTGTTCCTGCTCTAAAAGCTTTGCCCTCTCCAAAAATAACTTCCACATACTTATGGGCTTTGGCCTGGTAGTCTCCTGAGAAGTTAAGGTCAATATCAGGCTCTTTGTCCCCTTTGAATCCAAGGAATGTTTCGAAGGGGATATCATGACCTTCCTTAAGGAGTTCATGTCCACATTCTGGGCATATACCATCTGGCATATCACACCCAGAGCTTCCCGCATAAGACCTCACCAGCTCAGAATCAAAATCTGTATAATAACACTTTGGACAAATATAATGGGGCTGTAATGGATTAACTTCTGTAATCCCCGACATAGTCGCGGCAAATGATGACCCTACAGAGCCCCTCGAACCTACCAGATAACCATGATCATTAGAATCCCACACTAACTTTTGAGCAATGATATACATTACGGCAAATCCATTTGAGATAATAGAATTCAGCTCACGCTCAAGCCTCTCAACCACAACCTCTGGCAGATTAGGTCCATAGATTTCATGAGCTTTGTTATAACAGATTTCTCTTAGCTCTTCGTCTGAATTTGGGATCTCCGGCGGACACTTATTCGGCAGTACAGGTGAGATTTTATCAATTTGGTCATTAATTTTGTTGGTATTCGTAACCACCACTTCATAGGCCTTATCCGCCCCTAAATAACTAAATTCATCAAGCATCTCTTTGGTCGTACGCAAATATAGCGGCGGCTGGAAATCTGCATCTTTGAACCCTTTCCCCGCCATAATAATACGGCGATACACCTCATCTTCTGGATCAATAAAGTGCACATCACAGGTCGCAACCACTGGCTTATTGTACTGATCCCCTAAGTCTACAATACGCTTATTATAGGCCATCAAATCTTCTCTGCTAGATGCCGCATATTTATCACTTGCTAGCATAAAGCCATTATTATCTACAGGTTGGATTTCCAAATAATCATAGAAATCTACTATTTTTGCAATCTCCGTCTCGTCTTTTTCACGCATAATGGCCTGGAAAAGTTCTCCTGCCTCACAGGCAGAACCAATTATTAAGCCTTCTCGGTATTTTTGGATAAGACTCTTTGGCATGCGCGGTCTACGATTAAAGTAATCTAAGTGAGCTGCTGAAACTAATTTGTTAAGATTCACACGTCCTATCTCGTTTTGAACCAGAATAATACCATGATAAGAAGGCATTTTCTTAATATAATCCGCTGATACTTTGCCCATATCATTGAGCTGATCGAGTGTCATCACCTCTTTTTCCTCAAGCATCTCAATAAATCTTAGGAAAATTTCGGCTGTTGCATTGGCATCATCTACCGCTCTATGATGATTGACAAGCTTGATGCCGAGATGTTTGGCAATATTCCCAAGCTTGGCATTCCCAAGACCTGGAAGTAAAATACGTGCGATAGCAACCGTATCCACTGCCGTATACGCACAAGGAAGATTCAGCCGCTTAGCATTAGCTGCAATAAAGCCCATATCGAATTCCGCATTATGTGCCACCATAATACTTCCCTCACAGAAATCTAAGAACTGAGGCAAAATTGTCTCAATAGATTCTGCATCAGCGACCATACGGTCATTAATCCCTGTAAGCTGCTCAATATTCATCGGAATAGGGACTCCCGGATTAACAAACACACTAAAGGTGTCTACTATTTTGCCTTCTATGACTTTGACTGCCCCAATCTCAATAATTTTATTGTAAGTTGGGCTAAAACCTGTTGTCTCAAGGTCAAAGACCACATACTGATCACGAAGGCTTTGATTATGAGAATCCATAACCACTTCTTTGAGGTCATCTACAAAATACCCCTCTACGCCATAAATCACCTTGAAAGGCTCGTCCTTTTTGACACAGTGATTGGCAATAGGGAACGCCTGCAAACACCCATGATCTGTAATCGCAATAGCTGGCATACCCCATTCTTTCGCACGATTAATCACCTTGGAAATATCCACAACACTATCCATATCGCTCATAACCGTATGCAAATGAAGCTCCACTCTTTTTTCTGGATAAGTATCCATACGTTTGGTTGTAGAATCAGCAATAGGCTTAATGCCTTTAATAGAACCAATCCCTATTTCTTTGTCAAACTGATCAAAGAGCGCCATGCCTTTGACACGATAGAATCCGCCTTTCTTAAGGTTGCCAAGTACATCTACTAACTCCTCATTCTTGACAAAAAGCTTAACGGTGATGGTATCTGTAAAGTCTGTGATATCAAAGATAATAATGGTTTTTTCCATACGAATCTCTCTTGTATCGAGGTTAATCACCTTACCTTCTATTACAACCTCACCGATTTCATCCATAATTTCCTCAATAGGTGTAGGCTCCCCATCACAGCTTCTTCCATAGAACACATCAGGATCTTGTGGTGCACGACGATATTTATTTTTATTTTCTGTTTTATAGTCTTCTGAAGCTGCTGGTGCCTCTTGTACCTTAGGTCTTTCAGTGGTTTTTTGATTTTGCATCACATGGCTGATTTCTTGTTTGAGTTTGGCTTCATTTTCTTCTTGGAGGCTATGGTCTTGGCTATGCGTATACTCAAATTCTAACTTGACGTTATTGTCAAAACGTTCCTCAAAAACTTCTGTCAAAAAAGTGTTAAGCTCAGGCGAACGACTCTTGGACAGAAAGTTATTTTCAAGCACCAATATAAGCCGGTCATTTTCTACACACCAAGTAGCCTGCTTAATGGATAAGTAGAGGGACGGCTTCATCTTTAGTACTTCATAAAGCAAACTTTCTTTATATTCCTCAACAATACGTTCTAAAGTGTAGTCCTCGCCCAAATGATAATGCTGCTTCAAAACGATTGCTACAGGGGTATTTGCAAAAATCTTTTCTTTCATGGTTTGTTCCATACTCTGAATCATATGGTAATGAATGAGCTTATTGCTCTCTATATAAAAAGCGAGTGTTTGTTGTGACTCACTCAGCGTGACATCCCTAATCTCCACGGTCTCAAAGACTTTGTAAAGTTTAGGATCTACGCGCAGCTCGGTAACCACATCAAAAAACAGCTTCTTTTCTCTCTCTATTGTTTGACTCACATCTATCCTTCTTCCTATAACAACATCTTTTATGACTACCATTATAACTGATTTCAAGAGTTTTTCATACTGTCCCAGAGTTTTTTAATAACCGCCCTTGCAGTGGCAATCGTATGAGGGTGATTTTCTAAGGGTAATTCATCTTTATTGATCAGGATCTCCATCAAATGACTGATACGGGGTAAGCGTAAATGTACCGCCCTTAAAACCTCTGGTTCCCCAAACAACTCTTCTGGGGTTCCCTCCTTAATAACCTTGCCGCCCCCCAGCACATAACCATAATCACAATACAGAGGCACCAAATCCATATCATGGGTTGCAATCACTACCGCAACCTCTCTCTCTCTTTTGAGTGATTCAATAAGCATCATCATTTCTGATACCCCTTGGGGATCTAGCCCCGCTGTCGGTTCATCCAGTATGAGCACCTCCGGTGACATGACCAAAATTCCCGCTATAGCAACACGCTTCTTCTGACCAAAACTCAAACTGTGTGTGGGCTTATGCCGCAATTCCCACATACCCGTTTGCTTTAAGGCCTCTTCAATACGTTGTCTTGCTAGGGTTTCTTCAATGCCTTGATTGACCACACCAAAGGAAACATCCTCATAGACACTTGCAGAAAAAAGCTGACGATCTGGATCTTGAAAGACAATACCCACCCATTCTCTTAAGGCTTTGAGTTCCTTTTTTTTATAACTGATGAGATTCCCTTTGTAATACATCTTGCCACCAGTGGGTTTTAAAAGTCCATTTAGGGTTAAAAACAAGGTGGATTTCCCCGCACCATTTCCCCCCAATAGTGCGGTAGTCTTCCCTTTTTGTATTGTAAGATTGACCTCATCCAAGGCTTTTGTGCCATCTGGGTAGTCAAAACACAGTCCCTTTGTCTCTATCATAATCATAGCTATTTCCCCTTTTAAAACATGTATTTGTCGATGATAAGACTCAGTATAAATACCCCTTCTATCACCAATAGTTCCTGCCATCTCCCCTTGTGATAAGACTTCTCCCTAAGCACCCCTATCTGACCCTTATACCCTCTACTGTCTAAAGCATACCCAAAAGATTGGCTCATCTGCAATGTCCGAACCAACAAACACGATAGGAGTCTCCCAAAAGACTGTAGGCCCCCGCGCACATTTTGATACCCTAATCTCGCACGCTGTGCCACTTGAATCTGATAAGCCGTATCTACCAAGATAAAAATAAAACGGTAAATAAGCCCCATAAGTTCCGTGATTATCCTAGGACACTTTAGCCCATCTATCACCTGTAATAACTCTGTCATAGGTGTCGAAAAACATATAAAAAACAAACAGCTCGTACAGGCCAACACTTTTAATAACAAGTTCCACCCCAGCATCATGCTATCAGAGGTTACGCCTATAAAGCTATCCCCTACCGCAATAGCACTTACAAATAATTCTGGCCGACTTCCCCACTGCACGCACACTGTCGCCACACTGAGTATCAAAAAGCCAAAAGGAACCAACATCGCCTGCACATAGACCCTCCACGGCGTCCTCCCTCTAAGGATCGTTATACCTGCCATTGCCCCTATCACCACAACATAGAGAAGCTTTGCCGAAAAAACAAGACACATCACGATTGTCAGTAAACCTAGTAGGAGTTTTTGGGAGGGCTCTCTATCTCTTAACTGGGACATATAAGCATAGCGGTCAATGCTCTTCATAAACAGACTCTTCTTTTATTTTCTTACTTTTGCCTCTGAGGTAGCCAAATCCATAGGCAATCACACTTGCACCTGCTGCTGCCTGAACCGCAAAGAACAAGCTTTCGATTTCGCCACTTGCCGGCTCCATAAGTGGCCGAAACCAAGGACTATAGCCCTCATTGATTTCTGAGATAACTGTTTCCGCCTCCCCATCAGCCCCCCCAAAGGCCGCATCTTTTTGAATCCACAAAGGGATTAAACTCAGCAGCATCACGACTAAGATGAGAAAACTATTGGTATAGGTTTTTAAGACGTTACTTGGTGTTCTCATTGGCCACCTCCTTTGATAGTCTTCCTAAACTAATAAGACCTTGCTTACTGTATTTTTTGAGTCCATTAACAATCACCACCGTCAGGAGCCCTTCACTGATTGCTAAAGGTAACTGTGTGGTTGCAAAAACACCCAAAAACTTCACTAGCGAAGTAGCAATCCCTCCCTCTTGGGCTGGAAAAGCTAGTGCCAACTGCACAGAAGTCATCACATAGGTGAGCAAATCCCCAAGCATTGCTGCCGCAAAAATAGCCACACTTTCAGGGAGTTTTGTTTTTCTGATGAGCCGATAAACGCAATAAGCTACAACAGGCCCCACTACTGCCATCGAAAACACATTAGCACCTAGTGTCGTAATGCCCCCATGGGCTAACAGTAATGCCTGAAAGACCAGTACAATGACACCAATGACGACCATCACCATAGGCCCAAACAAAATAGCACCAAGCCCCATCCCTGTAGCATGAGAACAACTCCCTGTCACAGAAGGAATTTTGAGTGCTGATAGCACAAAAGTAAAGGCGCCTGCCATAGCAAATACCAATTTACTTTGGGCATCCTCCGCAATAATCCGCTTGGCTGAGCGAAGTCCCATCACAAAAAAAGGTATACATAGCATGCCCCACGAAATACACCACACAGGTGGTAAAAACCCTTCCATCACATGCATTCCTTGAAGGTTAAAAGTCATAAGCCCCATACACATACAAAACACCGCTAAGATACACTCCTTGCGTTTCATGAAATCACCCTTTCCGTTTTACGAATAAGAATCGTAGAAAAATAACTGACGGCATCTGTGTCTCTGATGTCCTCTAGATTCTGATACACGACTTCTTGGGTCTGAGAAACGCAGCTCACCAAGATGGCATGCTTCGCCAAATCATGCTGGCGTAACTTCGCGATAATTTGCGGAAGATGTTTATACACTTTCATGAGTACTATATTGTGATAATGCCCAAGGGCATAGTCTAGCTCTTCTTCACTCATCGTACACGGCAAGACAACAAGAGGCTCCTCCTCCATCACTAGAGGGAAATTTTGACTTGCTGCAATCTGACTATAGGACGCAATCCCCGCAACAGTCTCTACCCGGACAAGCCCACGTACACGTTCTAAAAGATACACATAGGTACTATAAATCATAGGATCGCCAAGGGTAATGAAACCCACTTGTTTTCCCTGTTTGACCAGTTCTACAATCTCCGCCGAAATCTCATCCCATGCCTGCACCTTTTCTAAGTCATTGGTACTCATCGGGAAGCAACGACTTCTTACCTCGGTTTTGCCCCTCAGATAATCTCTCACAATGGACAGTGCGAGACTCTCTCCCCCTAGCCGTGCCTGCGGTGCATAAAGGACATCTAATTCTCCTAAGCATTTGACTGCTTTAAGCGTCAACAACTCCGGGTCTCCCGGACCTACTCCTATCCCAAAAAACTTTGCCATACCACTCCCCCTTACCCCATCTTGCTATGGGCTACAAATAAAGCTTGAATCCCCGGATTCTCACCTAACCCTTTTAAAATACTAACCACGCAGATACGCTGTTGTTCTAACTTCACTTTCCATGAATTCCCCTCATCACTTGCCATATCATGAAGGGCATGGTCTCCCGCCACTAGCATAAAAGGAATCAGATAGACTTTTTGAACTTTTGCTTGCTGCAGCTGACTACATACCTGCTCAAATGTAGGATAGCCTTCTACAGTTCCCACATAAGCATTCACACCTCTTGCACGCATCATGTGCTCTAACGTACAGTAACTAGAGAAGGCGCCATGGGTCGTCCCGTGACCCATCCATACGATAGCTTCCTCCTCATTTAGTACCGGGAGTTCCCCTATGACCGCATCAATAGCACAGTCATAATCCTCTCTACTGGTAAGGAGCGGTTTACCAAGTGTCAGTTTTTTAAATTCCCCCTCAAACTGGCTTATGACTTTCTCAAGTTTTTCATACTCTTCCCCACAAATAATATGAAGGGACTGCACCCGTACCTCTTCATATCCTCCTTCATAGATACGTAAAAGAGCCTCTGTTGGGGAATCAATTTTGAGCCCATCTCTCTTGGCAAGCTTTTGAATAATCGTCTGAGATGTATAAGCTCTAAAAAACACATGGTCTTCAAACGCCTCAGCAAGCCTTTGCTCACAGACATCAATGGTTTTTTTGCGTGTCGGCTCATAACTGGTTCCAAAACTCACCACTAGTAGTGCTTTTTTCATGGCAACCTCCCTTTCTCACTATAGTTTCGCAACAATACGTCTAATTGTTCTAGACTGTTTACACATGCTGGGTATTCTAACCGAGGTCTCACCACGACAACAAGAGGGATTCCCTCCTCTTGGCATGCTGCTACTTTTTCTAAAAACCTGCCCTCATGGCCACTCTCTTTCGTCACCATCACATCAATATGATAGTCTTTTAACACAATTTGATTCAGCGCCTTGGAGAAAGGCCCTTTCATGGCAATGATATGGTTTGGCGTGATCCCCGTATTTTCACATGCCTCAAGTGCTTCTTGGATCGGCAATACCCTCACAACCACTTCCAAAGGCTCCAGACCGCTAACCCAAATAGCCAAGTCCTTACTCCCTGTTGTCAGGAGTACCCTCCCGCCTATTTGCCTCACTTTTTGACAAGCTTCTGTAATAGAACTCACCGTATAGCACGCCGCATAGTCTACCTCCTCTAACAGCGATGGTCTTTCATACCGAATATAGGATATACCTTTGCCTACACATGCCTTCATGGCATTACAAGACCCAATGATGGCATAAGGATGGGTGGCATCAATGACAAGGTCAACTTCTGCCTCCTCATACAAGTCTTCAAGCTGCTCCTTAACACGTTTTCCAGCGTACACAACCACCCCTTGTTCCTCGGCTAACTCTTTGCCATAAGCGGTTGTGACACTAATCCTGTAGCTTAGCCCCCGTTCACTGAGATACTCCCCTATTTTGAGGCTATCCGAAGTCCCTCCCATTACCAAAATCATAGGGTATAGCCCCTCGGAGTTACCATCCATTTACCACATTTTTGGGTGGCTCCATTGCCAATAATAACAGTC
>JBOFEH010000099.1:0-9044 GCA_051647765.1 Cellulosilyticaceae bacterium | reverse complement strand
TTAAAATCTCCCCATATTATTATCCCTTTTTCAGTTTGTATATAAATATGAACGGAAACATAAGAAGAGACCTACTCCCCAGGTCTCTTCTTTTTTGCATTTTAAAAGCCCAACGATGATGTTGGGCTTTTGTTATCTTTTAATGTAGGAATCTCTAGAGGTTAGACAAGCATGTGTCTCATAAGATCTTCAAATGTCTCACGTTTACGAATAAGGCGTACATGTCCAGTCTCTTCAATGAGTATTTCAGCAGTACGAGGACGTTGGTTATAAGAAGAAGACATACAGAAGCCATAAGCACCCGCATCCATAACGCCGATTAAATCACCTACTTGTGGTGTTGGAAGAACGCGGTCTTTTGTAAGCTTGTCGCCACTTTCACAAATATTACCCACTACAGTAAAAGCTTGCACTTTAGACTCAGTGAGTGTTTTTGCATAGAGCTCGATATCATGATGTGAATCATACATAATTGGGCGTTGAAGGACATTGAAGCCAATATCTGTACCCATGTAGTGCACACCAGCGTTCTCTTTGAGGTTTGTAACCGTACCTACAACAATCCCTGATTCGCATGGAATATAGCGGCCAGGTTCGATTTGGAACTGGATTTGTTTGCCGTAAGATGCAGCAAATTCATGGAAGAGCTTATCTAAAGAAGCTCCAAGTTGTTTGATATCGAGTCTGTCTTCACCATCTTGTTTGTGGTAAGGAATACCGAATCCACCACCTAAGTCAATGAATTCTAGTGTGTCAAAGTGACTCGCAATTTCAAGAATAGAAGAAGTACTTGCGAGATAAGCACTTGGCTCCATAAAGAGAGAACCGATGTGTTGATTAATCCCTACAAGTGTTAAATTGTAGTGGCTTAAAAGTTCTTTGACAACAGGGATATCCTCTGGACTTACACCAAACTTAGTGTTTTTCCCTGCTGTGACAACTTTTTCGTGATGGCCTGCGCCAACACCAGGGTTAAAACGGATGGCTACTTTGCCGCCAGGATTAAGTGTCCCTAGAAGTTCTAATTGGCTCAGTGAGTCTGCGCTAATGAGGACACCTTCTTGGATGGCATAGGTTAAGTCTTCTGTTGTCGCATTGTTTGGGATAAAGAAAAGTTCATCGCTTGTAAAACCACTTTGTTTTGCAAGGTAAATCTCGCCTGGGCTCATAACGTCAGCATGAAGACCTTCTTCACGAACAATACTGAGTAAATGAATATTCGTATTGGCTTTGACAGAGTAGTGTGGCACAAAATTGTCGTAAGAAACAAGGTTTTTCATCTCACGTGCGCGTGTACGTAAAATTGTTTCGTTGTAAATATAGAGAGGGCTACCGTATTCGCTTATTAAATCAAATACATCGTTTCCCCCAAAAAAGTTTGTTTCATTGGTATAATGACCATTTAAAGTATACATAAGCAATCTCTCCTATTTGATAGTTAGATGAATCATATCGAGCTCTGTAATAAACGATTCGCGCATAAGACGCACCAAAGATTGATTCGTTGTAAAGAGACACTGAGAGTTGTGGTCTGTGATTTCACCTGTGATAACAGAATGGGTATCTACTATCATATGGAAGCCTTGAGGAGATTTTCCTCTCTTATATATTAGTGCGGACCCTATAGTAATGTGACTATCACAGATGATGGTGACACGCTTTGATTCACAGATTTCAAGGAGTTCTTTTTCAAAAAACTTGATATGTGACTCGGGGCTAAGGACATAGAGGTGTGATTGGCAGGATTGGATCGTATGTTTAACCTTGCTCATCACGTTATCATAGCCTCTAATGGTAATATAAGGATCACCCATAAGTATTGTCTCAGGAAACTTAGAATCAATGGTATCAAGAACCTCATCGAATTCAGACCGAGCTGCAGTAAGTAATTCATCTTTTGTAAGTGGTATATATTTTGTAGCATCTTCCTCGGCCACGTAGCAACGCCCTTTTTCTTGAAGACTATAAAGCGCAGCATAGACGTTTGAACGAGAGACCCCACAAATCTTAGCTACTTCATAGCCAGATAATGCACCATGTTTGCAAAGTGTTGTATAGACTGTTGCTTCGATAGGTGTAAAACCTAACTTAAGTAAGCTTTCTTGAAAATTCATGTGTATCACCTTTTAGTAGTATTGTTTAGAACTACTATAGTATAAAGACAGAAAAATGTCAATATAATATTCTATAGCCGTTAATTGAGACAAATAATAGATAAAGATACGATTTTATAAGGACTTATACTAGGATGTCCCTGTGATATGGTATATTATAGACTATAGACAAAGTCAGTAAGGAGTACTTATGATGGATTTATTTCAATATATTAATGAGACAAAAGGCAAAAAAGAATCACCTCTTGCTTCTAGGATGAGACCCACAAAATTAGAAGAGATTGTAGGCCAGGAACATCTGTTAGGCCGAGATAAATTACTCTACCGCGCCATCAAAGCGGATCAATTGCAGTCGTTGATTTTTTATGGGCCACCAGGCACAGGCAAAACAACTATTGCAAAAGTCATAGCCCATACCACAAAAGCCAAATTTCTAGCGGTTAATGCCACTACCAGTGGTAAACAAGATATTATAGATGCAGTAGAAAGTGCCAAGACTCATTTGGCTATGACAGGAAATAAGACGATTATATTTGTGGATGAGATTCATAGGTTCAACAAAATGCAACAAGATGCGCTTTTACCACATACAGAGGATGGCACCATTATTCTTATTGGTGCAACCACAGAAAACCCTTATTTTGAGGTGAATAGAGCCCTTATTTCTCGTTCCTTGGTATTTGAGCTCAAACCATTAGACGAGGCGGCTATCAAACAACTGGCATCGAAGGCATTAGAGAGTGTTGAGCGGGGGCTTGGAAGCTATGAGGCAGAGATTACCGAAGAGGGACTGACGTTTTTGGCGGTTCATTGTGGTGGGGATGGGAGAGCGGCACTGAATGCCACAGAGTTAGCTGTCATGACTACAGAGAGAAGTGATGATGGCAAAATCCATATTACCCCAGAGGTCTTAGCAGAGTGCATGCAAAAAAAGGTCATGAACTATGACAAAAAAGGGGACAACCACTATGATGTTATCTCTGCCTTTATTAAGAGCATGAGAGGCAGTGACCCTGATGCGGTGCTTCATTATCTTGCAAGAATGATAGAAGCAGGAGAAGACCCTAAGTTTATTGCGAGGCGTATTGTGATTTGTGCCAGTGAGGATGTTGGGAACGCAGATCCTCAGGCATTAGTCGTTGCCACCAATGCCATGCTAGCGATTGAGCGTATCGGCATGCCAGAAGGACGGATTATACTGGCTCAAGCAGCCACATATATTGCGTGTGCACCTAAGAGTAATGCAGCCTACTTGGGGATTGATAGAGCACTTGGTGATGTGAGAAGTAGAGCAATAGGCATGGTGCCACTTCATCTTAAAGATGCTCATTATAGTGGGGCCAAAGAACTAGGTAGAGGTGTGACCTATAAGTATCCTCATGATTATCCAGGGCACTACACAGAACAAGATTACTTACCAGATGAATTAAAAGGAAGTGTCTATTACCAGATTACTCAGGAGGGCTATGAAGAGCAAATGGGTGAGAGACAACGGTTAAGACAATCTCAGAAATAGAAATAGTCAAAGAGCCTATGGCTGCTAGGAAGCGGCCATAGGCTCTTTGTATGTATGGTGGATACTATGAAGAAGTTCCATTAAGTTTCCTTCATAGATCAGTGTGAGTTCTGGTTTGGCTTTAAAGTCAGCAGCAGTGATAAACAAAGGGTCTTTGTCAAAACTAAGAATACCTGTCTGACCTAAAAGTGTGGCAACAAACTGAGAACAAAAATAACGATTCTCCATGGAGATTTTGATGTTGAATAGATGGCCAATCACACCTAAAAGATGATATTTGTACTTTTCCTTTTCAGCATAAAAGCTCTGAGTCAGGGAATAGAGAGATGCGTACTGCTGGGATGAAACCGTAAGCTCGTACATCAGACACTCGGTCTCAGGAAAGGCAGCCACCCATTTGAAGTAATCTTCTTTCATTAAGCCGCCAAAGAAAGGATTATTGACTTTTTTACGGCTGAAGCTATAGCCAAAGAGATAATCATCTGAAAAAAGTAAGGAAACGTGTGCATAAGGCTCCTTCGTATAAGTTTGAATGAGTGAGCAAAAGACAGTATTTGTTTTGCTCAACATGATGTATATTTTTTTCACAAATCACCTCTTCACATTTTCTTTATAGCATAGCAGTTATAAGGGCCTAAGACAATGGAAGAGAATGGTTATTAGGTGTTAGAAGAACATTTTAACATCTTCCTTGGTTACACATCCAAAGACAAAGAGTAGGATTAAGTAAAAGAGTGCCAAGCTGCAGACGGCTACAGCTGTAGAGAGAATCAAACTAAGTTGTCCAAGGAGTATAGGATAGAGAATTATTTTCATACCAAGGCAACCAGCAGCCGCGGCGAGAGCGGGTTTGACAATCCAGTTCATTAAATCAATAGAAACAGAGGTGTGTTTGAGAACATGGAACAGGTGGTAGCAGGTAATAGTGCCTGACTGGAGAAGCATCGCAATAATAAATCCTGTAATGCCTTTGGTAGGAATCAAGAGAACAATACATATAATACAGACGGCAGAGCCTAGTAAGGTCCCTTTGAAAGTCAGCTTTTGGAGGCCAAGGCCATTGAGCATCCCGTTTAGGATACTTTGGAGATAAATAAAAGGACAGATAATAGCAAGCATTTGGAGATAGACCCCAACTTGGTCTAGCTTATAGCATGCTTGTGCAATTTCAGGGCCGAGGCTCAAAAATAGAGCGGTGGAACCGATACCGATCAGACATGAAATTTGGATAGACTTGCTAACTGTTTTTTGCAAAAGGCGCTGATTATGTGTGGCTTTGGCTTCTGAGATGGCAGGTACGAGTACTGTAGAGAGTGACATGGTAACCATAGAGGGGAAGAAGAGTAGTGGAAGCGCCATTCCACTGAACATCCCATAGAGAGAGAGCGCACTGCTGCTGTCTAGGCCGCCTTTTTGGAGCTGAAGTGGCACAAGGATGTTTTCGATGGAAGAAAGGCCAGAGACAAGGACGCGGTTTGCTGTAATAGGTATAGCAATAGCCATTAAGGTGCTCATGACTTCTCTGTAACGAAGAGAAGGTTTGCTAAGTGGTAGACCTGCCCGTTTGATGCGATAGACCGTATAGGTAAATAAGCAAGAACTTATTTCACCACCACACAATCCAAGTGTACCTAGGGCACAGGCATACGCAATACCCTTTGGTATAAATAATCCAGCAAACAAATAGATGACAACCATACGAGCAACCTGCTCAATAATTTGAGCGCCTGCAGAGAAGGCCATTTCTTGACGCCCTTGGAAATACCCACGAATACAACACGCAATACACATAAAGGGAATGCAAAAACTCATGACCTTGAGTGAGAGCATGGTATCGGGTGCATGGAGATAGTAGACGGAGAGCCAAGGTGCAAAAGTATACAAGAAGAGACTAATAAAAGCCCCCACGCAAAGGGACAATACAATAGCCCCTTTTAAGGTGCGAATGGCATCGCTATGCTGACGTTTTGCTGTGTACTCAGAAACTTTTCTCGAAATAGCAAGAGAAATCCCGGCAGAAGTAGCAGACCAAATCAGCATGTACACAGGGAAAATCAGTTGGTAGAGCCCCATGCCCTCAGCACCCATAATATTAGACATATAGATTCTAAAGACAAAACCGAGGACTCTGGTAATTAAACTTGCAATAGTTAAAACAATCGTTCCGGTAATTAAAGCTTTTTTTCCCATAATAACCCCTTTCAAAAAAAGTAATGACTCGTACATTTTATGAGACAACCTATAAAAATATGAAAGGGATATAAATTAAGTTGAGGTTAGGTTATGAATTAGGTATAATAAGAAGGAGATGAATGGTAAAACAAAGGATGGTGACAGACTGTGGAGATGCAAAATTGGAAGAGAGTACTCATTCCTTATACCCAAGCTGTAGAAGAGCTAAAAATCAAGTTTAAGGGGATTAGAAGTGAGTTTGTAAACTTGGATGAATACTCACCTATTGAGTTTGTAACAGGAAGAGTCAAAAAAATCTCAAGTATCTTGGAAAAAGCCAAGAAAAAAAATATTCCACTCGATCAAATCGAGGAAAAAATAGAAGATATAGCAGGCATTCGCATTATGTGCCAGTTCGTAGAAGATATTTATAAGGTGATGGATATTATCAAAGCAAGAGATGGCAAAGACCTTTATATTGTGGAGGAACGCGACTATATCACCAATACTAAGCCTAGTGGGTATCGCAGTTATCATGTAATCATTAAATACCCTGTACAGACGGCACAAGGGGAAAAACTGATCTATGCAGAGATTCAAATTCGTACATTAGCAATGAATTTTTGGGCAACTATTGAGCATTCTTTAAGATATAAATACAAACAAAATATGCCAGAAGCTATGAGAGAGCGCCTCAATAAAGCAGCAGAAGCGGCTTATTTACTCGACCAAGAAATGGCAGAGATTAGGGAAGAGGTACTTAAAGCACAAAAAGGATTCCAAGTAGAGTCTAATGTGGTAGCTGACATATTTGGAAATGTCCAGGCTGTTGCAAAATTAAGAGGACCAGAAGAGATGAATGAAATCTATGAAACATTCTGGTCGTTATGGGAAGAAAGCAACGTTGAAAAATTGAGAGAGTTTAATGCAAGGTTAGAGAACGAAATTAAGCAAGCATATGAAATCTAAGGGGGAATAGATTTGCCAATTCGCGTACCGAATGCACTACCAGCAGCAGAAATACTACAAAAAGAACATATCTTCGTAATGGATGATGATAGAGCCTATAGTCAAGATATCAGGCCACTCAAAATTGTTGTACTTAACCTCATGCCACTCAAACAAGAGACAGAGGTACAGCTTTTAAGGTTGTTAGGGAATACACCGCTACAAATCGATATTACATTATTAAGACCTATGTCTCATGAGAGCAAAAACACTTCTAAGGAATATTTAGAGACCTTTTATAAGACTTTTTCACAGATTAAAAATGAGTCTTTTGATGGGATGATTATTACTGGGGCACCCGTGGAACAACTGGAATTTGAAAAAGTAAGTTACTGGGATGAGATGACAGAGATTATGGCATGGTCAACAAAACATGTCACATCGACTATGCATATTTGTTGGGGAGCACAAGCAGGACTCTACTATCACTATGGAATCAAGAAGTATGGCTTATCCCAAAAGAAATTTGGCGTATTCGCACATGAGCAAGTAGAGTATGAGAAGTTATTACAAGGGTTAGACGACGAGGTATTTATACCACACTCAAGACATACAGAAGTCTCAAGGGAAGAGATCGAGCAGTGCGAGGCACTCAAGCTGTTATTGTATTCAGAAGAAGCAGGGGTGGCACTAGCCATGTCCAAAGACGGAAGACATATTTTTGCAACAGGTCACGCAGAATATGACCCGTGGACACTAAACCACGAATACCAAAGAGATTTGGCAAAAAATCTACCCATTGAAATGCCAAATCATTATTACATAGAAGACAAAGTAGAGAATGGTACCATTGTTAAATGGCGTTCTCATGCGTATATACTTTTTTCAAATTGGCTCAATTATTACGTCTATCAAGTGACACCATACAATTTGAATGAAATTAAGTAAAAAAGAAGCTACTGTAGGCGACATAAAAAAATCGCTAATACAGTAGTTTTTTTGTTGAGCGTAGATAAAAAGTTACCTTGAAGGGGTAATGTGTAAAGATGATACAATGGTTAGATACAAAATAAATAGAATATTGTTTGTAAATTAGATATAATGAAAAAAAGAGCTTAAGAAGGGATAAGGAGTATGCTGAAGAAATTAAAGCTATTGGGGATATGTTTTATAGTAGGAATAGCTGCAATTGGATGTAATCCGCTAGCAAGTAGTACTACAAAGTTAGTTTCTGAAGAATTGTCACAGAAGGAAGAATATCTATTAAGGCTAACAGGCAATAGAGTTCTAATGTATACACTAGAAAATTTACCAAAAGATAAGGCCTACGAAATTGAAGTAACCTATGAGGTTTATCAGGTAGGTGAAAAAATAAAAGAGCAGGTTATAACAGCTATGAAAACTGATAAGCTAGGGTCGAAAGCAAAGACAGAGACGATTGCGCTCAATATCCAGCAAGATAAAATAATACATCTACTGGGGAGCGGTGTGGGATATGCTAGTGGGAGTTATGATTTAGAAGAAGATCTGAGCCAATACTCATGTGCATGGTTAACGACTGATGTTGATTTAGAATTAGGGACAGATCTATATATTTATCATGCTAATTCAGGGAGATCCACGGCAACTAGCATTGCTCTAGGAAGACAGGCCACTGATGAGGAGCTGAATAAAGTATTAAAAGGGAATAAAGTTAACATTTTTATTAAATTATCGTTCAAAGAGATTTAACTTATAATTTCTGCTAAAGGTGTTATTTTTTGTTGTAAAAAGTTGGTTATAAAGTATTCATTACAAATGTTATTATTATAGAGTCTTAATTTCACAAGGAGAGAGTATCCTCATTTTCTCTAAATGTGCCTTAAGTAGTGATGTTGGGGGTGTTGGCTTAGTTCTAAGGTATTGTAAGTAAAACACATACATGTTAGAATATTCAAAACACTATTTAGGTAAAGGGGATACTTATGAAGAAAAAAGGGTTGATAACAATATTATGTGGTATTATTGGAATAATGAGTAGTACGGTTTATGCAGTAGAAAATAATAAATTAGTTGCAGAAAAAGTCCAGTTTAAAGTGGTGGTAGATAATAATAAATTTACTCCCAACACACCAATTATAGTGATTGATGAAGTGACATATTTACCATTGACTGAACTAGCAGAAATATTGGGAGTAAAAGTCAATTGGAGCTCTCAAGAAGGCTATTTAGAAATTTCAAAGAATAATGTTGTAGAAGAAGTAAAATCACTTCAAGATGCCAATGGATTAAAAGTCACACATATATATCCTAAT
>JBOFEH010000098.1:0-21702 GCA_051647765.1 Cellulosilyticaceae bacterium | reverse complement strand
TGGTATCAGAACGAACGGCAGTGGGTGCCTACAAGGATGCCAATCGTGTGTTCAAGATTGCGATGGTTTATTCGGGGATATTAGGTGCCATATTGGGTCTTGTTTTATGGTTTTTGGCAGAGCCAATTTCGGTGGTCATGACAGATTCAACACTTAGAACACTGCCACTTAAGGCCTTGTCACCTACCATTGTGATTGTCAGCCTGATGGCAGTTATGCGGGGGTATTTCCAAGGGCTTAATACCATGACACCGACGGCTATCTCACAAGTCATCGAACAGATATTTAATGCAGCATTTAGTATTATACTAGCGAATGTATTTATTAAATATGGGATTGAAGTAGCAGCAACAGGGAGTACAGTAGGGACAGGTGTAGGGGCATTAGCAGGTTTTGCAATCCTTGTATTTGTCTATTATATGATGAGACCAGGCATTAACCGCAAGATGCGTAAAAGTAAAGAATATACGTACCAGAGTAGTGCGCAGATATTAAAAATTATATTAATAACTGTTGTACCTATTGTGATTAGTAGTTGTATTTTCTCCGTGATGACTACGATAGATACGACCATGTTACATTATAAATTACCTGGCATGATTAATGAACTTTATGAGACCGGAAGGTTAGATGTGCTACCAGTGAGCCAATTAAAGGCTTATGAAGAAAAACAGGTGGTTTATACCTTGATTGAAGGGACTGTTGATACGGCACCATTACATGTTGGACCAGTTGAAGGGGCGAGTATACTACGCCATCAAGATCCACTACATTTGATGGGTACAGTGGAGGTCAATAGGTTGAGAACAAAGGACCTTTCGGAGGCATTGGTGGGACAGTTTACAGGCAAATACCTCAAACTGATTAATGTACCCGTATCGCTGATACTCACTATGTCTATGGCTGCAACACCTGCTATTGCTGCGGCTATGGCTCGAGGGGAAACCAAAGATGCAAGGCGCAAGATTAAGATGATTTTGAGAGTAGGGCTTCTTCTTGGGGCGCCGGCAGCAGTAGGACTGACTGTGTTTGCTATGCCTATTATGAAACTTCTGTATAGGAATGTTTCAGATGGCGGTGAGCTGCTCATGTATGGCTCAGTAGTCATTATTTTCATTACGATTGCACAACTTACGACAGGTGCATTACAAGGGCTTGGTAAACAGCAAATTCCGACTGTTCATGCGGCTATTGCATGTGGTATTAAGGTTATCCTTAATTTTATACTACTTCAAATACCAGGACTTCATATATATGGAGTGGTCATTAGCACCACTATATGTTATATGATTTTTGCATGGCTTAATATTAGATACCTTAAGCAAATGATTCATATACGCTTCAAGTGGCAGATTTTATTAGTCAAACCCCTAATCTGTGCACTGGTGATGGGGCTTATGGGATATGGTGGCTATACTGTTTTGAGATTCTTATTAGGGAGCCAGAACATTGCTCTGTTACTCATTATTCCTATAGCGGTGGGCATATATGGCATTGTAGGCTTGATAACAGGAACTATTACAAAAGGAGCTATTGCTTATTTGCCAGGAGGAACACGCATTTTGGCTAAATTAAATAAATAATCTATTAAAAAACCTTTTTACTTGTATAAAAAAATAGCTAAGTAGAAACAATTCATATAAAAGCTATTTTTTGACAAGGAGGGTTTGTGTGTTTAATAAGAAGCAATTTATAACATTATTGATTTTAGCGGTAGGCATTTTTGCAGTTATTTTTACACTGTTTTTTACCGTATTTTATAGAAGTGGTATTGAAAACCCAATCGTACAACCAGAGGCTACTGTTCCTGTAGTACGTATGGGGGAGACAACACCTAGTATAGTAGAGCCAGAGATCATTAGAGTTAAGCCAACGACACATGTATTTCTGAAGATGGTGGATGATCAAGGAGCGCGTGTTGCTGAACAAAAAATCCCAGTAGAGAGCTTGCTAGGGTTTTCCGAAGAGCAAGTCAAGAAGTGTTTTTATGACTATAAACTTACGGTGTTTAGTGAGGAACAAGTCATTTTAGAAAAAGTAGTGGAGAAACCATCTATAGAACCAAGGTATAAATTAGCCCTTCAAGGAGATCAGATAGGGATCAAAACTTATGGAGAAACAGAACAATTTGAACCGCTTGGATTATTAATTAGTGATTATTCTAGTAGCGTACATGTCTTATTGTTAGATGAGATGATTGAACTGACACTTACCGAAAAAAAATCATTACAACAGAATCCAAACCGTATTGAACAGATTTTACAAGACTATAGTGAATAAGCTGGCCACAGGTCAGCTTATTTGCATGAAATAAGGATGTGTGAGAATGAAACGAATTATTGTAATTGGCGGCGGGGCATCGGGCCTTATAGCGGCTATTGTAGCCGCAAGAAAAGGACAAGATGTCTGTATCATAGAAAGACAGAATAGAATGGGCAAAAAAATCCTTGTTACAGGGAATGGTAGATGTAATTTGACAAGTGTGGATATGAGACCAGAGAGATTCCATACCAGCACAAGCAATGATTACTATCTCCCGGTAGAGGCTGTGGGAGAAGAGCAAATTATTAACTTTTTTGAAGAGTTAGGTATGATGAGGCTTATTGAAAATAACAAAGTCTATCCATTATCTGAACAGGCGGCAAGCATTGTTGACTTGCTTCGTATGGAAGTGGAGAAATTAGGCATAGAAGTGATATTGGAACAGAAGGTTACCAAAATCAAACCAGTTGGAGACAGGTGGCAAGTCCTTGCGGATCAGGGCGCAAGCTGGACAGGAGATAAGGTTATTGTTGCTACAGGGGGGATGGCAGCCCCACAACTAGGATGTGATACAACAGGTTATAGATTGCTTGAAGCGTTGGGGCATCATACCACACCAGTATTCCCAACATTAGTACATATTGTGTCCCCTTCGCCGTATTGCAAGATGATGCAAGGTACTAGAATGGATTGTTCTATCAGTATTTATGAGCAAAACAAACTCAGAAGAACGGAAATAGGAGAAGTGCTGTTTACAGAAGATGGTTTATCAGGGCCACCTATTTTTCAACTGAGTCGTATTGCGGCTGCAAGTGAAGGGAGAAAAACATTATGTAAAGTGGTGTTAGATTTCTTCCCTAAAATGAGTGCAGAAGATATGGTAGGTTTGCTCTATGACCGTATAGGTAAAAACCCTAATCGTACAATAGAGGAATTATTTGTAGGATGGATTCATAAGCGTGTGATTGTACCGATTATCAAGATGGCTGATATAGGATCGCCAGTAACACCGTGTGAGAATTTGGATTATGAAATGATTGAACGTCTTGTTGGGGCTATTAAGGCTTTTGAAATCCCAGTTCAGGGAACCAGAGGCTTTAAATTTGCCCAGGCCACTGCGGGCGGTATTAGGCTTGATGAGGTGAACCTTAAGACAATGGAGTCCCTCAAAGCTAAGGGTCTATATATTACAGGAGAAGTATTAGATGTCGATGGAGACTGTGGCGGTTATAACTTACAGTGGGCATGGTCCACAGGTTATATTGCGGGCGAGTCAGCGGCCAAGTAGAGAAGGAGAAATAGCGTGATTAGAGTTCAAGATATTAAGTTAACATTACAAGAAGATGAGAAAGCATTACTACCTAAAATAGCAAAGAAATTACGAATCAAACCACAAGATATTATCAGTTATACGATTTTTAAACAAGCAGTAGATGCTCGCAAGAAAGACAATATTCAACTGGTTTATACAGTGGATGTTCAAACAACCAAAGAGGAATTTTTACTCAGTAAGAATCCGGCACTTAAGTCGCCAGATATGACCTATGTGTATCCTGAGTCTGGAGCAGAGCAGCTTAACAATCGCCCGGTAGTCGTGGGTACGGGTCCTTGCGGATTATTTGCGGCACTTATTCTTGCCCAAAAAGGCTACAAACCTCTGGTATTAGAACGTGGTAAAAAAGTTGAAGAGCGTGTGCAAGATGTAGAGAAGTTTTGGAAAGCAGGTGTATTTGATAGTAGCTCAAATGTTCAGTTTGGTGAGGGTGGTGCAGGGACTTTTTCTGATGGTAAGCTGACCACACAAATCAAAAACAAGCGTTGCCACAAAGTGTTAAGAGAACTTGTAGCGGCAGGGGCACCTGAGCCTATTCTCTATAAAAATAAGCCTCATGTTGGTACAGATATCTTGAGAGATGTAGTCAAAAACATTAGGTTAGAGATTGAAAGACTTGGCGGAGAGATTCGTTTTGGTGCCAAGCTTACCCAATTACGTATAGAAGCAGATACTATAACGGGTATAGAAGTGAATCATGAGTATTGGATTGATACACAGGTATGTATCTTGGCGATTGGGCATAGCGCAAGGGATACCTTTGAGATGCTCCATGAGAACGGCGTTGTGATGGAACAAAAGCCATTCTCAATAGGAATGCGTGTAGAGCATCTTCAAGAGTGGATTGATAGGAGTCAATATGGCAAAGAAGCAGGCAATCCAAAACTTGGAGCGGCGGAGTATAAGCTAGTGCATCATGCAAGTAATGGGCGTGCTGTCTATAGTTTTTGTATGTGTCCGGGAGGCTATGTTATTGCATCAGCTTCAGAAGATGAGATGATTGTTACCAATGGAATGAGTGAACATGGCCGTGATGGGGCAAATGCCAATAGTGCTATCTTGGTCAATGTAGGACCTAAGGACTTTGGAAGTGAGCACCCCTTAGCAGGAATGATGCTTCAACGTGACTTTGAAAGGGTGGCATATACCCTTGGTGGTAGGTCTTATAAAGCACCTGTTCAGCTGGTAGGGGACTTCTTAGAAGGTAAAATCTCTACAACTTTTGGTTGTGTGAAGCCTACCTATGAGCCTGGTGTTGTGTTTGCTAATCTAAGAGAAGCACTTCCACAGTATATGGGAGATGCGATTGCAGAGGCTATGGGTGCTTTTGGTAAAAAAATCAAGGCATTTGACCATAAGGAGGCATTGTTTACTGGATTTGAAACACGTAGTTCCTCGCCAGTGAGAACACCAAGAAATAGTGTATTTGAGGCAAATATTCAAGGATTGTATCCTGCAGGAGAAGGTGCTGGTTATGCAGGTGGCATTACTTCCGCAGCGGTAGATGGCATAGAAGTAGCAGAGGCCATTATTAGCCGTTATGCAATATCTGAACGATTTTAGGAGTGCTTTAAATTTCGTTTGAGTTTTTGGGTATACTTTGGTATAATCTAATAAGAAAAGACAAAATATGAGGTGCAATAGAATGAATCAAGATATCGAAAAGGTGCTCTTTAGTGAAGCGCAACTTTCAGAGCGTATTGCGGAATTAGGGGCAGAAATTACAGCAGACTTCAAAGGTGAAAACTTATTAGTATTAGGTATTTTAAAAGGATCAAATATCTTTATGGCAGATCTTGTTAGACAAATCAATATGCCAATGAAGCTTGATTTTATGATGGTGTCTAGTTATGGAAATGCGAGCGAATCTACAGGTGTTGTAAAGATCATCAAGGATGTAGAGTATGCAATTGAAGATCAACATGTACTTATTATAGAAGATATTATTGATAGTGGATTAACACTCAAATACCTTAAAAAACTTCTTGAAACACGTAATCCTAAAAGTGTTAAGATTTGTACACTTTTAGATAAGCCAAGCAGACGTAAAGAGCAAGTTGAAGTGAATTATATAGGGTATGAGGTACCAGATGAGTTTATTGTAGGTTATGGTATTGATTATGCAGAACACTACCGTAATTTACCATATGTAGGGATTCTAAAAAGAGAAGTATACGAAAAATAATGATATTAACCAAATGAAAGCCACATAGCGAAGGAGCTATGTGGCTTTTACTATCCCTATCCATAAAAAATAGAGAAAGTATTTTTGGGGAATAAGTTATCTTCAATTTACAAAAGATAAATAAGAACCTTGAGGTCAAAAACGAAAATATGGAGGCTAGACATTATGGGTAAATTGTTTGAGAATATCAAAGAAGATATAAAAGGTATGGAAGCACACCATGAGCAAAGAAAAGAAGAAAGACATGAAAAACATGAAGAACATAAGCTTGAAAAAGAATTAAAACATCAAATGAAACAGGAAGAGCGTGAAAAAACACGTGAGGGACGTCATATCATACATGAGGAACATAAGGCAGAGCGTGAAGAAAGACGCGAGGAAAAGGCTTTTGAAAAAGAAATTAAGCATCAAATGAAACATGAATAAATAAGATAAGAAGGTGGTAAAATAATGATGTTTACCACCTTCTATCTATTGAAGTTAATAAATAGTATATAGTGAAAAACATCTAAAGATAAAGTTAAGCAAAAGATAATTATTATTATTTACAAAGTCGGTGAGAGGTGTTAAAATAATTACATAGAAAATCAGTCGGAAATACAAGGAGGATATCATATGAAAGTTATCGTAGTAGGTTGTACACATGCAGGAACAGCATCTATTGTTAATATCAAGAAACGCCATCCCGAGGCACAGGTAACTGTCTATGAGCGTAATGATAATATTTCATTCTTATCTTGTGGGATTGCACTTCATGTAGCAGATGTCGTAAAGGATCCACAAGGGCTATTTTATAATTCGCCAGAAGGTTTAGCAGCTATTGGTGCAGTTACACATATGAAACATGATGTGTTAGAAATTGATACAGCAAACAAAAAAGTGCTTGTCAAAGATTTGGTGTCAGGCGAAGTAAAAGAAGATCACTATGATAAACTTGTGATGACAACAGGCTCGTGGCCAATCGTTCCAGCTTTTGAAGGTGTAGAACTTGAAAATATTGTACTTTGTAAGAACTACAATCATGCCCAAGAGATTATTAAAAAAGGTAAGACAGCAAAAAATGTTGTGATTATTGGAGCAGGTTATATCGGTGTAGAACTTGCAGAAGCTTTTGAGATCCTTGGCAAAAACACGACACTTATTGATGCGGAAGACCGTATTATGAGTCGTTACCTGGATGGCGAATTTACTGAGCTTGCAGAAGAGGCCTTTAGAGATAAAGGGGTGAATGTTGCAACTGGAGAGAAAGTTGTAAGATTTGAAGGGGCAGATGGTAAAGTAGCAAAAGTGGTAACAGACAAAGGGATACATGAAGGTGACCTTGTCATTCTCTGTATTGGGTTTAGACCAAATACAGAACTGCTCAAAGGAAAGGTTGAAATGCTTCCAAATGGAGCAATCATCGTTGATGAATACATGAGAACAAGTGATGCAGATATCTTTGCAGCAGGAGACTCTTGTGTTGTAAGATTTAATCCAGCAGATGATTGTCGCTATATTCCACTTGCGACAAATGCAGTGCGTATGGGAACGCTTGTAGCATGTAATTTAGTAGAGCCAACACTCAAGTACATGGGCACACAAGCCACATCAGGAATCAAAATTTATGATTACAATATTGCTTCAACAGGCCTTACAGAAGATGTAGCCAAAGCAACAACAAGCTTTAATGTAGCATCTGTGACAATCAAAGATAACTACCGCCCAGAATTTATGCCAACTTTTGAAGAGGCTATGGTAAAGCTTGTCTTTGATAAAGACACACGCATTGTATTAGGTGGACAAATCATTTCTAAATATGACCTCACACAATACATGAATACACTTTCAGTAGTGATTCAAAACAAAATGACGGTAGAAGAACTTGCCATGACAGACTTCTTCTTCCAACCACACTTTAATAAGCCTTGGAGTTTGCTCAATACAGTAGCACTTGCAGCACTTTAAGGTATACCTTGAAAGCCCTAGAGCATGAGCTCTAGGGCTGTTTTCTTTGTGTGAAAAATTAATATCTTGGGAGAATAGCGTCGATGCTGTCGATACGATTAAGGTTAAAGTAATAAACTTTACCACATCCTGTATAGCCGATACCTTTGAGGATACATTCTGTTACTTCACAAACGATAACAGGAATTTTGCATCCAGCGATAGATACGATAACTTTTTGATTGATATATTGGCAAAGGTCTTCTGCTAAAGAGCATACACAACCGCCGCCACAGCTACAAACAGTATAATCTTTATCACATTGGCTACAGTCGCAGCAGTTTACAGGTTTTTGGCAACCACAGTGTTGGTTACAATTGCATGGTTTGTTACAACCACAAGATTTTGCTTCTGAATGACAATAGTAATTATTAAAACCACAACTCATATTAGGGCCTCCTTATTACTTGGTTCGTTAATGATAATAGATTGATTCAATAGATTAAGCGATATAGTCTTCAATAAAATCAACACGATCCATATTGAAGTTTCTTACGTTACCAGTTCCTAATTCAATTGCTTTAATATAACAAGCGCAGATTTCGCAGATAATAACGTTATAGCAGCAATGACCTGAATGAATAACAACTTTACTATTGATAAGGTCTTCTAAACTTTTTTTATAACAACAAGACATAAACAATACCTCCTAAATAGTAATACTTTTATATAGAGATACGAGGTGAGTCTCGTATTGAATTCTCTAATATAAAGTATGAAAGTTTTGGAATTTATGTTACAACTAAGTCGAAAAAAATAGTTTTTTATAAAACGTCCTTATTATTGTATAAATCATTCAAAAAATGTTTGTATAATAACGAATATTTTGGATTTAAAACTTAAAAATATATGATATAATGGGTGATAACTAAGAACATTTAGATGAAGGGGAGATGGAGATGAGAACTTATACAAGTACAAGAAGTCATTTACAAGGAATTACAGCAAAACAAGCGATTTTACAAGGTATTTCAGAAGATGGAGGACTTTTTGTTCCAGAGAAGCTTCCAGTCATGGACTTTGTATTAGAAGAGATGATGACTTGGGATTATAAAAAATTAGCTTATCGTGTGATGAGATTATTCTTTGAAGATTTCACAGAAGAGGAGCTTAGAGATTGTATCGAACATGCCTATGATGAAAAGTTTGATACAGCAGAAATAGCACCACTTGTGAGTACATCAAAAACAAATTACCTGGAATTATTCCATGGTCCTACACTTGCATTTAAAGATATGGCACTTTCTATTTTGCCTTACTTAATGCTTACAAGTAAAAAAGCTTCTAAAGACGATGCTGAGATTGTTATTCTTACAGCAACATCAGGAGATACAGGAAAAGCTGCCTTAGAAGGTTTTGCGGGTGTAGAGGGTACCAAAATTATTGTATTCTTCCCAGAAGAAGGTGTCAGCAGTGTTCAGAAACGTCAAATGACTACACAAGAGGGCGATAATACTTTGGTTATTGGAATCAATGGGAATTTTGATGATGCTCAAACAGGAGTCAAAGAATTATTTGGAGACCGTAAGTTAGAAGCAGAACTTAAACAAAAGGGCTATGTATTCTCTTCAGCAAACTCTATTAATATAGGAAGATTAATCCCACAAGTGGTGTATTACTTCCATGCTTACAAAGAACTAGTAAACAAAGGCAAGCTGACAAAGGGTGAGCCAATGAATGTGGTTGTTCCTACAGGTAACTTCGGTAATATTTTAGCAGCATACTATGCAAAAGCATTAGGGTTACCAATCAGTAAGTTTATCTGTGCATCAAACCAAAATAAAGTATTATTTGATTTCTTTGAAACAGGCACATACAACCGTAAGAGAGAATTCCACATCACCAGTTCACCATCTATGGATATTCTCATTTCAAGTAATTTAGAGCGTCTCTTATACCATATAAGTGGAGAAGATACAGAGGCTGTATCATTACTTATGAATGCTCTTAAGGAGCAAGGAGAGTACAGCGTGAATGAGACAATGAAAAACCATTTACAGGCATTTTATGGTGGTTATGCAGATGATGTGACCACTGCAGCTTGTATCAAAAAAGTTTTTGAAGAAGAAGGCTATCTCATGGATACCCATACAGCGGTTGCTTATGCAGTCTTCGAAGACTATACAAAAGCTACAGGGGATTACACACCTTGTGTGATTGCATCTACAGCAAGTCCTTATAAGTTTACAGGAAGTGTCATGGAAGCTATTGATGAAAAATACAGCCAGTGCGACAATGATTTTGCATTGTTAGATGAAATGGAAAAAATGTTAGAAGAAACTATGCCAGTAGGAATTCAAGGTTTAGAGTCAAGACCAATTAGACATACTAAAGTGTGTGAAGTGAATGAGATGAAGCAAGTTGTATGTGATTTTTTAGTCTGAATAAATAGACTTGTAAAACAAGCTTAAAGTATGATATCCTAATAAGTGATGTTTTATATCCCCAAAAAATAGGGAGTGGTCAAAATGAGAGAAGTAATGTATAATGAATATGCAAATGAAGCCATTGAGGCGATTTCAAAAGGCGCTTTTTTGAATGTGTCTAGTGGTGGGGTAGATAATACGATGACGATTGCTTGGGGTGCCATTTCTTTTATGTGGCGTAAACCAGTAATCATCACTATGGTAAGGTATTCAAGATACAGCTACGAACTTTTGGAGAAGGCAGATGCATTCACAGTAAGTATACCACTACAGGCTGACCTTAAAGAAGCACTTAAAATTTGCGGTACTGTTTCTGGAAGAGACCATGATAAATGGCAAGAAGCAGGCATTACAAAACTCAAAGCTCACAAAGTAGATGCTCCATTAGTAGGTGAGTGTGAGTTGCATTATGAATGCAAGCTCATAGGCAAAACACCTCTTAGTAAGGGAATGTTAGATGCTACTATCGATCAGACCTTCTACAAAGATGGAGATTATCATGTATTATACTATGGAGAAATTTTAGGAACATACGTTAAGTAGAGAAAAGGAGAGTTGGTTATGACATTATATGAACAATGGGATAACTATGGTGAAGAAGCCAAAGATCGTTCAACAGAGGAATACAAACAAGTTGTTGAAAAATACCTTACAAAAGAAAGAGACATCTATGCAGAGTTACTTGCGGATACAAGCGTAATCGTAGAAGGTACAATTGCAGAATTAGGTGCTCGTTTCAATATGACAGAAGTTGAATTCTTAGGATTTGTAGACGGAATCAACGAAAGTTTAATCAGTGGAACTTATGATCTTAATACATTAACAGGTGAGTCTGTTGTAAGATTAGAATTCGACCTTAAAAAATTATACTGGAATATGTTAGATGCGAAAGCTGACTGGCTATTCAACTTACCACAATGGGATTCACTTTTATCAGAATTTGAACGTAAACAACTTCAAAAAGATTTTAATAAATCTAAAACAGTAGTAAAAGAGAAAAAAGTTGGGCGTAACGATCCATGTCCATGTGGTAGTGGAAAAAAATACAAACAATGTTGTCTTAAATAACTGCTCATAGAGCAGTTATTTTTGCATTTAAGCAAAAAAGGGAGGCATATAAATGGAAATGAATTGGGTATATCTATTGATTGGTGTTTTATATGTTGTGCTCGGCATCAATAAGTTATTATATGGACGTCTAGAGAAGCAAGTGCAACAAAATGCAAAAGATGATTTTTCAAAGCATATCATTTTAAAAGAAGATTTCTTCACCACAGTAGCTATTGTATGTGTGGTTGGAACACTTATCATTAATATATTGTGCTTAATCGGTGGGAATCGACTCAATGTCTCAAGTATTATTGTGACAATACTTGTTATTGGTCTGGCATTACTTAGTGCCCTCGTACCTATGTGGGGAAATCAAGAAGGATTTGAACTAGGTGATTATACATTAACGGATGAAGCAATCAAAGAAGTAAAAGCAAAAACAATTGGTCAGTATGTTCACTATAAGGTAAGCTTTACAGAGGAGCAAAATGGTTATGATAAAATAGGATTCTATTGTGCACAAAAGCATGTTCCAATATTACAAAATAAAATAAAAAAAATCAACACAAAAGACTAGTCGAAAGCTAGTCTTTTTTTGTTTATATTGAGAAGGTTGGGAGTGGGGGGGTATTGTTTAGTGTATTAATTGCACAAAAATCAATCATAGTAAAGCGTATGAATATGTATAAAAGATGAATTATACGCAAGATTAAAATTACACTTTATTTTTCTAAATAAAATGTTAGAATAGAGTACAGATACTAAATGAACATGAATTCATAAAAACTTATAGGAGATGGCACTATGCAAGAAGTAATTGAGCAAATCATGCAAATTGATTCGAGAGCCTATGAAAATAGGAGTAAGAATGAAGAAAAATTTGAAGAGAAGCGTAAGCAATATCAAGCTCAAATGAAAGCTTATGAGGATGAAAAAATAGGGGAAGCACAGAAACAAGCAGAACATCTTTACCAAAAAATGTTGGAAATAGGGCAAGAGTCATCAAAAGTTGAAGAGGAACGCTCAAAACAGGTAGCCTTACAAATTGAGAATAAGTATTTGCAAGTCGAACAAAAATTGCTAGCTGAAATTTTTGAAGCATTGTTTGTATTGGAGTGATAGAATGAATCCATTTGCAAGTTATAAGGCGATTAATGCCAAGCTCCATTCGAGGCATAAGGCATTTCTTAGTAGCCAAGAGTGGGATAAAATGCTAGATTATAAGACGGTCTCGCAGGTTAGTGAGTTTTTAATTAAAAAATACGGCTATAGTGAAGTCATTGATAGTAACCAAATTAAAGAGATGCATCGCACCGAACTAGAAGTTGATCTCAATCATTACTGCGTAGTAGAGATTGAGAAGATGTTGTATTATTTTTCAGGGAGCTATAAGAACTTCTTTAAGGTACTTTTAATGAAGTTTGAAATAGAGGATTTATTGATTATTTTAAGAGCTATTGCAAGAGATGAAGATCGTTCTGAGCTTGCAAAGCACTTTATTCACTCTGAAAAACATACCAAGTTACAGTATAACAAATTGATAGAATGTCAAAATATGACGCAGTTTGTTGAATTGTTAAAGGATACACCTTATTATGAGCCGCTTAAGACTATGACACAGGAAGATGCTCTTAAAAGAGAGTTTCATATGGAAATGAAACTCAATATACTCTACTTTAAGATATTGATGGAAAAGGCTAAAAAGCTTGAGCCAAAAGACTGTAGAATAGTAGAACAAATTATAGGTTTTAAAATAGATTATTTGAACATCCAATGGATTTATCGTGCAATTAAATATTATGATATTTCTAGGGAAGAAATATTAATCTATAGTTTAGTGGGGGGACAAAAAATAACTTATAATAGACTCAAAAAATTGGCCTATACCACATCTATGCAAGATTTTAAACGCTTAGCAAAGCAGTATTTTGGGGAAGATTTGTTTGATGAAGATGAAGACGTATTTCTTGAAAAGAAGGCAGAAAAATTACTCTATAAACTCATCAAAAAAGAAAAGGGGAGTGAAAATATCGGTTTGCCAATAGCCTATATTTATAGTCTGAATATGGAAATTAAAGATTTGATTGCTGTGGCAGAGGGAATACGATATGGATTACCAAAAGAAGAAATTAAGAAATATTTAGTATATACAATACTATAGAGCGGAGGGCAGTAGATGGCTGTTGAGAAGATGGTATTGCTCAATCTAGTAGGGTCCCTAGAGCATGAGCATCAAATACTAGAACAATTGGTATTATGTGAGACGATACATCTAGATATGGAAAATAAAGATATTTGTGACCATAGTTATATGGTCCATGAATATGAATGTATGGTGCCACAGCGAGACCTGCCGGTACAACAAGATGATGGCGTAGCAGAGACAAAATATCAAGATATGGCAACCAAGTTAAAGCAAGTGGCTGATGGGGTAGGGGTTAAGCTTAAAGCCAATAAGCGTATCGATGTCAAGAACTATAGTATCATTCAAGCAACTAAAGACTTAGATGTACTTACGGAAAGTATTGGAGGCAATCTCGATCTGATTATGGTAAGGCGGGAGCGTATCAAGGAACTCCAAAAGTTCAAAGAAAATGTACTTTGTTTTAGAGATCAAAACCTTAATTTTACACATCTTAATGAACTCCAGTACTTTGATTACTCAGTGGGGATGCTAGCAAGAGAAAATACCACACAGATTCGAAAAAACTATGAGAATATCTCGGCTGTAGTCCTTAAAATTGGAAATAAAGATGAAGCAAAAGAAGATATTTATCTTATTATTTATCCCAAACAATTTACGGATGAAACAAGGAAATTACTTAAATCACTCAACTGGGTAGAGCTGAAGTTACCAGAGGGAGTAATGGGAGATGGCGTACAAATCTTACAAGACCTTAACCAAAAGATAGATGTCATTAACAATGAAATTGCATTACTTGAAAAAGCAACTCAAAAAAACAAGGAAGAGAAGGAGCATCTCTTAAATCGCATTTACACAAGGGTAAAACTTGAACTTAAAGTGATTGAAATGAAAAAGGAACTTATTCATGGGGATAACTTATTTGTTCTAAGCGCGTGGATTTCGGCACGTGATAAAGAGCGTGTAGAGGAGAAAATAGGAGATGTGACAGAGAAATTCGTCATTATTACTAAGGATGATCATGCAATTGATAAGCAGATTATGCCTCCTACAAAACTCAAGAATAATTGGCTCTTTAAGCCTTTTGAGACAGTGGTGAAATTATATGGTCTTCCTTCCTATAGAGAAATTGATCCAACACCATTTCTTGCAATTACATTTTGTTTGATGTTTGGAATTATGTTTGGGGATATTGGGCAAGGGTTTATTTACTTTTTAGCAGGTGTCTTGCTTTATAAAAAGAATGAAGTTGCAGGTGGTGTTCTCACAAGGCTAGGTTCTTTTTCTATCTTATTTGGGTTTATCTATGGAAGTTTCTTTGGACTTGAAAAGCATGAGTTACCGTGGCTACCTAGTTTGATAGGAAGTCCTTTATCTACAGAGAATATCCCTAGAATACTCTTATTAGGAGTTGTTTTTGGGGTAGTTGTACTCACTGTGTCATTTATAATCGGTGTGGTGAATGCCCTAAGAAGACGGGATATTGAAGAAGGTATATTTGGTAAGAATGGAATCGTAGGTTACTTATTCTTTATGGGGCTTGTTTGTTCTATTGTTTGCTTAACCGGTGTTGTTCCTGTTCCTGTATGGGTACCGTTAATCGTTATGGTACTGACATTAGTAACGATGGTATTTAAGGAACCTCTTGCAAATTTGGTAATGCACAAAAGACCATATATTCATGGGGATACATCATCTTACTTTGTAGAAAGCAGCTTTGAAGGGATTGAGACGATATTGGCAGCACTTAGCAATGCCATTTCATTCATTCGTGTGGGTGCCTTTGCACTGAATCATGCTGGTTTATTTATGGCGTTCTTGGTGATGTCTGAGATGACAGATAATATTATTTTGAAATTTGTTATTCTCATTTTAGGGAATTTACTTATTTTAACTTTAGAAGGATTGGTTGTATTTATACAAGGATTAAGGCTTCAATATTATGAGATGTTTAGTAAATACTTCAAGGGTGATGGGGTAGAGTATAAACCTGTCAAAGTAGAAGATTAATAATTTTAATTTTAAAAATGAGAGGGATGTTAAACATGAAAGCAATCGTTATTTTAGCACTAATTATCGCAGTAAGCACAGTTTTATACGGGGTACGTACACTTAAAACACAAAAAACAAAAGGTTTTAAAAAAGCTTTCTATACTTCAGTTTCTGCATTTAGTATTGCGGTAGTAGGAATGTTTGTCTTTATGGCGATGGGTAGTCCGGTATTTGCATCAGAAGCAGCAGCGGCAGCTACAAGTACAGGGATGTCACTTGGAGAAGGTTTTAAATATTTAGCAGCAGCACTTAGTACAGGACTTGCAACAATTGGTACAGGTATGGCAGTAGGTTCAGTAGGCTCATCAGCTATCGGTGCTGTATCAGAAGATCCATCTATTTTAGGTAAAACTTTGATTTTCGTAGGTATGGCAGAGGGGATTGCGATTTACGGGATGATTATCTCTATCTTAATTTTATTCGTATAGTCTAAGAAGAAAAGGGTCAAAAAATATGAAGTCATTTGTCATTAGTGATAATAAAGATACTTGGGTTGGTATGAGATTAGCAGGCATTCGTGGAATAATGGCCCATGATAAAAAACAGGTCATAAATGCCATGGAAGAGGCAATGAAAGACAAGGAAATAGGGCTCATTATTGTTACAGAAAAAATCGTGGATATGGCACATGATGAAATCATGGAGTGGAAACTCAAGAAGAAAACTCCCTTGATTATAGAAATTCCAGATAGACATGGAACAACAAGAGGGCAAGATGTGATAACAAGTTATATTAGAGAATCTGTAGGTATTCGTATATGAGGTGGAACGTATGGTCACAATAGAGCAAAAATTATCCCTATTTTCTAAGCTCTTACAACAAGATATAAGTAATGAGATCAATGAGAAAATAAGCGAATTAGAGAAAGAATATGAGATAAAAATAAAAGAGCATAAGACGGCTGTTGATGTAAGAGCAGCTGAGATTTTAGAACGTGCCCAAAAGCGTGCTGAAAGTAAGAAGATAGAGTATTTGAGTAGGGCGCATATGCAGACTAAGAGAGAGTATATGCAGGCCAAAGAAAAGCAAGTGACGCGCTTTATGAAAACATTAGAAAAACAAATCGAGTTGTATGTCACAACGGATGAGTATAAGCTGTATTTAGAAAAGCTTGTAGGGCAATGTCAAGAGGTTGTGAGTGAGGGAGATTTGGTGATTTATATGACGCCTGGGGATCTGTCTCGGTACAGAGAGTATGTGGTGAAGTGGTTTAAGCAGCTAGGTGTAACGGAAGAAGCTATCACCTTTAAAGAGAAAGACAGTGCCATGTTAGGCGGACTTGTGATTGAGAACCAAATCAAAACTATGCGTATAGACCTGTCCATCGCTTCTCGCATAAGAGAACAAAAGGAAGAGATTATTAAGCGCATTTTTGAGGCGTTAGGAGAGGTGGGTGAGTAAAATGGCAATGCAGGGTATAGTGGAATTGGTCAATGGACCAGTTGTTAAAGGGAGCAAGATGGCTTCTTTTAAGGTCAATGAGATGGTAACGGTAGGGGAACAAAAGCTTATTGGTGAAGTGGTTTCCTTAATAGGTGATCTTGCAACGGTACAGGTTTATGAAGAGACAGAGGGACTAAAGGCAGGAGAAGCGATTCTATCTACAGGAGCGCCTTTGTCCGTAACTTTGGGACCAGGTATGCTTGGCAATATGTTTGATGGGATTCAAAGGCCACTTAAGCATATTGAGACTATTTCTAAAAACTTTATTCCAGAAGGTATTGGCCTTTTGTCAATCGATCCAAATAAAACATGGAAGGTGCAAATCGTTGCCAAAGTAGGAGACTATTTACGCAGTGGGGCTACTTTTGCCACAACCCAAGAGACAATGAGTATTTTGCATAAATCAATGGTTCCTCCAGGAGTGGAAGGAACTGTTGTAGAGGTCAGAGAGGATGGCGACTATACACTAAATGAAACATTAGTGATGATTGAGCTGCCAACAGGAGAGACTAAAGCGCTTACACTTGCACAGAAGTGGCCAGTGCGAAGACCAAGACCTATAGGCAAACGTATTCCAATCTATAAGCCGCTCGTAACAGGGCAACGTGTTATTGACTCCTTCTTCCCCGTTGCAAAAGGTGGGACTGTAGGGCTTCCGGGAGGATTTGGAACAGGGAAAACAGTCACACAGCATCAGCTTGCAAAATGGAGTGATGCGGATATTATCGTTTATATCGGTTGTGGTGAGCGTGGAAACGAAATGACTAATGTACTTGAAGAGTTTCCAGCACTGATTGACCCACGGACCAATAGACCACTGATGGAGCGTACAGTGCTTATTGCTAATACTTCTAATATGCCAGTAGCAGCTCGTGAAGCGAGTATTTATACAGGGATAACTATGGCTGAGTACTATAGAGATATGGGATATGATGTGGCCATTATGGCGGACTCGACGTCTCGTTGGGCAGAGGCGCTCCGTGAAATCTCAGGTCGTCTTGAGGAGATGCCAGCAGAAGAAGGCTATCCTGCTTACTTACCATCACGACTTGCACAGTTCTATGAGCGTGCAGGGTGCGTGGAGACTTTGGCAGGTGAGGAAGCTTCTGTAACGATTATCGGAGCCGTATCGCCAGCAGGGGGAGACTTCTCAGAACCTGTTACAGAGAATACCAAGCGTTTTGTAAGTGCATTCTTAGCACTTGATAAAAAACTTGCTTATGCAAGACATTATCCAGCCATCAATTATCTCACAAGTTATAGTGCCTATGTAGATATGTTATCTGAGTGGTATAGAGAAAATGTAGCAGAGGATATGCTAGATTTACGTGCAAAAATGATTAGATTATTACAGGAAGAAGAAAAACTCAATGAAATCGTACAATTAGTTGGAGAAGATGTACTCCCTAATGATCAGCAGCTTGTATTAGAGATTGCGCGTACCATCAAAAAAGGTTTCTTGCAACAAAATGCACTTCACAAAGACGATACCTACGTGCTTCTTGATAAACAATACAAAATGCTAAAAGTGATTGATGTGCTCTATGCGGAATCACTCAAATGTGTCAAAATGGGAATTCCTTTGTCTACCATTAGAAAAGAATCTGTATTTGAAGACGTAGTCAAAATGAAATATGAAGTGCCAAATAGTGAAGTTCACCTACTAGATGAACTGGCTGCGAAGATCGTAGAGAGTTATCAGGCACTTAGACAAAAATATGAGAAATAGATAAGGGTGGTTAAGATGATGAAAAAAGAGTATTTGAAATTAGAAAGCGTACAAGGGCCACTCATTGTGCTTTCTGATGTTAAGGATGCCTTCTATGGTGAAATTGTAGACATCAAATTAGAAGAAGGGGAAATCCGCAAAGGAAAAGTTGTTAAAGTTGAGGGGGAAAAAGTTGTTGTTCAGGTATTTGAGGGGACAACAGGTATTTCAACAGACAATACTTCAGTCAAATTTACAGGACACCCACTTGTCATGCCGCTTTCAAAAGAAATTTTAGGAAGAACGTTCAATGGGGTTGGGGAACCTATGGATGGGGCGTATCAAATCATATCAGACTATAAGCCTAATATTAATGGGCGTCCAATCAATCCAGTAGCCCGTAAATACCCAAGAAACTTTATTCAAACAGGGGTATCTTCTATTGATGCCTTGATGACATTAATTCGTGGTCAGAAACTTCCAATCTTCTCAGGGAATGGGATTGCCCATAATGAGCTTGCAGTACAAATCGTTAAGCAAGCTAAGATTGAGGGTGCTAATAGTGATAACTTTGCCGTAGTATTTGGGGCAATGGGTGTACGTCATGATGATGCCACTTACTTTATGAGAAGTTTTGAGGCAGCAGGGGTACTTGACCATGTTGTCATGTATCTTAATTTAGCAGATGACCCTATTGTAGAGCGTATTGCAACACCAAGATGTGCACTAACAGCAGCAGAGTATTTGGCTTTTGAGCACAATATGCATGTACTGGTTATATTGACAGATATGACAAGTTACTGTGAGGCGCTCCGTGAATTATCTTCTATTCGTGGGGAAGTGCCATCACGTAAGGGGTATCCAGGGTATCTCTATAGTGACTTATCGACTATCTATGAACGTGCAGGGATGTTAGAAGACAGGGAAGGGTCTATTACCATGATTCCGATTTTGACCATGCCAAATGATGATATTACACATCCTATCCCAGACTTAACAGGTTTTATCACAGAAGGGCAAGTGGTACTTAATAGAGAGCTTAATCAAAAAAATATCTACCCACCAATCGCAGTTTTACCATCACTTTCACGTCTGATGAAAGATGGTATTGGTGAGGATTATACAAGAGATGACCATGCGGATTTATCAAGTCAGCTTTTCTCAGCTTATTCAAGAGTGCAAGATGTACGTTCGCTGGCTCAGATTATAGGTGAAGATGACTTAGGAGATATTGATAAGCTTTATTTGGAATTTGGTAGAGTTTTTGAAGAACGTTTTATTGCACAAGGGCATGATGAGAACCGCTCTATTGTTGAAACTTTGGACCTTGGATGGGAAGTGATCTCTATTTTACCAAGAACAGAACTCGATCGTATCAAACCAGAGATGCTTGATCGTTATTATCAAGGGCATAAGGAGTAGCACTTATGGCTGTTGTCGTAGCACCTACCAAATCCAATCTCATCAAAGCAAAAGCATCGTTAGACCTTTCTAAAAAAGGTTTTGAACTACTAGACAAAAAAAGAAATGTACTGATTAGGGAAATGATGGAACTCGTAGATAAGGCAAAAGAGATTCAGTCCAAAATTTATGATACGATAGCCAAAGCCTATGAGTCCCTTCAAATGGTAAACATCACAATGGGAATCAAGGATGTGGAAGATATTGCCCACAGTATCCCAAAAGATGAAGAGTTTGAGATATTACTTAAGAGTGTTATGGGTGTTGATGTTCCCATGATTAAATATGAAGAAACAGCACTCACACCCAGTTATGGCTTTCATAATAGTAATGCCGCACTAGATTATGCTGTGACACACTTTAGAGAAGTCCGCTATATGGTGTATGAGTTAGCTGAGATTGAAAACTCAATTTTTAAGCTTGCAAAAGAAATTGAGAAAACACAAAAACGTACTAATGCATTACAACACATACAAATCCCTAAATACAAAGAACAGGTCAAATACATCCAGGATGTATTAGAGGAAAAAGAACGAGAAGATTTCTTTAGACTTAAGAAAGTTAAGAAATAACTGAATAAACTACCTTTAAAAAGAGACTTGAAATTGAAGCGCAAAGTGATATAATAAAGGTAAGTTAAATCCTGCGATGTACGATGACTTGTTATTTTGAACCTACAAATTACGAATGGGAGACTGATAGATCCCCTACTAATGTCAGGCCGCAAGCTAATTCCCTTTGGGCAGCGGAAGACAACAGTAAGAGGATAAGTCACCCACCTAGCTGAGCTAGGGCGTCAAAATGGCAGGGACGGCATCTTGGGGCATATTTAAGCTATTGAAAGCACTGACTTTTGTCAGTGCTTTTTTTGTATGCATTGAGGACAAAATATAGCCTTTAATTTGGGATAAAGGCATAAAAGCACAAAGCAAAACATATCTATGTACAAGCCAGCTTCTAAAATTGAGGAGGGAAAAGAGGATGAGCAGAGAGCATAGAAACTATAATAGAAATGACCGTGGGCGTCAGTATAACCGTCAGAGTAGCAGAGGGCGTAGTGGGACAAGCCGAGGGGGTTCTAGAAGAAGAGGAAGCTATGAGGAACAAGGAGGATCACTTATGATGCCTCTATTGATTCTTATAGTGATAGGTATTGGGGCTTATATGTATTCAGGGAGAGATTGGCGAGAGGACTGGCAATCCGTCAAGGCTATGGCAGAGCAGTATTTGCCACAACAAGAAGCATCAGAGGAACTACCTGTTTATCGGGCGCCATGTACCCAGGCAAATATCGCGCGTATTATCGCTTATACTTTTTTAGATGAAATCCCAAAAACTCAGGATCCCGGAGAGATGTGGTACAAGAAGTATTATGCGGCACTTGCCAAAGATCCACGATTCACATTTTTTGATGAGACCAATGCACAAAAACCACTAACGTATGAAGAGACAAGTAAAGTGTTATCCGATTTACTAGGGGCATCTGGTAATGTGAACTTACAAGGAAGTGAGTCGGTCAAAACCAAACCGATAGCGTTGAAGACTTTTTTGGAAGGCTATGAGAGTGCACTAAGTTATGCCAAGATGGAAGCAGTGCTTAGCTATGAAACACTAGGCATTGTGGCAACACCTAAGACTAATGGGGGATTAGG
>JBOFEH010000097.1:0-9536 GCA_051647765.1 Cellulosilyticaceae bacterium | reverse complement strand
TTTGTAACGTTGTGCCATACAGCCTGTTACAACTAACGCTTTACAGTTACCTTCTTCTTTGTATTTAGCCACTTCAAGTATTTGATCAATACTTTCTTGTTTGGCATCCTCAATAAAACAGCATGTGTTCACAATTAATACGTCTGCTTGTGATTCATCACCAATTAATTGGAACCCTGCATGGTTTAATATTCCTAACATATGCTCGCTGTCTACTAAATTTTTGTCACACCCTAATGATACAAATGCTATTGTTTTTGTCAAATCTATTCTCCTTCCTTATTTGGACGCTGCTTCTACACAGTTGTTCATGAGCATTGCGATGGTCATCGGACCAACACCACCTGGTACAGGTGTAATCCATGAGGCAATTCCCTCACAAGATGCAAAATCCACATCGCCGCAAAGCTTGCCATTTTCATCTCTATTCATCCCAACATCAATCACAACTGCTCCTGGTTTAAGCATCTCACCTTTGATGAGTTTTGCCACACCAACAGCCGCCACAACAATATCTGCTTGTTTAAGTTCTTGTGTTAAATCCTGTGTTTTTGAATGACACATAGTTACTGTACCATTTTCTCGCAATAAAAGCAAACTTACTGGTTTACCTACAATATTACTTCTACCTACTACCACACATTTTTTGCCTGATACAGAAAGCTTATAACGTTTAAGAAGTTCCATAATCCCTGCTGGGGTACAGCTTATAAAACCATCTACACCTGTTACAAGTGCTCCTACATTTTGGACGTGGAATCCATCCACATCTTTGGCTGGGTCAATAGCCAAGATCACTTTTTGTTCATCCATATGTTTTGGTAGTGGTAATTGAACCAAAATACCATGGACTGCCTCATCTTGATTGAGCGTTTCTACGAGTTCTAAAAGTGACTCTTCTGTTGTCTCTGCTGGTAATTCATACGAAAATGATTTGATGCCTATATATTCACAAGCTTTTTTCTTATTACTCACATAGACTTTTGATGCACTATTCTCCCCTACAAGTACCACCGCAAGCCCTGGTGTAACTCCTTGTTCTTTGAGTGCATCTACTTTGACTTTAAGCTCATCTTTAAGCTGCGCTGAGATTTGTTTTCCATCTATAATTTGTGTATCCATTGACTAAATCCTCCCTTTCGATTTTGACAATCTTTTAGAATAATCCTGATACGACTCCATTTGCATCAATATCAATTGCCTCTGCTGCTGGTTTCTTTGGAAGCCCTGGCATAGTCAGTACGCTACCTGTCATAGCAACAACAAACCCTGCACCTGCTGATATCCTAATTTCTCTAATTGTTGTTGTAAAGCCCTCTGGCCTACCAAGTGCTTTTGGATCATCTGATAGTGAGTATTGGTTCTTCGCCATACAGACTGGCAAATGTGATAACCCTAAGCGATTGATACGATCGATTTCTTTTTGCGCCTTAGGTTCAATATGAATCCCTTTTGCTCCATAAATCTCCGTCGCAATCGTACGGATCTTATCTTCGATCCCCATTTCATCTTCATAGAGGTAATGGAAATCAGATGGTGTATGATCTAATACATCGATTAACTTAGCTGCTAACTCAAGACCACCGTCTCCGCCATGCTCCCATACATTCGCTACAGCAAAGTTACACCCTCTCGCTTCACACTCCGCTTTGATGTAAGCGATTTCTTCTTCTGTATCTGTAATAAAGGCATTAAGTGTTACAACCACTGGGACACCGTATTTATGAACGTTTTCAATATGCTTTTCAAGGTTTGTAAAGCCTGCTTGAAGTGCCTCTAAATTCCCCTCTTTGAGATCTTCTTTTGCTACGCCACCATTGTACTTAAGCGCACGAATGGTAGTTACAAGTACAACTGCATCTGGCTTAAGGTTTGCTTGTCGGCACTTGATGTCTAAGAATTTTTCTGCCCCTAAGTCTGCACCAAACCCAGCTTCTGTTACGACAATATCTCCAAGTTTAAGTGCAAGTTTTGTAGCACGTACACTGTTACATCCATGTGCAATATTTGCGAATGGCCCCCCATGCATCACAACTGGTGTATTTTCTAAGGTTTGAACAAGGTTTGGACAAATAGCATCTTTAAGAAGTGTTGCCATAGCACCATGTGCATTAAGTGCTCTTGCAGTCACTGGCTCTCCACCATAAGTATATCCTACAATAATATTGCCTAACTTCTCTTTAAGATCCATCAAATCATTAGCAAGACATAATATCGCCATAACCTCTGATGCTACTGTGATCATAAAGCCATCTTCTCTTGGTACACCATTGAGCTGTCCGCCAAGCCCAACCACAATATCTCTCAGTGCACGGTCATTAAGGTCCACACAACGTTTCCATGTGATTGTACGTGGATCAAGACCTAGTACATTTCCAAAATGAATGTGGTTATCAACCATAGATGCTAATAAGTTATTAGCTGCCCCTATAGCATGAATATCCCCTGTAAAGTGAAGGTTAATATCTTCCATGGGAACAACCTGCGCATAACCACCCCCAGCTGCGCCGCCTTTTAGTCCCATACATGGTCCTAATGATGGTTCACGAAGGGCGATAATCGCATTTTTCCCTGATTTGCAAAGCGCCTGTCCAAGCCCTACTGTAATCGTTGTTTTCCCTTCACCTGCTGGTGTTGGATTCGTTGCTGTTACGAGTACAAGTTTGCCATCTGGCTTTGCTTTGACTTCCTCAAATAAGGCGTTACTAAGCTTCGCTTTGTACTTCCCATAAGGCTCTACCATATCTGCTGGAATACCTGCTGCTGCTGCCACGTCATAAATTGGTTTAAGTACTGCTTCTTGCGCGATTTGAATATCTGTTTTAATCATATTCTCTCTCCTCCGTTATATTATTTAAAACTTTTCTAGGTTTGCTACCCTCATCTGGACCTACAATACCTCTTGCCTCTAACGCATCCATCAACCGTGAGGCCCGATTAAACCCTACCCTAAAATATCTTTGTAACATTGAAATGGATAATTTATCTTTACCTTTTGCAAGGTTAATCGCTTGAATCAAAAATTCGTCTTCTTCTGAGCCATCTATGGCCACACTTGGTGTATCGATACTTTGAATCACTTCTTCCTCATAAGTGGCATGACCACCAGTTTGCTTAACCGCCTCTACAATAGCTTCTACTTCTTGGTCAGAGATAAAAGCACCCTGAATACGAATCGGCTTGGATTCTCCAATAGGATTAAAGAGCATATCCCCTTTTCCAAGAAGCTTCTCTGCCCCATTCATATCCAGAATGGTGCGAGAATCTATTCCTGATGATACAGCAAAAGCAAGACGTGAGGGAATATTCGCTTTGATTACCCCAGTGATAACATCCACAGATGGCCTCTGAGTGGCAATCACAAGATGAATCCCTGCTGCTCTGGCCATCTGAGCAAGTCTACAAATAGCATCCTCTACTTCTTTGGCCGCTGTCATCATCAGATCCGCAAGCTCATCTATAATAATAACAATGTGAGGCATTTTCTCTGACTCCTCAGTCACCTTAAGGTTATAGCCTTTCATATCCCTCACATTTGTCTCTGCAAACAAATTATAACGCTTGGTCATTTCATTAACTGCCCAGCATAGTGCCCCTGCTGCCTTGCGCGGATCTGTTACAACAGGAATCAATAGATGTGGAATCCCATTATACACATTAAGCTCTACTACTTTAGGGTCAATCATAATAAGCTTCACTTCGCTAGGTTTCGCCTTATAAAGGATACTTGTAATGAGCGTATTAATACAAACACTCTTTCCTGAACCTGTGGCCCCTGCAATGAGCATATGAGGCATTTTCGCAATATCTGTCACAATAGGTTTCCCTGCAATATCCTTCCCTAATGCAAAGGCAAGCTTAGATGGAAATGCAATAAAATTATCACTTTCTATAACATCCCTTAAGTAAACCATCTCACTGGCCTCATTAGGCACTTCTATCCCTACTGCTGATTTGCCTGGAATAGGTGCTTCAATACGAATGCCCGAAGCCGCTAGGTTCAGTGCGATATCATCGGCTAAATTCACAATTTTACTCACTTTAACCCCTTGTTTGGGTTGTAACTCATAGCGTGTAACCGTAGGTCCTCTATGTATTTGAAGCACTTTGGCTTCTACCCCAAAGCTTGCAAGTGTTGCTTCTAGTTTTTGAGCATTGGTTAGTGATGCACGAGATGCGTTACGGTTTTGCCCACCATTTTCATTTTTACGAAGAAGCTCTACTGATGGGAACTCATAATTTTCGTCTACTTCTGCACTTGGAATATCCGGCATAATAGGCGCCTTCTCTTCCTTAGCAAGTACTTTTGGCCCTGGCATAGTCACTGACTCTACTACTTGTGGCTCTACTACAGGGTTTAACGGCTGCTCTACTGCCCCTAGACCGAGTACTTCACCTGTCTCCTTATCAATCTGATGATCAAAGTACATAGGTTCCTGTTCCATACCTGATACCATAATCGGTGGCCTTTCAAAAGCCTCTTCTTTTTCTTTTGTCTTTTGCGCAACACGATTTTTGACCTTAAGCTGTTTTGCAAGCTCTTTGTTATGTGCTCTTTCAGCTTGGTATGTTCTAAATGACGTTCCAAGACGCTCCCAGCCGTTATGAATCAATTCTCCTAACAAGCTTAGTGCTGGAAACTTAGTGGTTACCATAGCCCATATACCCAATAGTACAATCAATAAAATATAGCTTCCCACTGTACCAAGTAGTGTTATACTTCCATATCCTATGACAGCCCCTACCCAGCCACCATTGTACCACCTGGCATCTGTAATATAAGTCATACTCATAAGACTTATCCCCTTGTTTCCTCCGTAACTAATGAGGTGAAATAATGTCATAAGCATGACTAATAGCGGTACCATATACATCAAACTAACAAGTATTTTTTGTATCTGCCCTTTGATGTATAAAACCCCTATAAAAATAATATAAAAAGGAAGAATATAGCCACCTATACCAAATAGTCCTACAAATAGGTTCCTTATGACAACCCCTACAATCCCCACCTGATCGGTCATCAGTACACTCGCTATCATCAATAAGGCAAATCCAACGACACCTATCCCTATCACTTCATCCCATAAGGCATGACTTTTCATCTGTTGTTTTTTCTTAGGCTTTGCACCTGTTTTTTTCTTTTTCTTCATCTTAATTGTATATCCCTTCATTTATTGCAAACATCAATCTTTAACGTAATAATAGATGTGTATTATACTACACATCTATTATTATATCATTGAATATTTTTTTTGATAAGGCTATTTTCGAGTAAACTTCCTGGTTGTAGGTTATTATTCAAATAATCTGACGGGTCTGATGAATAAAGTCTCTCCAAAACATACCCTTCTTCTGTCACACAGGCTAATACTTGTTTGCCTTGATACTCAAGCATTTCGTAATTTGCCACTTCCTCGGTCTCTTGAACAGGTAAGATGCTATACAGTGCCATTTGCACCACCTTCACTTTCCCTAATGAGCTCATAAAGTTTTTGGCGTGCTTCTCCTAAACCACCCATTGCATCTATCAGTTTTTCATCCACTGCTTGCTGTCCTACAAGTATGGTCCCCATATCTCTTGCTAACTTCCCTGTATCTAACATCAACTCTCTAAAACGGTCCCCTGATATATGAGAATTACGAGACACAAACTCTACGATACGCTCTTGCATCTGGTCAAAATACTCAAAAGTTTGAACTACACCCAGCACTGTCCCATTCATACGTACGGGATGAAGTGTCATAGTCGCTGTAGGGGTAATAAACGAATAATCACTAGAAACTGCAAGGGGCACACCTATAGAATGCGCACCACCTAAAACCAGTGACACCACTGGTTTATCAATAGATGCAATCAGCTCCGCAAGTGCAAGCCCTGCTTCCACATCTCCACCTACGGTATTTAAGATGACCAATACGCCTTTAACTTTAGGGTTATCTGAGATGCCTACAAGCTGAGGTATAAGATGCTCATACTTTGTGGTTTTGTTTTGCGGTGGCATACTCACATGGCCCTCAATTTGACCGATAATGGTAATACAGTGAATCGGACTTTGACCGTTTTCTGCTACTGGCATCTGCCCCATTTCTTTGATATTTTGATTGACCTCTGAAGATGAGGCTGTTTGTTCATCTCCTTGAGACTTCACTTCCCCTTCTCCTGCCTTTGCTTTCTTATCAGGGGATGCCTCATCTTCCTCACTATCATGATATAAGGGTGCTAGGCTATCTTGGAGCTTTAACATACGATTTAACATAAAAATTCCCTCTCTTTACCTACTTTTAGACTTAGTATGTAAAGAAAGGGAATGGTTCATGCATTTTAGCGGTTATAAATTAAATTCTTCGATAAGAGCGGTAATCGCCTCACGTACCTGCTCTTCTTTGATAAGACACCCAATCGTTGTGAGAGAGTCTGCTGTTTGCAAAATCTCTACCTTAGCATGAGTTAACGCTCTTACAATACGCGCCATAACACCTGGCACACCTGTCATACGCTCACCAATAGCAGTTACTTTGCAACATCCCTCTATCTTGGTGTAGTCATAGTGATACTCACTTAGCACAGACTCTAACTTAACCCTATCTTCCGTTGCAATGGTAAAGACTTTGTAGTCTGGGAAAATATTAATGAGGTCAATACTAATCGCTTGTTTGGCAATAAGCCCTAGTAAATCTCTGTCTGCTGCTACCTCGTCTTGAATCGTAAACTGAGTACGCCCTATTCTGTGCGCAACACCTGATATCACTTTGTCCACACAAGTTTCACTCATCCCCTTGGTGTTCTGGGTAATGACTGTCCCCTCTGCATCAGAAAATGTATTTTTGATTACAAGTGGTATCCCTGCTCGCATCGCATATTCCACAGCTCTTGGATGGATGACCTTTGCACCACTATCTGCCATTTGGAAGACTTCATTGTAGCTGATGGTATCAATAATACTAGCCTTGTCACAGACTCTAGGGTCCGCTGTCATCATCCCATCTACGTCTGTAAAAATCTCAATACGCTCTGCTTTAAGGCCCATGCCTAGCATTGCTGCTGTCGTATCACTTCCGCCTCTGCCAAGTGTAGTAAAATCGCCTTCTGCAGTTATTCCTTGGAATCCTGCAACTACGGGGATAACTCCTTGTTCTATATAATCCATCAGACGTTCTGGCTTCATATACAGTAAATCTGCATTTTGGTAGCACCCTGTTGTGATGATACCCCCTTGCCCACCTGTTAGGGCTACTGCCGGATACCCTTTTTGGGTAAGCATTGTTGCTAATGTCACTGCAGAGATTATTTCACCACAAGACAAGAGTAAATCTGCCTCCCTTGGATTCATTTCTCCCGCTGTTTCTTTGACAAACCCAAGGAGTGTATCGGTGGCATAAGGCGCACCTAATCTTCCCATAGCAGAGACAACAACTACAGGAAATTCTCCTGATTCTTTGAGTTTTGTTACTTTGCTTATGACGTCCTCTCTTGCTTTTGGTGTTGCAACAGAGGTTCCTCCAAATTTTTGTATGACAATTTTCATAAGCCAATTCCTTTCATGCTTTTACTCTCTACTATATATATTGTAAACATAAAAAAAGTAGAATAAATCTACTTTGTCTATCCTTGTATGTATGCTTCAAGTGCCTGTGCAAGTTGATCTGGACAAGATGTCCCACGTCCACGACAATCAATTCCTTTAAGACGCGTAATAGCCTCTTCTACTTTCATACCTTGAATAAGCACTGCTACGCCCATTGTATTGCCTGGACAACCATTAACGAATTCTACCTTCTCAATCACACCATCTACTACATCAAATAAAATCTGTGACGCACATACGCCTTTTGTCTTAAATTGTTCCATTGTGTTTAACTCCTTTTATCTTGTAATCGTTGTTGTATGTTAGTATTCCTTTTAAAAATGAACACCGTTTTCGTAATAAGCATTCTCTTGTAGTGTGACAAAATAAACTTCTAAATACGCCTTTTGACCTTTAAGATGTTTGGTAATACAAGCTGCCACTTGATCCCTTACAGCCTGTCCTCTATCAAACCACGCCACTTCAATCATGGCTGGAGCATCTACTATTTGCCCATCCATCACAAAATGGCTTCTCATCATCTCAATGGTAAAGTAGTCTCTTGGACACCCTACGATTTCAGCAAGTTCATCAATAAGCATGGTACTTGCTACTTTTACTTCTAATTCTTCTATACCTCTTATTCTAAGCATCGGCATATCAAGTCCTCCTTACAAGGTATATGTTTCATATCTTATCCATTATACTACTCACACGTATGCTTGTCATCCCTTTGACACGGTCTTTTTTGGTTATCCATTTCTTTCCTACAACCATAACCACACCGACTCAAATCCCGATTTACTTGCCTATTATCATGGGTCATATAGACCTCTTTTTGCTGCATCCAATGAGGACACTGCTCTCTCATACATTTTGCCACATCACTCACTCCCCACACAAAAAATAAAGAGAGTTATTTAACTCTCTAATGGTTCCCATGCATTACAAACTGCATCCTCTTTTGTCTCACTCCCTCGATACACAGAATTCCAACCTGCACATCGCCCTATCCTTTTGTTCGTCTCTACAGAATGCGTTTGAAAGTCAATTTTTCTCTCTCCACACCAAAATTTACATGTACCACATACCTGATGTTTCCCTTTCCAAATTGCCATCACCTTTATTCCCCCTACTTCACAATCATTGGTTTAAGCTACTAATATAAACTATCTATATGCAGCACCCCTATGACTTATGCAAGCCAAAAAAAGTATAAGATGGTTGATACAATCATGAGCCCATTCACAATCGTTTGCATGTAAAGAATGCGCTTAATCCCTATATAGTGCCTCGTACTCCTCTTATAGAGCCTCTGCTTAAGTGCCTCAAACTGACGCTGAGCCTCCTCCGTAGTATCTGTCTCGATGTATAACGGCTCTTTGACAATAGTCATAAACCAAATACGCCACCCCTCTGCAATTACAACCAAAAGTAATCCCATAGCCACCAACATCAATATTCTAAAATACTCTGTCCGAATACCTGCTCTTAGAAACAAAAAACAACTCCCACTCAGTGCCGCAGATTGGATACCTGCTATTCTCACAATAGGCTGATACACCTTGATGTGATTTTCATAATATCGCCCCATCTCATCGGTCACTTCCTTGGATTTTAACCTAAAAGAATTAAAAGCTTCTTCACAAAAAGAATCAAAATGCATCACATAATACCAACCCACACCAAAAGTAACCACCGCACAGACAAAGTAAACTAATAATAAATTCATCTTGTGTACCTCCAACACCCTACTTGATAGCATTATTCTAACATATTTTTGAGGACTATGCATTTTCTCTTATTTTGATATAATATATTATAGTTTTCTAATATTATAGAGGAGGATTTACATATGAAATTACATTTTAAAAGTATGCTTATTGGCCTGTTAGCGGGTGCTACTCTTGTTAGTGGTCTCCCACTTATTGCGGCTCAAGGGAACAAAACACTCTCAGTCATGTATAA
>JBOFEH010000096.1:0-8241 GCA_051647765.1 Cellulosilyticaceae bacterium | reverse complement strand
GTCATTGGTTCCTATAGGTAAAACTTTGATTTCATTGGCAATAACCTCTTCCGCTACCCCTGCAAAGATTTTGGTATAGGCTAAAGGCTCTTGCATCACGCCACTATGGACAGGACTCACAACACCTAGACTCCCTTGCCGATCTCTTGAGAGTGACCAATATCCAATATAACCGATATCTTTTTGCTTAGCAAATGCCATGAGCTCCTTGGCATCATCTAGGGTAAAGATCTGTCCTGTATTATTCACCCCAATCATAGGTGTAAGACCAATCATCTCCCAGAGCTCATCACTGGTTAATTTCTGCCCATAGGCCTTATAAATCTCATCCAACTGACTGACTACAGCACTAGAAGCTACTATAGCCTGATCACTCATATCACTTGGCTTAGCCTCATAACCATAGTTCATCACCATCAGATTAATCCCTTTTAAGTCCACCTCTTTTTTGACTGCATAATCCACAACAGCCTTGCCCTCTGAAGTAAGGCCATCCTTAGCCACTGGTAGTGTCATCCATATCTCTAGGTTTTTGAACGCATCTTGGAGCGCCGCTATACTTCTTACAAGTCTTCTTGCTGCATCTAAATCAGTCAGCCCCGTACCCTCTATATCAAAATCAATGGCCTCTAAATCATAAGTGTCTACAATCCGTATCAATTCCTTGGTAAGCTCTGCTTCATCTTTAATCGCTATATGTAGAGGTGTGCCAGCAGCTCCCCCTACTGATAAGATGATATCCCCACCCTGTTTTCTAAGCAGTTCAATCTGTGAATCGATAGGACTCTTAAGCAGTTCATATTGCCCCCCCCATGAAGCCTTATTCTGACTATTTGCCACAATAAACCCTATGTTGAATCTGCTAATCCCTGTTTCCTTATACACTTCCGCAAGCCTTACACTCTGGGTCAATGTCCCATCCACATAAGGCGCTACCATCACATCTGGGGTCTTCGCCATCACCCCATAAGACATTGTTAATGCAGCTATTGCAACGATACTCTTCACCATTTTACTTTTGATTTTTAATTTCACTTAACCCCAACTCCCTTCCTACTTTAATTTTATCAAAATATTTTATATTTTCAACCTCTATTCTCTGTTCAGTCTGTACTGTTTTTATCACATATGCTTATCTCAGTAATATAATATAGTGTACCTTCTTTTTTAATATAAACTTGAAAGGAGTTTTATTATGGCTCAATCTACTCTCTCTCCTCCTTGGTATGAATTCAGGAACAAAGTCTATTACACTATCGGATGTACCCCTGGTGTAACAGTAAGCGACCTCATTAGTGTCGATGCTTCGAATTACAACCTCAATATCACAGTCTCTTCATGTACGACTCAGGCTAGTGCTCTACGCGCTATTCTACCCCAAAAAGTGTCCTTTGGCGGCACTAATGTCAATATCCACGTCTTCTATATGGATCTTGAAATCTCTATGCCAACCACGACACCTACAACACCGGCAGATGTTGCTCAGCTCTTCTGCAATGCACTGTATAACAACCCTTATTTCAAAGGACTTGTCTTAACTACAGGCGTTATTCCAGACACCCAACGCGCAATCGTAGGTGATGTGGTACTCATCATCACCCCATCAGTCATCCAATTCTATGATGATAATTTAGCAGACCTATGCAGCAACTTCAACGGACTTGCTACAGACGTCTTCAAATCAGTCATCACCACCCTCTTTGGCACAATTACTGTAGGCACCTCCACCTACTCAGCTAACTGCTCACTTCTTAGTAATATGTGCTGTAGCTATTGTTAGTAAAGGCACTAACAATATAGTATTTCAGATTAAATAGACAAAGCCTACCCCATCACCCCAGCTCAGTGATTCGGTAGGCTTTGCCTGTTTATTCCCTTATATCCTATAATTCTTCTGCCTTATAGACTGTATACCCTTCATAGTAATAGCTTGTATCAATTCCCCTCATATAGATTGCTCTATCATCTGTCTTATCCGTCAATGCCTCTTTCAAAAGATACTTTATTTCTATATCCTTAATCGAACTACGCTCCATAGCAAGGAGATAATCATTTTTATCTACCTTACTCCAATCCACTACTTGGCGTAATTCTTTCTTCAGCATAAGATCTAGCCAAATTCTCGTACTACGCCCATTCCCTTCTCTAAAAGGATGTGCAATATTCATTTCCACATATTTTTCAATAATCTCATCATAACTTGATTGTGGCATTGTATCAATATGCTTCAAATCAGATTCCAAGTACATCACAGGAGCAAATCTGAAGTTTCCTTTCGCAATATTGACATTCCTTATCACACCTGCAAATTCATAAATTTCATCAAAAAGATATTGATGAATTTGCGCCAACGCATCAAATGTTCCTGCCTCTAATTGGCTTAAATAGCCACCTTCAAATAACCCAATTGCTTTTTTCTTACTTAGTTTCTCTTCCATTCTAGCAAGTTCTACCGAATCAGTTATTCCCAATTTATTACTAAGAGTCATTATAAAATTCCTCCCTACTATCAGTCTCTTTCTTACCATATTAACATACTTATTATTCTCTATAAATACATAGATTAATCCATACTCCTAGCGCAAATTCTCTAATTTTTCTATTTTTATGCTATAATATTTTTAAGAATGGACATATTCTTTGTCTTATATACGGAGGATTATATGCTAACACGCCAATCTTTTAAGATTTTAAACGCTTGGGATCTGAAATTGATTATGACTGTACTCATGGTTCTGAACCATCTAGAGTATGTTTATGGATTGATTTCCCCTGATCTAAGAATGATTTTTATACTCACTTCAAGATGTGTTGCACCACTCTTTGCCTACCTCGCAGTACAAGGTGTTCTCTACACCAGCAACCTCAAAAAGTACTGCATACGCCTTGCCACTTGGGCACTAATCGTTACTACCAGTAACCAGCTACTCGGGTCTCTATTGACAAGTCTCACCTCAGATATAGATCCACAGTATCTAAGATATCTCACTATACGGACTAATATTACAATCACTTTAGCCATGGGCGTACTCTCCTTAGCACTCATTATCTGGAGCCAAAATAAGCAAAATGTAATAAAAGTCCTCTACTACATAGCCGCTATCCTCTGTTTCATCATAGGCTTTATCTGCGAATGGGGTGTGGTACTTCTACCTTTCATGCTCGGTGTCTACTTTTTCAGAGAAAACAAATTGCGACGCTATGTATGGTATGGTATCGTTGAAATCATCTCTATATTATTTCGGTTTGAAATCTACTATTTCTTTGTATTCCCTTTTCTCGCCCTCTATGACGGCAAAAGAGGACCTAACAGCTGGTTCCATAAATACTTCTTCTATATTTTCTACCCACTACATTTGTGGATTATAGCAATCACTAATTTTATATTATTATCCAATCACTAGTCTATTCACTCTCATAATTCTTCTTATGTCTCAGTAGCCATTCACAAAATTAAAAGCGAATGTCCTACCTTTACACCTCTCTATAGTGGTACGGTACCCTGCTTTTGCCCCCGATAATCATCTCACCTATAGCAAATCCTAGTACCACTATAGGGTATCTCTAAGTCTGCATCCGCAGTGTTTTACACAAAATCTTAGCCCGATACTTTCATCTGTTCTTAATCCTTTTGTCTGAGCAAATAAGCGCTCTTCTTATTTGTGAGTTAAGGATGTTAGATGAACGTATCGGGCTTTAGATTTTCCAAAACACGAGGACACAAGACGGGAGATACCCTATAGCGGTACGGACCCCTGTTTTTGCGCCCCATGTAGTAGAACCCTATAGTGGGACGTCCCCCTTCTCTCACCAAAGATAAATGGGCATAGCGCCTCTCCGCTATGCCCATTTATCTTCTATAACCTTTATTATACTGCTCCACTTCACGCTCCGTCAGCTCATCCTTAAATACCCTCTTAATTTCTAAGAAATGCTCCAAATCATTGAGAAACTGATAAAGCATGGCACGATTTTCAAACTCCTCCCTCGTCTGAGGCAGGGGTGATAGTCTAAAATGCTCTCTTAATCCTTCTAATTCCTGTAATAATTGTACTGCTGTAACCTGTCCTGTAATCGTCTTTGCTACCTTCAGTGTAAAATCAGCAACCTGCTCTGTCTCACTATATGTCATAAACAATCTGCTATAGTGTTCCCTCATATACTGCATCACTTGGTATTGGCTATCACGCATCTCAAAGTATTTTTCATAAGGGGATACTTTGGCAAACACATGGTTATTGGCATATTTATAAGCCTGCACCTTGGCCTTGCTAATCTGATCCCTTAGACTTATAAACAGTGTATCTTCCTGCACACTACTGGCCCTTGCTCTAAGACACTCAGACATCTCCAAGAAGAGGCTATACATAGACTGTTCGATATGACTTCGGCTTATTGCAAGCTCTGCTTCTACACTTGGCATATAGAGATTCAGAATCAGTGCCACAGAAACACCTACTACAACCAGCCCTACTTCATTAAGGAGTATACCAGTCCCTATTCTCTCTTCTCCCATAAGATGTGTCACAAGCACCGCCGCCATCACAATACCATCTACTAATTCAAATCTCACCGTAATAGGAATAAAGATCAGAAGAAATAAACCGAAGATAACAGGGCTATGACCACCTATCATAAAAAGTAGTGTGGCTAAGACTAATGCAACAACTGTTGCTATCACACGTTTTACCGCTATTTGTATAGATGTACGCTTGGTGCCTTGAATACTTAAAATAGTAATAATCCCCGCCGATGGCCAGTACATAAGTCCTATAAACTGTGCAATCAACATGGCTACTGCTGCGCCTATTCCTGTCTTAAGTGTTCTAATACCGATAATTTTTTTGATTTTTATATTTGAAAAAAACGCCACAATAATCACCTCGCCTCAAATATACCTTGTGTGCGTGTGATTGTCAATGCGGCGTTTACTCTTCATTTCTTATATCTTGAAATACTTCATACTCTCAGTAAGATTCTTCGCTAAATCTGCTAGAACTACACTAAGTGAGCTCACTTCTTCCATTGTTGCATATTGCTCCTGGGTTGCTGCTGCTGACTCTTGGGCTTCATGAGCCTGGGTTCTAGCAACATCTGCAACCTGACCAATAAGTGTTGATACTTCTTGATTATCTCTCTGGATATCTTGTACCACTTCGTGTGTCTCTATAATTTCACCTGATAGATTGCCGATGTGCTGCTCGATTTCTTGGAACTTTTGCTTCGCATCCTTGGCACCTTCTACACTCTGAGTCACTTCGCTCAGACACTCATGTAGCTTTTGTTCAAGTTTCTTGATACTACTATCATTACTTGCAATAAGTAAGCTAATATCTTTGATTGCAACTTCTACCTCATTTGCAAGCTTGGTAATCTCACTTGCTACAACTGCAAAACCTTTACCTGCCTCACCTGCTCTTGCCGCCTCAATAGCTGCATTGAGTGATAATAAATTGGTTTGTTTTGCGATGTTTTCAATGAGTGCAATAATTGTATGGATTTTATTTGAAGTCTCTAGTAGCTCTTTGTTTGCCGCCTCTGCCTCATTAGTAGCCTGAACTACACCACCAACACGCTCTGTAATCTGCTCAATGGCCATACTACCTCTTTGTGTTGCTTCAACAGTTGTCTTTGTAATATCCTGAATGTCATCAAATTGACTTACCATGTTCTCAATTCGTGTATGTGTATCTTGTCCAATACTTACCATCTGTTCTACATAAGTAAGCTGTTCTTGGCTACCTTCTGCAACTTGTGTGATACTCTCTGCAATACTTTGTGTTGCTGTCGCCGTCTGACTCGCACTTTGGTTCAGTTCTTCTCCTGATTGACTTACCTGATCCGCTGACTGTTTGACAAGCCCTATAATCCCATTAAGCTTAGAAGATAAATTGTCTATAGTTGTTGAAATCATACCAATTTCATCCTCGCTAGACTCTGCAACCTTTTGCTCATGAATCGTTAAATCTCCCTCACCTAGTTGGTTAAGCCATATCATTTCTCTCTTTAGTCTTCTCATCTGCATAGCCACTACACGCTGAATGGTCACTGCCAAAAGAATCAATATGCCTAACCCTACTGCTGTCAAGCTGGTTTGCAATTTGACTGATGCACGTTGCACCTCTGACTTAGGTACCACAAGCTGAATGATATATGGCAGGGCCTCCTCTGAAATCTGAGTTGGCACAAATGTCTTATAAGAGACTTTGCCCTCTCCACCCGCACGCGCTTCTACCAAATTAAACACTCTCTCTGTTGATGTTTGGTCCATCATTTGCATTTCTTGTGTTGATAACTTATCTTCCTCATACGGGTTAAACCCTATGAGTTCACTGTTTGGATGAGCTATAATCGTATAGTCCTTATCAAACATAACGGCATAACCTGTATCATAAATCTTGAACTCGCTTACTTTTTGTGCAAGTGCACCAATCTCAATATCTAAACCAACAACACCTGCCACTTTGCCGCCCATCTCAAATGGCACACATAACGAAATCACTGTTACCATTTCACCTTTGTACTCATATGTAAGTGCATCTGTAATATATGTTTTCCCTGTTTCTAGAGGCTTAGTATAGAAATAATTTGCCTCCCCTTCTTTTTTGTGAGATGTTAATGTTCCCTCTAAGATATTGCCACCATTATTCTCGAAATAAGGTGCAAAACGACCATCTTCATCATATAACGGCTTGTTTTTATATTGACTCGCATCATCCATAGCCTCTGGGTTTACAATAATCCATGATCCATATAACTCTGGATATTGCTGTAATATCCCCTTTAAACCTTGTGTCATTTCTTCTGTTTCATGGGAATCTACTTTTCCTTCTCTTTGGATATTAAGTTTAAAGGTACCCAGGGTATGCATATATGGCTGAAGCTCATTTTCTATATTAAGCTGAATATTTTTTGTAACATCTTCTAACTGCCTAAGTGCCATATCTTGAATTACTGAACTTGTTTGATTATAAATCATTATGAAACCGCCAAAAATGACGATACATAATATAATAAACGTTGGTATAAGTATTTTAGTGCTAAGTTGCATCTTTTTAATTCTAATATTCTTTATTTTTTTCATTAAGTTTACCTCTTAATATGATTGATATTTTAATATTAATTTATTTCAAATCTTTAATTGACTATAAGGAGACTCCTATGATTCTAGAAAACACCCTACTTTCTCATCATGACACAAGCTGTTTTTCTACAGCAGATATCTGCAAACGGTTTAATATCTCTCGTGATACCTTAAGATATTATGAAAAAGAACAACTCATTCCACCTTCATTACGTCAAGAAAACCAGTACCGTTATTACACTAACATTCACCTGACTGCCATTCATGCTATCTTGTCTTACAAAACATTAGGGCTCTCTTTAAACCATATCAAACAGTTGATTCATTGCCCACCCTCGCTCAATGAGTTTCAAGAGCTTCTCCAAAAGCAATCAGACTGCTTAGTACAGGAACTCAAAGAAATCCAGTGCAGGCTATCTTGTATCCATGAAACAATAGCTACTATATCAAAGCACTTAACTAAACTGCATGACCACAAAATCCTCCAAGATTTCTCTATAGCCTTTAATAAATTACTAGATCTCCAAGATCTCCCAAACAACCCTTCTTCGTGCAAACACGCTCCTCATACTTACCATATTCACTTGTTAGAGGATAGGGGCTCTAGTCACTACCTGATAAGAGATTCTGCTTATCTAACACATCACCATCATGACTTTTCTGAAGCCATGCCTTATAACATTACATTCCCTCATGTGATTACCTTTTCAACGGATTTACCTTTAGAGGACCTACATGAACAGATTAATGCCATCAAACATCAATATGCTCACTGCTATACTTTTAAACCTCTTTTTTATTACATTAAACTCATTCATCTGCCAGCTGTTTCAAGCATCGCTCCAACAACACTTTCCCAAGTTTTACTTCCATTTACACCTATTAAAAACTAGCTTATCTGCTCATAAGCTAGTTTTTTTATAAGTATAGTGTCTACAACTTGAATTGACCGACTAATCCATTAAGTGTTTCTGCTGAGTTTTCATTTTCTTTAGCACGGTCTTGAATCTCATTAATTTTGTTGACAATATTGGTGGTACGATCTGCAATATCTGTTACGCCCTGTGCATTTTCATTACACACTTGGTTCACATCAATAATCGCTTGCTTAATAGATGACATGTGTTGATCTAAGCTACTACTTTCATGATCCAAGT
>JBOFEH010000095.1:0-1828 GCA_051647765.1 Cellulosilyticaceae bacterium | reverse complement strand
CGATGCGGTAAGCAACTGGTAAGCCGCTTGCTTTTTCGAAAGCACGGATGACCTCGAGGACGCTATAGCCATTCCCAGTACCGAGGTTGACAGCTTCTACACCTTGGTGCTCTAGCACATAAGATAGCGCTGCAAGATGTCCACTTGCTAAGTCGCAGACGTGGATATAATCTCTTACGCCTGTGCCGTCGGCGGTCTCGTAGTCATCCCCAAACACAGCCAGCTCCTTGAGCTTGCCGATAGCAACTTGTGCAATATAAGGGAGCAGATTGTTAGGGATACCGTTTGGATCCTCGCCAATAAGACCTGATGGGTGAGCGCCGATAGGGTTGAAGTAGCGGAGTAGGCAGACACTCCAAGTAGGATCTGCGATATGGAGATCCTTAAGAATCATCTCTGTCATCAGCTTGGTACTACCATATGGATTCGTCGTGCTTGTAGGCATTGTCTCATCAAATGGGGGTTCGTTGTTCATGCCATATACAGTTGCAGAAGAAGAAAATACGATTTTTTTGCAACCATGAGCAGCCATAGCCTCACATAGAACCAGTGTGCCTGTCAAGTTGTTGTGGTAATACATCAGAGGCTGCTCTACAGATTCATCTACAGCTTTGAGGCCAGCAAAGTGAATGACAGCCTCTATGCTATTCTCGGCGAACACCTCAAAAGTACTTGCTTTGTCACATAAGTCAACCTGATAAAACTTAGGTCTTACCCCAGAGAGCTGCTCGATAGAGTCTAAGACCTCTATTTTGGAATTGCAGAGGTTATCAAGGATGATGATATCAAATCCTTGTTCGATTAATTGGATGACAGTATGGCTACCGATATAGCCCATACCACCTGTTACGAGAATACTCATTGTTATTAGTCTCCTTTGTCATTTGTTCTCAATGTAGTTTGAGTATAACATAGATAATCTGATTAGGGATAGCGCTAAACCTGCTAACAATTACCTATTTGTAACCATAATGAACATAAGTGATACAGAAAGTATAAAAGTGCTGTAGGGCGGATAAACTATTGAAAGTAGGGTCAAATTATCGTATAATAGTGCATAGAATATAAAGAATGAGAAGCGAGGAGACAGAAATGTATAGGATATTTGAACAAATAGTAGGTTGGCTTACATGTTCAAAAGAGCAAACAATTTCTTTGAAGTTATCTCCAATAATACCTAGTGAGGAACAGAATATTTCAATAAAGAAGTTTAAAATGGGTAGCAAGAAATTGATAGAATCCCTAATCAAGCAACACTTTGAATATTATTTTGCCCAGATAGAAGATTATTTAGTGACATATTATCATAGTCAGCCTATAAGTCAATTTGGTAATTATCAAGATTACATGGAACAAGGTGGGAATGATGCATTGACACCCTTTTTTGAGTGGTTTAGAGAGGAATGCATTCCGCAGTTTGAAAATTTAGATGAGCTAATATCTAATTATGAGTATGATGTTGAGCAGTTATATGATATTCTAAATTATGATACGTATTTATTAAATTTAAGCATAAAAAGTGGTAATGAAGAACGCATATTAGATCATTTGATTGAATATGTAGGTAATATACAGGGTAGACTTATGCAATTACAAGCAACTCCAGTGAGGCATCACTCTAGATTAGTACAGAGATGTTTTGACACAAAAGTAAGGGATGAAAAATCTCTGCACATATGGAGTTTAGAAGAACAATTTAGTGATATTAAACAACCTGAGCCTGCAAATGTAGGCTCTTTATTTTTAGTTTTTAATAGGGAGGAAATCAAATGGCCAAAAGAATTAATTCATCGGATTTACACAACATCCAGCTAGAGCAGGTTAAACT
>JBOFEH010000094.1:0-1850 GCA_051647765.1 Cellulosilyticaceae bacterium | reverse complement strand
TGTTTTTCATCTCGCTAAATACTCCTTTTAGTTTACTGATTATATTTTTTTGTGTTGTTTTCTTTTCTACCTTGTCCCACGCTGCTTGCATATCAATCATGAGAGATGGATTTTCTTCCTCTTTAAGCGTTTCTTCCCATTCATTCATTGCCAAGATCGCCTTAAACTGGCGTTGACATGCCTCGCACTGATCCAGATGCTTCATGACGTGTGCCATCATCTGAGGGGATAACTCACCATCCATATAGGCTTGCAATGTGCCACTATCCAAACATTTCATTGTTTTACCTCCATACGGTTCATATAGCATTTTTTAAACTTATTCTGTGCACGGACAAGCATGGTCCCTACCGCTGCTGTCTCCACTTGTAGGAGTGCTGCAATCTCTTTGTACTTGAGCCCCGAATACCTGAGCATCAATAGCTTTTTATCCTGCTCCTGTAAATCTTCCATGGCATCGCGCACATGAGCGATCTCTTCCTTGCGCACCCACTTATCTTCTAGGCTTTGCCCATCCGATGGCTCTGCAAGAAGCGTTGCCTTCTCTACTCTGGCTTGGTGCCTCTTTTCCGAACGGATATAATTGTACGCCACATACACTGCTGACTTGACGAGCCATGCCTTGAGATGTTCGATCTCCTCCCAGTCACTCTTGTAGAGCTGGATGAATACCTCTTGCGCCAGATCTTCCGCAATGTCTTGTTCTTTTACCGTTTTCAAAATATGTTTGACTACATAGGGGTAGTATTGTTGAAATAAATCCTCAAACATCATACGCTCCTTCTCACCTCCGGCTGTCTGATCTTATGTAGCTATTTGCTTTATCTCTAAGTATTGCTTGTTCTTTGTTTTCATATCCTGCGTGTCTAGACATCTAATAGAAACCGGATTTTATTTTTTTATAACCATTTGTATCAAAAAAGTTTTTACCAAATAAAGGATAATATAAAATAAAAAACACCCCGCTATCGGAGTGTTTAATAAATCATATCTCTACACGTATAGAGATCATAGTCATTGCATTTTTCTCTACGCCATTGATCATAAACCCTGCCAAGTCATAGGCATACACATCACCTACTACCTGAATCTGATGGGTACTAATATAGTGTGCCAGTTGTTGATATGCAAGACTGACATCCCACTTCCCCTTATGCACCATACAAAGGTATTGTCCTGCTGGTTTTTCTTTGTAGTACGGATTCTTATGCGCTTTATTGAGCTTGGTATAAATATGGGTAATCATCGGTTTTTCTCCCGTAATCTGTGCGTAAGGCAAGATTGCCCCTAGCTGAAAATCCGTCTGGATCGGATAGGTCTCACAAAACTCACGGTACTTGCCAAGTATAGCGATGAGCATGCGGTCCTCATCCACCGCACCTTCCTTGGCCTCTTTGAGTTCTTCTTCTGTCAATGTCAGTAGGTGTTCCTTGGGAAAGTACCTGATCTGAGGCACTTCTGATTCAAAGATTGGCTCACTGCCCAATGTGATATTGTACAGGGCATTCTTTACCATAAAGGTCATTTGCTCTAACTTCTTTTGTTCCTCCTCTAACTTCTGCTGCTGCTTTCTCAGCACGTCCACCACCTGAGGAATATCCTGATTGGTCATACACTGTTTGATCTCGGCGAGGGGTGTCCCTGTCTGCTTCAAGATCTCTATGCCATAGTAATCATAAAACTGCTCCACGTCATAATAGCTGTAGTGGTTTTCCCCTTCATAAGCAGGTCTTAAAATCCCAATCTCCTTGTAGTGTCTAAGGGTCATCTTGGTGGTATGACACAGCTTGGCAAATTCCCCTGAAGTCAGCAATCTCTTATTGTGATCCATCTCTTATTCTCCTCTCGTT
>JBOFEH010000093.1:0-8361 GCA_051647765.1 Cellulosilyticaceae bacterium | reverse complement strand
GGCTCCTTCTTCTTGATTTGATGTTGACGGGGATAGATGGGTTTGAAGTATGTGCCAAAGTGAGAGAGGTTCAAAGTGTTCCTATTATGATTATGAGCGCTAAGAGTGATGAGGAGAGTAAGATTATCTGTCTCGAGTTAGGTGCAGATGACTATATAGAAAAACCTTTTACACCCCAATTTTTATTAGCAAAGGTCAAGGCACTACTGCGTCGTAACTATGAACTAAGAACCCAGAATCGATTGGTTTGCGCCGGGCCTATAACACTAGATATAGAAAGCCGTGAAGTTTGGCTAAATCATCAGCCTGTGGAGCTATCTGTCAAAGAATATGATTTGCTCAAAGTACTCATAGAAAACCCTAACCGTGCCCTTGAGAAAGAATGGCTCTTTAATGCTGTATGGGGGTTAGAGAGCTTTAGTGAACAAGCAACACTGACTGTGCATATACGCTGGCTAAGAGAAAAGCTAGAGGTAAGTCCCAAGTCGCCACAACTTATTACAACCCAGTGGGGAGTAGGGTATCGATTTAACCTAGGTGCCAGCTTGGAGCAGGAGGGATTATGAAACGTCTACAGCAAACCTTTGTCATAGTCGTCCTAGTGATTGGGGCTGGGCTTATAGGAATCAACGGCGTATCGGCTTATCAAAGACATCAGACAGACTACTCTCATTATCTTGCAATCAACCGTATGGCTGCGGCATTTATGGATACGGGGCAGCTCCCGATGGCAATTGAATTACCTGAGACGATCTTGGAAGTAGGACTCTTGCCACTAGAGGCTTTTGGGTATGAAGAGATACCTATTCAAACTCTAGACTACTATCAGGCAGCCCAAAACAAGGTTTATTGGCCACTCTATGATGAGAGTCAGACACTTGTAGGATTTTTGGACTGTACTTTGAAGCCTTCTTTTTGGGGAGGAGCGCATATGGTTTTGATCAATAGTGTGGTGCTGAGTATAATCCTTATTTTGTGTGTGCTATTTGGCTATCTCTACTACACCCTTTTAAAACCTCTCAAAACACTAGATACTTATGCCTTTGAGCTCTTGCAAGGGGAATTAACACCCTTTATTGGGATACTGAAGTCTCCTGTTTTTGCAGGGCTTCGCAAAGGACTGCACTTATTCAATGATGATAGAAAACATATAGAGGCTCACAATATGACACTAGAACGCGAGAGGCAAACACTCTTAGCCTCTATGGCCCATGGGATTAAGACCCCTATTGCAACGATTATACTCTATGCTTCTTCTATAGAAGAAGGGATTTATCCCTTAGACAAGGCGCCAGAGATTGCCCGCAAAATCACCTTACAAGCACAGACTGTCAGTGACCTTGTAAGGCAGCTTATCCATACCTCCTCCCAAGGAGGTCCTGAGATAGCTATCAGCCTAAGGGACTTTTATCTTCAAGAGATGACCACTAAGCTGAAGGCCAGTTATGAGGAAAAACTGGCTTTACAGCGGATAGCATTTCAGTTGACCTGTCCGGAGAATCTCCTGATGCATAGTGACCCACATGCTATTTTGCTCATGATGAGCAACCTCATAGACAATGCTATCAAATACGGGGATGGGGGATTCATCCATGTGGTGATTGAGCAAGACGAGGGAATGGTTTATTTTAGAGTCATCAACTCTGGGCAACTATTATCTAAAGACGAAATCCCCAAGCTCTTTGGGTGTTTTTATAGGGGAAGTGGTGCCCAGCAAATAGCAGGTCATGGCCTCGGACTCTATATCTGTAAGTCACTAGCGACTAGGCTGGACGGGGACATCTATGGCAAGTCTTATGAGGGGACCAATGAATTTGTGATAGGGCTTAGTTTGGAAATATAGACAAAAAGCACTTACCTTTTAGCATGACATGAGGTAAGTGCTTTTTGTTTAGAGTTCATAATAATCGAAACCTAATAGGGTATTAATTTCAGCCCTTAGTTGAGCGCCTATTTTATAAAAGTGCTCAAAGTCGTCTTGGACATAGCGCACACGGTATTGAGCATAAGCTGCATCAAAATCACGGGAAAGTTTTTGGTAGGCTGATTCATCCATATTAGGATTTTTGGCGACTTGGGTGATATAACGAAGGCAAGGCCCAGCATAATGAGAATAATCAGTAGAGTATAAGTCGGATCTTGTTTTTGTAGCAAGTTCTAATAGGTGCCCTTGAATTTTATTAAATTGTTCTAAGGTAGTCTCTCCTGATAGGTAGTACTTTAGGGTGACTTCGGAAAAAATTCCGCATACCAGAATGGTACCAAAGTCATCAATAGCTTTTTTCTCAGCAGCATAATAGTCTGCCATAGCTTTTTCTGTGAGAGCACTCAGCCATGCATCTTCTTCCTGGGCAGCTTTAATAGCTACAGGGTCTTTAGTAATGTGGATGATGCTGTTTTGGTAATTAATAAGGTACCCAAATTTCTCGCATATATAGCGTAAAGGGAGATAGGTGCGCCCATCTTGTACGATAAAGACACCATATTCCAGGTCATCGTAGTTAAAGCGCATATTACCTTCATTAATATAAATATTAAGTCTATTATAATCTTCAATAAGATAGACCTCGTTATCAGAGGGATTATAGTCTAGTGTCAGATTTGTAGTTTCAGTGAACCCCCGCACCTCTAAGTAAGTGGTACCTTTTTTGACAAGGCTGGGAATTTGTTTAGAAGCACCTTCAAAGGTAATTGTCGATTTTTGAATAGGATAAGCGGCGCAAGGTATAGCCACTAGCAAAAAAGTAAGCATAAGATATAACAGTTTTTTCATATGTAAAGCTCCCCCTAAAATGGATATTTGTTTAAATATTATATCATATTGTGTGTATTAATGCCTACTTATGGAGCATTATACGCGACTATTGTGATTGTCATGTGTACTAGGAATAAAGATATCCTTGTACCAACTGATAGAGAAGGGTACCACGTTATTTTAGGTGTATGGGTAGCTGAGGGAGGAACAGTACTTGAGTGGAATCAGACACGTGCTTATAATGGTGATGATCGTGTAAGTTACCAAGGGCAAAACTATACAGCAAAATGGTGGACAAAAGGAGATATTCCAGGGGAAAGTAGTGTGTGGGAATAATAAGTGATTTAGGGAATTTTTTGTTAAAAGTTTGTATAAAGGGACTATTGATGAGATGTATGAGGTACTTCGATGAAAGATTAGCATACATCATAGGAGAATGTCTAGTATTCATCAACACATCACATTTTAGGAAGGTAGATAATGGGTATAGAGGCACAGATTGAAGAAAAAAGAAGCACTATAACACATGGGAATATATGGTTAATAAGTATGAACAAATATGTGCATCAAGGACACTTTTGTTTATTTGAAGTTAGATAAAAGATGAAGTTTAAAAATGTAATATAAAAATAAATACAATATATAAAAGTATTTTTATATGTAAAGCTCCTCTACTATAAGATGTTTATTTATTTTAATTTTACACATTAAAATAAATAAAATAAAAATATTGAAAATATTTTGAAAATATTATATTATATTATTATAAGTCAATATTAATTGTTTTATAGTATAGTATGTTTAGTTCTGATGGTAAAATACAATATATTCAGATGTGGGTGAATAAAATGATTTTTAAATTGATTAAGGGAATAGGTATTGCTATATTAGGGTATATAGTATGTAGTATCTTAACAGGGGCAACCACGACGAGTGTCATCGAATCGTATTCATTACTACCTACCTACACAGTACTATACGCTATTATTGTTTTTGTTATGTGTACCGAGGATAAAAAGGGGAGTGGAAAAAATGAATAAGTGGATAAAAAAAGTGGGAGCAATATGTGGGGCAATGATTCTGATGGTAGGGACAGTAATAGCAAATCCTATGCCATTAAAACAAACTACTCAATTTGAAGTAAATGAATATGTATTAATTAAAGAACTAAAAAAAGAATCTTCACAAACACTAAAAGCTAAAGGGTTTTCAGATGAGGAAATAAATAATCTTCAGAAATTTGATTTTAAAAAGGAATTATTCAATAGGAATCAAATACATAGTGATCAAGAACTAAAAATTATGGGTTATAATGATCAAGAAATAGTTATGTTGCGTAATTTTAAAGGGACAGAATCCGAAATGATGAATTTAACCAGGAATACATTCAGTATAGATTTATGGAAATATTCTTCACAGGCATCTTCTAGTATATCTCGATTAACTATGTCTTATGACTGGAATTGGTCAAAACAACCAATTTGGAATAATGTAGATTTAATCGCCTTTGCATGGAGTAAGGGGTATAGCAGCGATGCAGCAAATAGCTATGCTACAGCTAAATATTATGGATTTGATAATTATGGAAATCAGAAAATCATTACAAAAAAATATGGGCTGTATGACAAAGTACCGGGATCTGGATGCTCTATAAAAGTACCTTTAGTTATTGGGGATTTAGCTGGCTCATATTGTAAGTCAGGAACAGGTAGAATTTCTTTATATGATAATTCTCTTATTAGTAATGCAGAAGTTCGTGTTGAGTATGGGCATCGTCAATTTACAGGGACACCTACGGTATCATTTTTAGGTGGTGTAGACATGGAATTTAATTATGGAACTAATAGTGTAGGATTTGATAACTATGAATACAGACAGTAATATTTTATATTTCTATGGAAAAAGTAGTGCATGAGAATAATTTGATAGACTAAAATAAGGCAGATTCCTTTGTGTAATAAGGAATCTGTCTTTTTGCGTGTACCTAGCAGGGGTAAAATCTAACAGGTGAAAGTTTCAAGTGCGGTTTAATACCATTTCGGAAGGACTGAACTTTAGGAGGTAGATAAACGGAATATCTATCTCCTACTTCATTTATAGAAGCGAAATGGTGGACACAAGGAGATATCTCAGGACAAAGTAGTGTGTGGGAATAATTTAATAGACTAAAAGAAGGCAAATTCCTTTGTGTGATGAAGGAATCTGCCTGTTATTTACTTATTACAGTCCCTTTCGTATAGCGTATAAAACAGCCTTTATCAATCATATAAAACACTATGTATATAAAAAACATGAGACTATATGTTCAATTATATAAGATAGTATTTAACATATGCTAAGAGTAGTAAATGGGTTGGATAAAATGTATAAAATACCCATTTGTTGCTTTTAATACTACCTAGAGAACCATTATATGTAGCTAATAAGGGAAGGGCTAATAATACTCCTAGTTGATACGATTGTTGCCACCAAATAGCTCCTTCAGTGTTTAGTGTCATAAATATAGATTGAAGTATGAAAACAGCTGAGATTATTCCAAATCCTATGGATTGTCTTCTGAAATTTCCTCGGTAAATTCCAAACATCAAAACCCATAAGACTGCAATATATCCCCAGTCTCCAAACGTTGAAAAAATACATAAGGTGATAATAATAGGTATTTTTAATGACTTGTTAATTTTAGAACTTTCCCAAACTATAAGAGCTATAAGACCAATAAACAAGACGAATATAGTATTCATAATAATTTGTGGACTAATTATTATATTCTCTCCAAATGATATAGGTGGTACTCCAGTTGCAAATAAATAAAAAGGATAATAGGATACCCCGGCAAATACTAAAAGTCTTAATAAATACTTTTTGAGGTTGCGAGTTTTGTAGTACCCTTCAGCTATAAAATAACACATAATAGGCATGGTAAGTCTACCTATTGTATGCATAATTTGTCCTAACAAACTTTGATTACTTACAAAAAGTACAGCTATATGGTCAATAAACATTGCTATTATAGCTATTAACTTTAATTGGTTAGCTGTTAATCCTACTGATGAGTTTTTTGAGCTTTGTTTCATAATTCTCTCCTTGAGCGTTAATATGTATGTAGTATATATCAGAGTTCTTAAGATAACTAATTATATATATTAAGTTTTGGTAAGTATTCTAAGAAAACTATAATTTTCATGTTTTTGAGTATATCCATATTGAATAATATACATTTATAAGTTTTAAATACTAATTAATAATAACTATTGACTAGGAGTTGAGCTTATGATATATTGAATTTACAGACAACGTATACAGTATACAAGATAAATAAAACAGGAGCTGAGACTAATGAACCAATGGAGAAATTTTAAAACAGGTAAATGGAATGAAGCAATTGATGTAAGAGACTTTATCGTAAATAACTATACAGAATACACAGGTGACGCGAGCTTCTTAGCTGGGCCAACAGAGAATACAACGACGCTCTGGGAGCAATTAAGTGAGCTGATGATCAAAGAGAGAGAACGTGGGTGTTTTGTAGATACAAAAACAGTTTCTACAATTGTTTCACATAATGCTGGATATATTAACAAAGACCTTGAAAAAGTAGTAGGTCTTCAAACAGAAGAGCCACTTGTACGTTCAGTACAACCATATGGTGGTATTCGTATGGTTGAGACAGCATTAAATTCATATGACTATGAAATTGATCCAGAGATGAAAGAGATCTTCACAAAATACAGAAAAACACATAATGAAGGTGTATTTGATGTTTATAATGAAGATATTCGTAAAGCAAGAAAAGTGGGGATTGTAACAGGTCTTCCAGATGCTTATGGTCGTGGTCGTATTATCGGGGACTACAGAAGAGTAGCTTTATACGGAATTGATCGTTTAATTGAAGAAAAACTTAAAGATAAAGCAGCTAAATCAGCTGTATTCACATCAGAAACAATGAGAGATTGTGAAGAAATCGCAGAGCAAATCAAGGCATTCAAAGAGCTTAAAGCAATGGGTGAGATGTACGGATTTGACTTATCAAGACCAGCAGAGAACTTCCAAGAGGCAACTCAGTGGTTATACCTTGCTTATCTTGCAGCAACAAAAGAGCAAAACGGTGCGGCGATGTCACTAGGTAGAACAAGTACATTCCTTGATATCTATGCACAAAGAGATATTGAAGAGGGCGTATTAACAGAAGAAGAAGCTCAAGAAATCGTAGACCATTTCATTATGAAACTTCGTATTATTAGATTCCTTAGAACACCAGAGTACAATGACCTGTTCTCAGGAGACCCAACATGGGTAACAGAGAGCTTAGGTGGTATTTTAGAAGATGAGAGTGCATCTCTTGTTACAAAAAATAGCTTCCGTTACTTACACACATTATATAATATCGGACCAGCACCAGAGCCAAACTTAACAGTACTTTGGAGTGAGAAATTCCCACAAGGGTACAAAGATTTCTGCGCAAAAGTATCTATTGATACATCAGCAATCCAGTATGAGAGCGATGACCTCATGAGACCACAATTCGGTGATGATTATGGTATTGCATGTTGCGTATCTCCTATGAGAATCGGTAAACAAATGCAGTTCTTTGGTGCACGTGCCAACCTTGCAAAAGCAGTATTATATGCAATCAATGGTGGGATTGACGAAAAAGCTGGTATCCCAGTAATCCCAGGTATCGAGCCAATCACAGATGAGGTATTAGACTATGACAAAGTTGTAGCAAACTTCGAGATTGCTACAGATTGGTTAGCAAAAACATACACAGATGCCCTCAATATCATTCACTATATGCATGATAAATATAGCTACGAAAGAATCGAGATGGCACTCCATGACACAGAAGTATTCCGTACAATGGCATGTGGGATCGCAGGTCTTGCAGTAGCGGCTGACTCATTATCAGCAATCAAACATACAAAAGTAAGACCAATCAGAAATGAACAAGGTATTGCAATTGACTTCGAAATCGAAGGCACATACCCAGCATACGGAAACAATGATGACCGTGTAGATGATATTGCTGTTCAGCTTACAAAAGACTTCATGGAAAAAATCAGAAGACACACACCATACAGAGGGTCAACTTATACACAATCTGTTTTAACAATCACATCAAATGTTGTATATGGTAAGAAAACAGGTGCAACACCATGTGGACGTAAAGCAGGTGTACCATTCTCACCAGGTGCAAACCCAATGAACGGTAGAGAAACAAAAGGTGTTCTTGCAGCATGCAGCTCAGTAGCCAAACTACCATTTGAACATGCACAAGATGGGATCTCATACACATTCTCATTAGTACCACAAACATTAGGTAAAGCAGATGATGAACGTGTCAAAAACATGGTAGGTATCTTAGATGGCTACTTCGGTCAGACAGGACAACATATCAATGTTAATGTACTCCACAAAGACTTATTAATGGATGCAATGGATCATCCAGAGAAGTACCCACAGCTTACAATTCGTGTATCTGGCTATGCGGTAAACTTCATCAAATTAACAAGAGAGCAACAATTAGACGTTATCAGCAGAACATTCCACGAAAGAATGTAATGCATTTAACCTATAAATAACAACAAGTCATCTCCATGACAACCTAA
>JBOFEH010000092.1:0-2950 GCA_051647765.1 Cellulosilyticaceae bacterium | reverse complement strand
GTTGACTCATTGCATAGTAAATAGAACCAGATTGAATGTTGTTCCACTTATTCATAGCATTAAGTTGAATAAACTTTTGAATCTCATAACCATGTGTAGGTTTAATACTTAAAAAGTATAAGATAAGTAATTGTGTCATGGGTTTATCCTTTCTTATGTGTATCTATCAAGCTTAATACAGAGTATATATCCAACATTGGATAGTGTCAAGCATAACTAGATAAGATATGATGTGCTATACTGGGATCAAGAATTCTGCACAACTCTTGAATGACAGGATATTAAAATCATAAAATTATTTTTCTCCAAGAATTTCGAGAAAAAATCATAACGTGTTTACTTTTTCACTTTTTGTGATATACTAAAGCTATAAAACACGATTTGTCTTTCGTATAGGAATTTTCACCTTGCGAACAAAAAAGCCCCAAGGTGGTTCAGACCTAGGGGCTTTTTGCTATTTATTTTCAATTATGGCTATTACAATTTCTTGTACTAACTTAATAATCGCAACTAAAATAGCGGTTGCATTCAGCTTTGGTTTATTACTTGCACGATTTGTCTTACGCATACATTTTCACCTCCTTCCGTATTAACTACGAAAGAGGCTGAATGCCTACCTATTATATCATGATACTACCTACTTTTCACTACATATCTTATCATATTCCTTATTGAAGTAATAAATCCTGTCCATACATCAAATACAAAAGTGGACCCGATAAACTTCAGGTCCACTTCTGTTCTCTAGCTATTCTCAACATTATCTAACACGTCTATTTTAATGTATATTGGAGTGTATGATTGCTCACTTGACTATCTGCAAACATTCCAAAATACTCTGCTGGCACATAAACTGTCCCATCTATTAATCTAGGTGCTGCTCCAGCACTAAATGGTGCAGACATCCCTATCGCTTTTACACTAGAATAGTTATACATATCAAATCCTACTTGGACTGCTGACTGAATCTCACCATTATTAAGTGTTGCTGTATAAGTCTTAGGTTCCCAAGTCACCTTGAATCCCATAGCCTCTGCCACAGGTCTTAATGGTAACATGACATGCCCTTGATAGTGGCTAATCGGTAGTCCACATAGGTCTACTTCCTTACCATTTACTGTGACTTTCTCTATCAGTATTTGGTTCAATGTGTCATAGACCTTACCCATATCAAACCCATTGTTTTGCATCGCTTTTGTAAGGATTTCTAACTTCTCCTCTTTTGGCATGATTTGTGACCATGTCTCCATAGGATATGCCTCAAGGTCAATAATACCTAAGTCCGAAGCTCTTTGCATAGCTGGCAGCGCATAGTGTGTATCCATGATTTGAGGGAGCTCTACCCCTGTAGATTTGACCATTGCAATGATAAACTCTGCTCTTGTAATCGGTGCATCAAGATTAATTTGATGAATTGAAACCTCGTCATTTGACTGCTCAATAGCTGCTGTAAGCGGTGTCATCGGCACTTCACTAGCCCATACACTCCCACTTGCAAAACTCATACACAATGTTAATCCCACAATTTTTAAATATTTTTTCATACTTCCCACTCCCTTACGATCATCATGATTATTTATTACTAAGACGCTCTACCAGATACAATTGTTTCGTTTTACACAAAATTCCTTCAAATTAAATCCGCTCTACAAATAATCCCTCTTGGCTACAAAATGTATATAACATCCCTCTCCCTCTTTTGAAAAATCTCACCTCTGCATTTTGCTCAGGATATAGCTTCATCAGTATGAGTTTATCAAAGGTCACATATGCCACAAAAGAGATATAGTGCTCCTTAGTCATCTCATGTTCAAAGGTCACATAGACCTCATCTTCAATCAACTCTACTTGCGCCTTATGGGCCTCTACTCCTTGCTTTTGCACCTCTAATGGCTCTAGTTTCTTGCCACAACAATTCAGTATCATCTCATTTGTACCCGTTATCACATTGCCACACACAGGGCATGCATAAAATTTAATTTTTTTCATATTTCCTCCCATATTATCATTTTCCATAATCTCACCAGATAATACCTCTGTTACATTAACTTCTAATATTTCTGCCAGACTTTTAATATAGGCAATATCAGGACAGCCCAGTCCCCTCTCCCATTTGGATACAGCCTTATCACTGACGCCTAGCTGCTCCGCTAGCTGTAGTTGTGTCATACCTTTTTCTTTTCTCCGTTGTAGGATGAGTCTACCTATTTTCATACTATCCATGCCAATCACCTCCCTATCATTCTATCTCCAACTCACCACTTCCACAATCTACTTTACGTAGAGTTTCTAAATATCAAAATAAGCAGACAACGATTGTCTCTAATCATTGCCTGCTTATTTTTAATAATCGTATCTATTAGTATGCTCTACCCCAATAAACCATTTTTTGAGCTGGTTTACCACAACATACACATGTTTCTGTGATTTGCTCTTGCTCAAATGGCATACATCTTGATGTTGCACCTGTTTTTTCTTTGATTTCAAGCTCACAAGCTTCATCCCCACACCACATTGCTTTTATGAAACCTGGTGTTTCTTCTACCGTACGTGAGAATTCTTCCATAGTTTTGGCTACATAAGTATGCTTATCTCTATGTGTTCTTGCTTTTTCAAGCATATCTTTTTGGATTGCAGCAAGAAGTTTTGATACTTCTTCTGTAATATTGTCTAATGATACTACAGTTTTTTCTCCTGTGTCACGTCTTGCAAGTACTGCTTGGTTGTTCTCGATATCTTTTGGACCGATTTCAAGTCTTACTGGGATACCTTTCATTTCATGCTCACTGAATTTCCATCCTGGTGATTTATCACTATCATCAAGGCCAACTCTTGCGACTGCTGCAAGCCCAGCTTTGATTTCGTTTGCTTTATCTAATACACCCTCTTTGTGTTGTGCAATAGGGATAATCATTACTTGTGTTGGTGCAAGTGCTGGAGGTAATACAAG
>JBOFEH010000091.1:0-11362 GCA_051647765.1 Cellulosilyticaceae bacterium | reverse complement strand
TTTAATAGAGCATTAGTTGCAGCGACATTTTTGGCAGTAGGTAGCATGGCAGTATCTGTTATGGGGGCAACAACTATCGGTGCACAAAAAGCAAAAGAAGTGGCAGTGAGCCATGCCAAATTAAACACAAAAGATGTGGCATTTACACAAGCTAAACTTGATACAGATGATGGTAGGGTAGTTTATGAAATAGAGTTTTATCATAATGGTGTAGAATATGATTATGAAATCGGAGCAGTAGATGGCAAGGTCAAAGAAGTGAGTTTGGATGGTGTAGTCAAACCAGCTAAGCCAGTAACAAAGCCAGTAACAAAACCAGCACCAGCAAAAGGAACAATAGGTGCACAGAAGGCAAAAGAAATCGCCTTAGCTCATGCGAAATTAAATGCAAAAGATGCTGTATTTACAAAAGCTAAGTTAGACACAGATGATGGTCATGTGGTTTATGAAATAGAGTTTTATAGCAAGGGATTAGAGTATAGCTATGAGATTGGCGCAGCAACAGGCACAATTGTAGATTTTGAAGTAGACGAAGATTAATACTAATATAGAGTGAAAGGTATAGGGAGGTATGTTAATACCCTATACCTTTTTTGTAATATATTTTACTGATTGCTTTTAATAAAATATGAGTATAAAATTTTATATACAGTCAATAATTAAGTAATATCAATGTATTAGGGGGGATGAACATGCGGAGCATATTAGATCAGACTATATTATCTGCTATAGCTGACAGGGAGCAAGTTATAAGTAAGGGAAGAATAGATAGTATAATCAAGACCACTGATCAGATAAGAGGGATGAGCAATTTGGAGAGGTATTTTGTGTTTGACATCCAGTTTGGACAAGCACTTCAGGGAATTATCTCATTTGTTCCTTTTACAAAAAGAGAAGTCAGAGATATTAGGTTATTACATCAAGAGTTTCGGGAGTACTTAAATGGGGAGCGACTGAAAGATAGGCTGCCTATGTTTTTAGATTTATTAAATGGGAATAGACAGTATATTGATACTTATATACGTCTGTTTTCGCTATTAGATTTTATGTATGGAACAATTCAAGACGAACATGCTATAGAGCAATTTAAGGCACATTATTCTAGTGGGAATTTTCCTACGAGTATTAGTTGTAATACTAATTTTAATGAGTTGATTGAAAAAGGTGATCACGAGGTAGCTAAAAGGCTACTCAATAAACTGATTATTAAGTTATCAAAAGTAGACAAGTGCCAAGGTGAGATACAAATTAAAACTTCAAATGATATGATGGCAAGGGCATGTAAACAAATTTTTGTAAAGCTCATTAAAGAAGGGAGATTTGAGGTAACGACACACATTATTAATTTTAATGTAGTGCAGTACTTAAGTAAGGAGCAGCTAAAAAATATCAATAGTATTTGGTCAGGGAGTAGATTGCTAGGGGATACAGCGTATACTATGGACGATATCAAAAAACTCATTAAAGTACATGAGGTAGATACTAGGGATTATACGCAAATTGACAAAAGGATAGGTCAGACTACGGCACGAGAGATTTTTAAGGAGATCTACAGCCTAACGCAGTTTTATCAGGATGAAAAGATGCTAGAGCAGTGGATTTGCCATGGGGAGAGAACATTACGTTCATTCATACAAATTACAAAGAACTTTTATTGGGACATGGAAAGAGAGGATCTCAAAAAGTTCTTAGAGGAGATTGTTCGTATAGATTGTTCGCTTGATACTTATGATATGTATTTGTTGGATTATCAAACCATAGAGGGGATAGAGCATCTATTTGAAAGAAGTGTTATCGCTAGTATTAATAGCCATAGGGAAATGAGTAGAAGTCATTTGTTTAGTGAAGCCTATCAAAACTTTTTGGTGTGTTTACCTATTGAACTTAATACTAAAAGGGTAAAAGAGAGTCTAGAAGAGGAAATTTTGGCGTGGAAAGATGTTCACGAGGATCCTGAAAAAGAGCTTTTGAAACAACAAGTGAATAGGCTTACTACCGAAAAGAACCAACTTCAAAAAAATCATGACAAACAGGTTGCTCAAAAAGTAGAGATAGAGAGGAAGCAAATTGATAAGGATTATAGCAATCTTTTAAGAGAGAAACAAGAGGAAAGTGACAAATTAGGCAAAGAGTTAGAGTACCTAAGGGCCAAACTCCAAAATGCCAGACAAGAATTAATGGAATTCAAATCTCAAGAAAACATAGAAGATATACAGCAGGCAGAATATGTCCCGTTAGATGACAAAACAATAGTAGTGGTAGGTAATAAAGAATCGATGAGGAGCATTAAACGATTAAAGGAGGCCTTTAAAGACTGCCATTTTATAGATGGAACAGATACCACAATGAAAGTTAATCGAACCCTAACCAAAACTACCCCAGTAGATATGGTGTTTTTGCAATATGAAAAAGTACCACATACGGTAAGTAGGTATATCAATGATTTTAGAATCAGAAAAGTACCTGTTAGAGTGTTGCAAGGGACAAATCCGGAGAGATGGTTAGATGAAATACAAAATTACTTTAAAGAAGCATGACCATATTGAATGACCATAACTTTTGATATAAAAAAATCCCTAGGTTTGAATAATCAAATCTAGGGATTTTTTGACACAGATATTAGGAAAGCTTACTGATATTGGTCTGTGTATATTCTTTGGGTGAATACCCATACATTTTTTTAAAGCGTTTGCTATAGTAAAACACATCTGAGTAGCCTACCATTTCTGCGATTTCAGAGACTTTGTATTTTTGGCTATCTAAAAGGTGCTTGGAGGCTTCTAGCCTAAAGGACGTGATATATTGCAGAATAGACTGATTAGTTACTTTTTTGAAGAGTGTACCAATATAAGAGGTATTAAAGTCAAAGAACTCAGCAATCTTAGCGACGGAAAGGTCTAGCTCAGTATAGTGCTGCTCAATATACTGGGTGATTTTTTGGCTCATAATCACATCAGAAGGCAGTGTTTCTGTTTGAGACAGACACTGTAGGCCTAGTAGCAAAATAGAGTTTTGGAGGTTGCTTAGGACATAATCTTCATCGAGTAGATTGGAGACATAGTCGTTGATACTACTGGTCAGATTAAGCATCTGAGGGTAATAAATCGTATAGGTTAATAAGATTTCATAAAGCATGGTTTGGAGATAATAGGGGTCAGCTTTTGCTGTAATATCACCAAAGCACTCTTCAATATAGGTAGTAAAGGCGGACTCATCTCTAGAGTTGATAAAATTGGTTAGCTTTTGTCTAGTCTTGGCTAGTGATTTATGATAATCAGTAGTGTGATCAGAGTCTTGGAGGACTTCTACATGGGAGTGATGATAGAAGTAGCGTCTATTCAGTGCTTGTAATACATTTTTGTGATGAGGGAGCCATTTGTGTTCTATGTAGAAGAGGTCCCCGATAACCCCAAAAGTGTAGGTCGTATTATTTTGTAGGAGATTGGAGAGCGCCTGGGTGATATTTTGATGCTGAAAAGTATGTTTGAAGAATACTTGTAGACAGTAGGTGGATTCTGATTCTTTGAAGTATTCGCAGGCCATATCTTCTGATTGGAGACTGCTTTTGATTTGGTCAATCTGATTCATACAGGGCTCACTGATAAAGAGGGCTACAAAGGTGCAAAAAGGAAGTTCACGAAGTTCTGGGCAGTAGTCATAGAGGTCACTTAAGGAGCCAGAACCTAATAAGAATCGGTTAAGGTGAACTTCTTTTTCGTAGTGAGAGTATCTTTTGAGATAGAGTGCTTCTTGGCGCTCACCATTAATCTGTTGGATACAACTAGACAGCGTTTGCAAGAGATTCTCAGGCTCAATAGGTTTGAGGAGATAGTCGAAGACACCGAACCTTAAGGTCTTTTGGGCATAGTCGAAGCTGTTATAACCAGACAAGATAATGATTTTTGTTTTGAGCTGCTTGTTATGGATATATCCTGCAATCTCAATACCGTTCATCTTGGGCATTTGGATATCAAGGATAATAAGGTCAACTGTATGTATAGCTAATAGGTCAATCACCTCAAGGCCATTGGCCGCCTCACCAATGAGAGTGAGGCCGAGACTATCCCAAGGGATAAGCTTTTTGAGTCTTTGTCTGATGAAGTACTCATCATCAGCAATAACGATATTAAGGTTCATATCAACTTCCTCCTTTTTTGTTAAGTGTAATACTGACTTCACAGCCAGCTGTAAGGCTGTTTTGAATCTGCAAGCCGTAGTCTTTGCCATAATGGAGCTGAATGCGATTATGGATATTTCTAATACCGAAGTGGCTACTCTCATCTTCCCAGAGCTCTTGGAGCATTTGGCTAGAAATCCCTATGCCATTGTCTAGGACAGTGAGGGTGAGGGTATCAGATTGTTCTGTGACACTGATATGGATGAGTCCTTTGTCATCTAAAGGTTTGATGCCATGATAAATGCTGTTTTCTACAATAGGTTGTAGCAAGAATTTGAGGCAAGGGTAGTCTAGTAGGTGAGGTGGACAATCAATCACAAAATCAAATTGGTCATAGTAGCGAATTTGCAAAATCTGTATATAAGAGCGAATCATATCTAGCTCTTCTTGAATGGTAATATAAGACTTACCACTGCTTAGACCTTTTCTATAAAAATTAGAGAGGTTGTAGATGAGCTGATTGAGAAGAGCAATCTCACCGATTTCTGCTAAAGAACAAATATTATCCAAAGTATTATAGAGAAAATGTGGATTGATTTGTTCTTGTAAGAGGTCTAGTGTTAATTGGTCTTTTGTTTTTTGGGTATGGAGGAGCTCATTTTTGAGCTGTTCTTGTGCAAGAATCATACTATTAAAAGCATCTACTAAGAGTGTAATATCTGTATCGGTTTGGGTGACCTGGATAGGCTGCCATACACCTTTTTTGATGGTCTTAGTGTGGCGAATCATTTCCATAATAGGAAGTGTAATGGTCCCAGCTATTCTATGAGCCAGTGGCAAATAAAAAATCATGCAGAGTAAGCTAATTGCAAAGCATACTAATACGAGAGTGTATAGAGGACTTATCAGAAGCCGAATAGGAATTTGACTCGTAATATAGGCATTTAGCTCAGGCAAAGGTTCATAAAAGGTGATATGACCGTCACCGAAGGTGTAATGAGCATTTTTGGTTGGCTCTAGGAGATGCGCATTAGGATAGGGACTACGGATAGGGTAATCACTATTGGTACTTTGGATAGTACCTGACGCATCTACAATAGAAATACTACTGGTATGAAGTACAGGATGATCAAAGATTGCTCTAATCTCAGATTCTAAAAGAGCCATTTCGATATAGCCAAGGGCTTCTCCGGTATCATAACTATAAAAAGGTCTTATAGATGAAAAAGTATATATAGGAAGGAGCGGCCGATAAGCATCCTGTTTGGTTGTGGGAAGCCACTTCATCACATCTAGAGCTTCAAACTCTTCTGAGGAGATAGGTGTTGCTTTTGGATCAGTGGAGACCAGTAGGTTTTGCTGGGTATCATAGAGAGATACCGAGTGAATATATTTGGTGTTTTGTATAATATGATTAATCTCTTCTTTGATGGTTCTGACTGATTTAAGGTCAGAGCCATTTTGATTATTTTTATAGTTAAGGGCAAAGCCTTGAATAAGCGGATCTGAAATAATCGTACGGGAATAATTATCTGTTGAAGCGATAAAAAAACTAAGTTGTTTTTGGATATAGCTTAGTTCTTGGAGAGAAAAATCTGTTTGTTTATTGATAAAAAAACTGAGGAAAATGCCATTACTAATAATCGTGATGGCGGTCACAATCAGTAGAGAACTTAAAAACATAGATGAAAAAAACTTACTTTTAATAGAAATTAATTTGGAATGTCTCATAGATATCCTTTGATATGATTTATTTTGTTGTAAGGCAACAACATGTTATTTTAAGGTGTTTTATTCTTACAAAACTTATAAAAAATATTATAATATAAAAAATATTATAGAGTCTAGTTAAACTTTGTGGTTTATTTTGGTTTTTGTCTAGAGTATTTTGTTCAAAAGCCATAATTTAACATGAAAAAACTCTAGAAACATGTAAAAAACAAATATAAAACAGACGATATCACTATACAAAAAAAGACAATCTGCTATAATCATGGACAATACAATGCTGAAGGAGAGGTAGACATGAGTAATAAAATAGTAGAGCAAAGAACAGAGCGTACAAAGTGGTATTTAGATGCGAGATTTGGGATGTTTATTCACTGGGGACTCTATGCAATACCAGCAAGGGGTGAGTGGGTTAGAAGTAATGAGCGCATGCCAAAAGAGCCATATGATAAGTTTTTTGATGAATTTGATGCCAAAAACTACAATCCTAGAGAGTGGGCGAAGGCAGCGAAACAAGCGGGGATGAAGTATGCGGTACTTACAGCTAAGCACCATGATGGTTTTTGCTTATACGATACCCAGTATACAGATTTTAAATCTACCAATGCACCTTGTAAGAGAGATTTGGTAGCAGAGTTCTTGGAGGCGTTTCGTGAGGAAGGGATCAAAGTAGGACTATACTTCTCAATCATTGACTGGCGTCATGATGATTTCCCTCATTATGGGGACAAATTCCACCCAATGAGAGACAATGAGGCATTCAAAGATAAGGTTCATGATTTTGATAACTATCTGACATACATGCACAATCAGGTGAGAGAGCTTCTTACAAACTACGGGCACTTAGATATTATGTGGTTTGACTTCTCTTATGAGAATATGAACTGTGAGAAGTGGCGAGCTTCTGAGCTGATTGAGATGGTAAGAAGTCTTCAGCCACATATTATTATTGATAATAGATTAGAAGGCAGTGCAGAAGATGCAGGGTCTATTCGTACACTTAATCCTACAGCTTATTCAGGAGATTTTGCTTCACCAGAGCAGATGATACCACCACAAGGTATCCGTGATGAAGGAAACAACCCTATCCCTTGGGAAGCTTGTATCACCCTCAATAATCACTGGGGATATCATGCACATGATAAGCACTACAAATCAAGTAAGATGGTCATTCGTATGCTCATTGAGTGTGTGAGTAAGAATGGTAACTTAATCCTTAATGTAGGCCCAGATGCTACAGGTAGAATCCCAAAAGAATCTCTTGAAATCTTGCAAGAGGTAGGCGAATGGATGGCAGATAACGGAGACAGTATTTATGGCTGTGGGCTCTCAGAGTTTGAGAAGCCTGAGTGGGGACGTTTTACTCAAAAAGGGGATAAGCTCTATGCCCATGTTATGGAAGAGCAAGTAGGTGCGATATGCTTACCAGATATGGCGGAGAAGATTGGACAGATGAGACTCCTTAAGGATAAGACAGAAATCAAAGAGACATTTTTCTGGAATCTTAATGAGTATAGAAACAATGCGTTCTTCTTCTTTGATACAAAAGCGATGGATTGTTATCCATTACCAGATGAAAAGTCAACGGTGGTAGAAATAAAGCTAAAAAAATAGAAACGGACATATTGTATATAAAATAAACAAAAAAACAGAAAATGTCCATGTCTTATTGTCTAAAATGATTATAAGATAGAGTTACAACAAATCAAAAAATATATAGGGGGGAACTCACATGAAAAAGAGTATAGCATTAGCAGTTGCAGCTACGACATTAGCGGGTGCATTGGTAGGATGTAGCGGAGGCGCTCAAGCGGCTACTAAAGATGGTCAAATTCAAATCCGTCTTTTAACACGTATGGTAGGAACATCTCCACAGGTACAAATCTACAATGAGGTGATTGAAGAGTTCAAGGCAAAACATCCAGAAGTGGTGATCGTAGATGATTCACAAGGAGATGACTCTTCTTATAATAATATCCTCAAAACAGATATTTCATCTGGGACAATGGCAAATATATTCCGTATCCAAGGGGTATCTAACTTAGAGAAGTATATTGATGAAGGTTATATTTTAGATGTATCACCTTATCTTGAAGCAGATAAGGCATGGGGAGACGGCTTTACAGAGGGTGCACTTAACTACTACAAAGTGCCTGGTAAAGACGGTGTTTATGGTGTGCCATGTGAATCAGGACTTATTGGGGTTTACTACAATGAAAAAATCTTCAAAGAAGCTGGTTGGGATAAGTTCCCAGAGACTTGGACAGAGCTTAAAACTGCTGTTACAGATATTAACTCTGCAGGATACACACCTATCGCATTAGGGGCAAAAACTTCTTATATGGCAGGACACTTACATAATATCATCTCTTACAGATGGTTAGGAACAGATGTGGCTAAGAAGTTAGGAACAAGAGAGATGGCATGGACTGATCCAGAAGTTGTTGAGACATTAGGGTTTGTTAAAGAGCTTTATGAATTAAATGCGTTCCCAAATGGGGTAGCAGGTATTAGTGATGATATCGTAAAAGCAGATTTCCAAAGTGGAAAAGCAGCTATGTTCATCACAGGACCATGGGGTATTCCAGGACTTACAGATCCAGACCAATGTTTAGAAGCAGAGAACATCAAGGTAGCAAAATTCCCTTACTTTGAAGAAAAACCAGAATTCAAAGATGAAGATATGCAGGTTATCTCTCCTTACATGATTAATGGAAAACTTGAAGGGGAAGAGTTAGAGCTTACTATGGAACTTGTGAAGATGCTTACAAGCAAAGAAGTAGCAGAGCGTTTTGCTTATGAGTCATCACAGCTTCTTCCACGTTCTGATATGGAAATTGAGAGAGCAAAAGTTAATCCATTATTTGCAGATGTACTTGAGCTTGGTTCAAATTCTACAGGTATTGCAGTAGACGTTTTTGACTACGATCCAGTGCCTTCTATGCAAGACCGTACAAGAAACTCTATCGTAAGTATGTTTACAGGAGCGACACCAGAAGAGGCAGCACAGGAGATTCAAGCAGAAATAGATAAAGCACAATAAGATATTTTAGGTGGAGTGAAAGATGATGATATCATAAAATCTTTCACTCCATTATTAAAAGTAAGAGAAAAAGGAGAAGTGGATGCATGAAATTTACAGACCGTAAAGCAAAAATATTTGCCGTTTGTTTTATACTACCGGCGTTACTCATCTATATAGCATTTCAAATTATCCCTCTTTTGGGGGCACTTTATTTTTCTGTTTCTGAGTGGAATGGAATTGCAGGTTCAGCCATAGAGTTTGTAGGACTTAAGAACTTCCAAACGATATTCAAAGATCCTCAGTTTATCTTGTCACTTCAGAACATGGCTAAGCTCGTTGTGTTTAGTGTATTATTCCATACACCGATTGCACTACTCATGGCAGTAGCGATTAATGGTGCCAAAAAAGGCGGTAGATTCTTCAAAGCTGTTTATTTTGTACCAACAGTATTCCCACTGACAGCAGTTGGTCTTTTATGGTACTTCATCTTTATGCCAAATGGTTCTTTGAACACACTTTTAGAGAGTATGGGGTTAGCACAGCTTGCAACACCATGGTTAGTTGAGAAGGCAACGGCAATGAATACGATTATCTTTGTTAATATTTGGGCTGGGGTAGGTTACTACATGGTTATCTTACTTGCAGGGCTTACAACTATATCACACGATATTTATGAAGCAGCAGATATTGATGGGGTTACACCTATTACAAAATTCTTCTATATCACAGTGCCTTTACTCAAACCGATTATTCGTATGTGTATTCTGATGGATATTATCGGAACAATCAAAGTGTTTGACTTGGTATTTGTTATGACAGAAGGTGGACCAAATGGTCTTACAAACTTACCAACAACACTTATGTACCAAGAGTCATTTAAATACGACCATTATGGTATTGGTAGTGCTATAGGAATTGTTATTTTAGGGATTTGTCTTGGTGGTACAATGCTTAGTGAGTTCATTACATCTAGAAAGAAAATAGCGGACTAAACAATGAGTTGATGTGTTAACGATAATACAAGGGGGACAGAACATGAAAAAGAAAAAACTGAGTTTAATAACAGTAGTACAATATATTTTCTTGATTGGTATGGCACTGATGTTTATTACGCCATTACTCTTCACTTTGATTTCTTCACTAAAAGATAATCGTGAGATTTTCGCAAGTCCATTCGCATTACCTGAAACCTATCGTTTTGGGAACTATATGATTGCTTGGAAAGAAGCCAACATGGGCCAATTCTTCTTCAATAGTGTATTCATCTCAGTCAGTACGGTGGTATTACTAGGATTAGTAGCGTCTATGGCAGCATTTATTATCTCTCGATTTAACTTTAAGGGCAATAAGTTCTTAATGATCTTCTTTATGGTAGGGATGATGATTCCTATGCATACAATCTTAGTACCTATTACATACCTTATAGGGACCTTTAACCTCAAGAATAATCTTTTTGTATTAATCTTGCTTTATGTAGGATTTGCAATACCGTTTAGTATTATGGTGCTGGTGAACTTCATGAAGGGGATTAATCAATCCTTAGAAGAAGCGGCGGTTATCGATGGGGCGTCATACTTCCAAATCTATAGACATGTAGCACTTCCTCTAAGTATTCCAGCTATTGCTACAATCTCAATCTTTAACTTCTTGAGCGCATGGAATAACGTATTGTTCCCATTATTATTTATCAATGATAAAAAACTTAAGCCGATTGCATTAGGATTACTTAATTTTAATGGGGAAAGAGGCTCACAATATGGACCATTAATGGCGGCTATTGCTATTACAGTATTTATTCCACTTGTTATATACCTATTATTCCAAGAAAAAGTAGAGGGTGGACTTGCAGCAGGTGCGGTAAAAGAGTAAAGGAGCTATGACAAGATGATGATTTCAAAGAAGCGACAGATAATGATTAATCAGATTTTTGAAGAACGTATTAGTTTGTTTGGGAATAAGAGTCAGGATATTTTGTCAGGGCTCTTAAAATGTGACGAGGAAGAGGCAGTCCTCGTCAAGTTTTTATACAATACGATGCCTATAAGTGATGCGGCTAACTATCCGTTTAAGACGTTTCTTGATTATGCAGCCCATGGTGCTTATTTGCATAGACAAGGCGGATTTGTAGCTGATATGCCAGAAGAGGTCTTCCTCAACTATGTGGTGCATCACCGTATCAATGAAGAGGAAATCTTGCCTTGCCGTAGGTTTTTCTATGACCAGATTAAGGAGCGTATTGGCTCTAAAAGTCTTGAGGAAGCTATCCTAGAAGTGAACTATTGGTGCAGTGAAGAAGTCACTTACCAATCAACAGATGAGAGAACGGCAGCACCGATTACGGTCTACAAAAGTGCTTATGGGAGATGTGGTGAGGAGTCTACCTTTACTGTATCAGCCCTAAGAAGTGTAGGGATTGCTGCAAGACAGGTGTATGCACCGAGATGGTCTCACTGTGATGATAACCATGCTTGGGTAGAAGTATGGCTAGATGG
>JBOFEH010000090.1:0-3729 GCA_051647765.1 Cellulosilyticaceae bacterium | reverse complement strand
GGTGAACGAATAGATCCTTGTCTAGCTCTACCTGTTCCTTTTTGTCTCCATGGTTTTCTACCACCACCACGTACTTCTGCACGTGTTTTAGCACTTTGAGTTCCTTGACGTCTATTTGCAAGGTGTGCTACAACTGCAGAGTGAACTAAATGCTCTTTTGCGTCTACTGCAAAAATTGCATCATTTAATTCCACTTCGCCTACTTGTTGTCCGTTCATATTATAAACAGCTACATTTGCCATTGTGTTTCCTCCTTTCTCACTAAAGCTTAAGCTTTAACGCTATCTTTAAGAGTGATTATTGTTCCTTTTGGTCCTGGTACAGCACCTTTGATAAGGATTAAGTTTTTATCTACATCAATTCTTGCTACTTCAAGGTTTTGTACAGTAATTTGTACGCATCCCATGTGTGATGGAAGACCTTTACCTTTCATAACACGTCCTGGGCTTGTTGCAGCTCCCATTGATCCAGCAACTCTATGAGATTTAGAACCATGCGCCATTGGTCCACGGCTTTGTCCGTATTTCTTAATAGCACCTTGGTAACCTTTACCTTTAGAGATACCTGTTGCATCAACTTTTTCACCTGCAGCGAAAACGTCAGCTTTAATTTCGTTACCTACTTCATATGAAGAGATATCTTCTAATCTAAACTCTTTAAGGTATTTTTTAGCAGCTACTCCTGCTTTAGCAAAATGTCCTTTTTCTGGTTTGATTAATTGTTTTTCTTTTGCATCAACGAAACCTACTTGGATCGCTTCGTATCCATCGTTTTCGATTGTTTTCTTTTGTACTACTGTACATGGACCAGCTTCAAGAACTGTAACTGGAATTAAGTTAGCATTTTCATCGAAAATTTGAGTCATTCCGATTTTTTTAGCCATAATTGCTTTTTTCATCTCTTACACCTCCTAATATCTACAGCGGATTACCTATTATAGTAATCATCTAGACGATCGTTAACCGTCCCTAGTTTAATTATCTTGCATCAACTTTGATATCAACACCAGCTGGTAAATCAAGACGCATTAGTGCATCACCAGTTTTTGGTGTAGCTTCAACATCGATAAGTCTTTTGTGAGTTCTCATTTCGAATTGCTCACGAGAGTCTTTGTACTTGTGTACAGCTCTAAGAATAGTAATAACTTCTTTCTTAGTTGGAAGTGGAATTGGTCCACTAACTTTTGCTCCAGTTTTTTTAGCAATTTCAACGATTTGCTCAGCTGTTTGATCGATTAATTTGTGATCGTAAGCTTTTAAAGTAATACGAATTTTTTGGCTTGCCATAAAAAAAGTCCCCTCCTTCTCGTACTTTTTTGAAATCAGTACGACCAGTGGTGACTGTACACACATCCAGGTGTTTCATATACATGCTTGTCCCTAATTTATGATTACTCACAAACTAGAGGAATGCCCTATATGAATCCTTAATATTTAGTACAGTGACCTTGTCGCCTAGTTTCTTGAACCGGACATTCACTCCTCGGAAATTACCTATCTTGTAGGTAGCAACCTTCCGAATCATCATTATCAATGTCACAACATAAATGATTATACACTATATTTTTTTACAAATCAAGTAGTTTTTTCTTTTATTTATCTACTATTTTTTTCATATTTGTTGCTTTATGAGGTTTCAATTCATATTATGAATTATATTCTTATTTTGCTCGAAAGAAAAGTATCAGTTATTGGAAATTAAATTATAGAAAGGATGTATTGTATTATGAACCTACCAAGGCTTTCTCCTTCTACTACAAGGACACTCATTTATGTGTCTCTTACTGTACTTCCATCAGTACTTACAGGTGTAGTCTCTCAGAATGTTAATTCTGGGTTATTAACTAACAACACTCAAAAAGCTCTTTCTGCAATAGGTTCTACTATTTACTCTAATATCTCTGTATCAACTTCCTCTTTAGTCTACTCCCTTCAGGTTTTAGCTAATTCCTCAGAATTTGAATTACTTGATCCAACAGGCATTAGCACAAGTATTGGTCTCTTTAATCGTTATAATCCTAATGTCTGCTCTAATATCTTTGTTGTAGATAAAGATCTAAATACTGTTTATGGGATTAATAACAATTCATACGATGGCATTACAAGCACCTCTCATATTACTTCGGCATTTTCCGGACAATGGGGATACTATTATAATAAAGATAGTACAAACACAGCTAGTGTTCAATTTGCGTTTCCTATATTAGACCATCAATCCCATTCTCAAGCTCATGCTGTATTAGTTGCTACACTAGATCCTTCTTTCTTTCCTCGTATTTTAGCTCCCTTAGCTGAAATAGATATAAGTATTACAGGCTATTTAATTGACAGTAGCGGCCTAGTTTTTGCTACTTCTAGAACTAAATCTACTGATAACTCAAAACTTAGATTAGATGTTGATACTATCAAATCTGCTATTACCTATAGTGATTCAAATACCTTTGTAGATTATACTGGCGATACCGTTTATGGTTCTATTTATTCTCTTCCCAGCCTTGAAGCCTCCTTACTTTTAACGCAATCAGCTTCAGATGTATCTACAGATTTATTAGATTATATTGGCTATATTTTAGGTTTACTTGGTGCAGGTACTGTCACAACTTCTGAGATACTGCGCAAAAAGGCTAGCACGTCTATCCCTGATACATGTATTCCACCTAATGTTCCTACTCTCTAATTATAGCAAAAAGAGAGTACATCATTAGATGTACTCTCTTTTTATATCAAATAATTTATTATTCGATGATTGATGCAACAGCACCTGAACCAACTGTACGTCCACCTTCACGAATAGCGAAACGTAAACCTTGAGCCATAGCGATTGGGTGAATTAACTCGATTGTCATTTCAATGTTGTCACCAGGCATACACATTTCTGTTCCTTCTGGTAATTGGATTACTCCAGTTACGTCAGTTGTACGGAAGTAGAACTGTGGTCTGTAGTTTGAGAAGAATGGCTTATGACGTCCACCCTCTTCTTTTTTAAGAACGTATACTTGAGCAGTGAATTTTGTATGAGGTGTAATTGAACCTGGCTTACATAATACTTGTCCACGCTCGATATCTGTTCTTTGAACACCACGAAGAAGTGCTCCAATGTTATCTCCAGCTTCACCTTGATCAAGAAGTTTACGGAACATTTCTACTCCTGTACAAACTACTTTACGAGTTTCTTCATGAATACCTACAAGTTCAACTTCATCTTGAACTTTAAGAATACCTGACTCGATACGACCAGTTGCAACTGTTCCACGACCTGTGATAGAGAATACGTCCTCTACTGGCATAAGGAATGGTTTTTCAACGTCACGTGCTGGAGTTGGGATGTACTCATCAATGATTTCGAATAATTCAACAATTTTATCTCCCCATGAACCCATTGGATCATTAAGAGCTTGAAGAGCTGAACCACGGATGATTGGAGTATCATCGCCTGGGAATTCGTATTCATTTAATAAATCACGGATTTCCATTTCAACTAATTCTAATAATTCTTCATCATCTACCATATCACATTTGTTTAAGAAAACAACGATGTATGGAACACCAACTTGGCGTGATAATAAGATATGCTCACGAGTTTGAGCCATTGGACCATCTGTAGCAGCACAAACAAGGATAGTTCCATCCATTTGAGCAGCTCCTGTGATCATGTTTTTAACGTAGTCAGCATGTCCTGGACAGTCAACGTGTGCGTAGTGACGAGCTGGAGTTTCGTACTCAACGTGTG
>JBOFEH010000089.1:0-8329 GCA_051647765.1 Cellulosilyticaceae bacterium | reverse complement strand
AATGCGTCACTATAAAGCGGATTCATTAAATCAATAGGGGATGACTAGAGGCGTAAGGGGGACTATAGGATATGAATACCATGTTTTATAAATATGCCATTGAAGTGGAGCGGGTACACTCTATTACTCAAGCGGCAGAAAACTTATTCATGGCACAGCCTAATTTGAGTAAGGCTATTAAAGAGATGGAGGACACTCTTGGTTTTGCAGTTTTTGAGAGAACTTCCAAGGGGGTTATTCCTACTGATAAGGGTAGGCTCTTTCTAGAGTATGCTCATAATATTGTGAGGCAATTAGATAAGATCGAGGCGATTGCTGATATGGACCAGCAGAGCATACAAAGCTTCAATCTCTGTATGCCAAGGGGGAGCTATATATCAAGGGCTGTTACAAACTTTGTTGCCCAGCTAGATCATGCTCAGGCAATGAGTATCAATATACAGGAAACAAACTCTATTCAAACGATTAGTCATTTGGTGGAGGGGAAGTTTAATCTAGGCATTATTCGGTATCAAACGCTCTATGAGCAGTATTTCCAAAATTATATAGCAGAAAAAAACCTATGTGTCGAAATGGTATGGGAGTTTGCCTATAAAGTGCTCATGTCAAAGGACCATCCCTTAGCCAATAGTCAGAGCATCAGCCGTAAAAAGCTGAGTGAGTATACAGAAATTGTTCACGGAGATACAATCATTCCTTATTTGGGGACAGAAAAAGGGGAAAGATTAGAAGAAAAGACACTCAAAAAACGAGTTTACCTCTATGAGCGGGCTAATCAATTTGAACTGCTTGCCAATATTAAGACAATGTATATGTGGGTGTCTACTATTCCACAAGATATGTTAGACCGCTATAACTTGGTGCAGTGTGATTGTGACTATGCTGGTAATACTTACAAAGATTTATTGGTGTATCCAAAAGGGTATTTTTTAAGTGAGTTAGATAAAAAGTTTATTAATAGCCTTTATGCTGCCAAGAATGAGGTGGCATTTGGTGTCTAAAGAGAAGGGCATATCATTATGTATATAATGGTATGCCTATTTTATATTACTAGGATACCTTAAGGAATGTTAAAATTATATCAAAGTAAAACATTGTAGTCAGTACATACTAAGGGGGTATTTATATGGCAAGATTTACATTACCAAGAGATTTGTATCATGGCAAAGGGTCTTTAGAAGCACTCAAGGGTTTTGAAGGAAAACGTGCAATGGTATGCGTTGGTGGAGGCAGTATGAAGAAGTTTGGCTTCCTTGACCGCGTGGTAGATTATTTAAAAGAAGCAGGTATGGAAGTAGAGCTTTTTGAGGGGATTGAACCAGACCCTTCTGTAGAGACTGTTATGAAAGGTGCAGAGGCAATGCTTGCTTTTGAACCAGATTGGATTGTTGCAATGGGAGGCGGTTCTCCAATTGATGCAGCCAAAGCGATGTGGATTAAATACGAGTATCCAGAGACTACTTTTGAAGACATGTGCAAGGTGTTTGGATTACCTAAACTACGTAAAAAAGCACGTTTTTGTGCTATCCCATCAACTTCTGGAACAGCAACAGAAGTCACAGCTTTTTCTATTATTACAGATTATGCAAAAGGGGTAAAATACCCAATTGCTGATTTTGAAATCACACCAGATGTGGCGATTGTAGACCCAGAACTTGCTGAGACAATGCCTAAAAAACTCGTTGCACATACAGGAATGGATGCCATGACACATGCCGTTGAGGCTTATGTGTCTACAGCAAACTGTGCTTATACAGATCCATTAGCGTTATTTGCTATCAAAATGATTCAAGAGGATTTGGTCAATTCTTATGAAGGAGATATGACTAAGCGTGATAGCATGCATAACGCACAGTGTTTAGCAGGTATGGCATTCTCTAATGCATTACTTGGCATTGTTCACTCTATGGCACACAAAACAGGTGCGGCCTTTGCTGATTGTGGTGCACATATTATTCATGGTGCAGCCAATGCCATGTACTTACCAAAAGTTATTGCCTTTAATGCAAAAGATCAAACAGCAGCTATGCGCTATGCTCAGATTGCAGATTGTATGCAATTAGGAGGAAATACAGTGGGTGAGAAGGTGGATGCACTGATTGGATACCTTCGTGAGATGAATGAGGTGTTAAATATACCTCAATGTATCAAGCATTACGGAGAAGATAGTTATTTCGCAGAGTGTGGTTTCGTACCAGAAGAGGTATTCTTAGAGCGGTTACCAGAGATTGCAGCCAATGCGATACTTGATGCTTGTACAGGATCTAATCCAAGACAACCAAACCAAGAAGAAATGGAAAAATTACTGAAGTGTTGTTATTATGATACAGAGGTAGATTTCTAGATAGAAGGAAGCCAAAAGAAGTCTAAGCACCGAGAAGGGAAGGTGTTTAGACTTATTTTTTTGTTAAGAGTGCAAAATGCGAACTTCCCTAAAATATAAAAAAGGTGTATACTAATAGTTAGAAATCTAAATATATTTTTTCTAAGTATTTGGAGGTGAATGATGAAAGAACAGCAGTTTTTAGACGATGTGGATGTATTGCACCAATTTATGAGAAGTTTTTTTAAGGATTGTAATGGTGTAGGCGTGTATCATGACATGAATAAGACTCAGATTAATGTCCTTGTAGCAGTAGCAAAGTATCAAGATAATACCATGTCGCAGATTAGTGAAGAGGTAGGGCTAGAGAAAGGATCATTTACAACAGTTGTAGATAGTTTGATCCAAAAAGGTTATTTGCAGCGTGTGCGTAGCACCAAAGACCGCCGTAAAATTTCTCTTCAGATGACGTGTGAGGGGCAGGAGATTGCCAAGATGCTTGTCAGACATAGAGAGGAACATATTGATAGAATGTTTGCAAATTGTGAGGCGTGTACTTTGAAGGCAGTCAAAGAAGCCGTACATACCCTTGCAGAATTTGCAAGAGAATTTAAGGAGTGAAGGTGAAATGGAAAACAAAAGAATGAGACTCATGAGCGAGTCCCCTGTGGTAGAGGCTATTTTCAAAATGTCTATTCCTATGGTCATGGGAATGATGGTGCAAGTGTTTTATAATTTGGTAGATACGTTCTTTATTGGGAGATTAGGAGATACCAATCAGTTGGCCGCGTCCAATATGGCGCTCCCAGTATTTATGATGCTTATGGCAATAGCAGGTATTATTGGTACGGGGGCATCCTCTTATATTTCAAGATGTTTAGGAAACAAGGACTATGAGGAAGCGCACCGTGTCACAACGATTGCAACGGGATTGCTCATTGTGTTAAGTATTGTTGTAACCATAGGCGGCTTATTGGCTATTAAACCTATTGTTGGAATGTTAGGGGCAACAGAGGCTACTTTTGAGTATACCAAGCAGTATGTTGGGATCATGTTTATGGGAAGTATTGCGGTGATGTGTAATTATGCTTTTGGTCAGCTTTTGCGTGCAGAAGGTGATGCCATGAAAGCGATGATTGGAATGATGATAGGAACGGTTGTCAATATTATCCTTGACCCTATTTTTATTTTTGGGTTAGATTTGGGGATTGTTGGAGCAGCATTGGCTACAGTAGTTGGGAATTTCCTTGGGCTTGTTTATTATATTGTAAGCTTTGCAAAAGGAAAAACTTTACTGCGTATTAAGCCAAAGTTATTTGGGTTTGACAAAGTGATTTATAGTGAGATTTTTAAGATTGGTGTACCTGCATCACTCAATCAGATGCTTATGAGTTTTGCGACGATTATTGCCAATAATATAGCCATCAGCTATGGAGAACTGGTTGTAGCGGGGATGGGTGTTGCTATGAAAGTCATGACTATTGGGACGTTTGTTTTTATGGGGTTTGCAGCGGGATGTCAGCCATTAGTAGGATTTAGTTATGGAGCCAAAAATCACGCCCGTGTCAAAGAAATTATCCAAAAAGGCATTATGATTACTTCTATTATAGGTGTAGGATTAGCTGTTCTCTTTAGTGTTTTTGCAAGTGGGATTATTGGTATTTTCACTCCAGATGAAGATACAGTTGCTATTGGGACGATGATTCTAAGAGCCCTTGTGTTTTCATTACCATTTGTAGGCGGTCAGATGGTCACTACAACAAGTGTACAAGCCATGGGGAAAGCTGTTGCAGCACTGATTCTGTCTGTTGCAAGACAGGGTATACTCTATGCACCACTTCTTATTGTCCTTAATAAGTTGGCAGGATTTAATGGTTTTATTTATGCTCAACCGATTACAGATGTGATTATGATTGTCTTTGCGATGCTCATCGTGTTTAAAGTCGTGGGAGATGAGGATGCAAAACAAAGAGAGATAGAGCCAGAGGTGGCTACGGAATAATAGCAAAATCTATAGCCTAAAAGGTCTACTTTGGAGTGTGTAAATAGTGCTCTAAAGTAGACCTTTTACCTTGTATAAAAAAACAAATGATTCTGATATAATGAGTCTCATAGTATAGAAGAAATAAAAGGGGGATATTAAATGGAAAACTTGATGTTTAGCCTGAATGCAACGATTCCTATATTTTTATTGATGGTTATAGGCTATTTTTTAAGGCGATTAGGCATGTTTGAAGATACATTTGCTCATAAACTGAACGGATTCGTATTTAAGGTGGGGCTTCCTGTCCTAGTATTTAAGGAGCTTTCAACAGCAGATTTTTATGCGACATGGGATACGCTATTTGTTGTATTTTGTTTTGGGGCATCACTGCTCAGTATTTTGGTAGCACTAGGTGGGGCAAAACTTGTCAAAGACCAGTCTATTAGGGGAGAGTTTGTTCAGGCGGCTTATAGAAGTAGTGCAGCCCTACTAGGGTGTGCTTTTGTGGAGAATATCTATGGCAAAGCAGGACCAGCAGCCCTCATGATTGTGGGGTCTGTGCCGCTTTACAATATTGCAGCGGTTATCATCCTTAATAGAATGAAGCCAAATGGTGGGGATGTGGGCATCAAAGTCATCAAGGAGACTTTGTATCAGGTGGTGACAAACCCTATTATCATAGGGATTGCAATAGGGTTTATCTGGTCTGTGCTGAAGTTGGAGCAACCAGAGATCATGAGGAAGACTGTAGAGAGTGTAGCAGGAACGGCAACGCCCCTAGGTCTCATGACATTGGGTGCAACATTTGATTTTAAAAAGACAAAGGCTAGTATCAAGCCTGCTATATTATGTTCTTTCTTCAAACTGATTGTCTTTGCGGGGATGTTTTTGCCGGTTGCTATTGGACTTGGGTTTAGACAAGAGAAGCTGGTGGCGCTATTGGTGATGTTAGGAGGTGCCACAACGGTATCTTGTTTTATTATGGCACGTAACTTACAACATGAAGGCACGTTGACATCAAGTGTTGTTGCGCTCACAACACTTGCTAGTGCTTTTACCTTAACAGGGTGGCTGTTTGTACTAAGAAGTTGTATGCTGATTTAAATAAAGATTATAAAGGAGCTAAAATCATGACAGTAGAGGCATTAAGACAGCAGGCGAAAGCGCTCCCATTACTACCAGGGGTGTATTTGATGAAGGATGCACTAGGGAATACCATTTATGTGGGCAAGTCTAAGGCATTAAAAAACAGAGTAAGCTCTTATTTTGCAAAGAGCCAAAACAATAAACCTACAAAGGTTAAGCGGCTAATCAAACATATTGATCATTTTGAGGTGATTGAGACGGATACGGAGCTCGATGCACTCCTCCTAGAGTGCCGTCTGATTAAGCAGTTTAAACCGATTTATAATACGTTGCTCAAACAAGACAAGAAGTATCGCTATATTTGGATTGATCCAAATAGTCCGTTGCCACGTATGGAAGTTGCGTATGAGAGAGGGGAAGAGGGGGCGTATTTTGGGCCTTTTGATATCCCCTATTTGCTGAGTACGGGAGCAGCGGCTATCAATGGGTATTATGGACTAGCAAGTTGCAAGGAGCCTATGGCAAAAGAGGGGTGTTTAACTTATCGTTTGGGGCAGTGTCTAGGACCTTGTGACCAAGTGGTTTTAACCCCAGAATATAAAAATAAAATCAAACAAGCTATTGTTTTTTTGGAAGGACAAGATTCCCAAATCATTGACTATTATCAGACACAAATGTACGAAGCATCTGCAACATTAGATTTTGAAAAAGCCACAAAGTACAGAGATTACTTAAATGTGCTCAAACGGCTAGGTGTGCGAAAAGAAGCTATAGCCTTTAGCTTGGCCAATGAGGAGCATTTTATGGTGGCACCTGTACCTAAGGGCGGTATCAAACTTTATCGCTTAAGAGGTACTAGGATTACGGGGACATTGCTCATGGAAAGTGAAGACGAAATAGAAACTGCAAAGAAGGTCTTGCGTAGCCAAGGCGCTGAAGAGGAAGAGAAGGGGGGACGTGTGGCGCTTGATAAGGGGGAAATCGATGAGGCACAGATTATTTATTGGCATATGTCGAACTATAAAATATAAAAACTATAAAAAGTTCGAAAAATAATTGACAGGCTCAAAATATGTCGATATAATCAATGAGTAAATAAAAATAAACTAGAGTTTATTGTTCGGGAGGACGTTATGAATAGAGACTTATTAATTCAAGGTGCCATGGAGGAAGAAACTAAAATACTCATAGAGGCTCTTGAAAATCCAGAAGAAATAACTTTAGGTGTTTGGCAATATACCAAAGGGTATATTGAGGGATGGCCTGTTGTCATTTCACGAACACGTATAGGAATGACAAATGCGGCGGCATCTACGGCACTGGCTATCGAACATTTCAAACCAGCTGCTATTATCAATCAGGGAACAGCGGGTGGACATGACCCAAAGCTTCATACAGGAGATTTGGTCATTGCAAAAAAAGTTGTCAACCTTAGTGCTTTTAAGACACCATTTAAGGCAGAGGGTGAGGGTATTATGCCAACAACTTGGGAGCCGATGGCGCTTGAGATGAGACATCCAGAGACCAAAGAATGGGAGTATGTGGAGGCATTTGAGGCACATGAAGCGTTGTTAAGAAGTGCAAGAACGATTGGGGCATCTTACAAACAAGGTCAAGTTGTTGAGGGTGTTATTGGTTCAGCTGACTTGTGGAACAAAGAAATTGACCGTATTTTATGGCTCAATGAAACACTTGAGACTTCGGCAGAAGAGATGGAAGCGGCTGCAGTAGCACAAGTAGCAGCATGTTATGGCATTCCGTTTTTATGTATCAGAATACTTTCTAATAATGAAATACATATGGAAGAGTTTGACCCATCAACAGGCCAGGCGTGTCAAACGTTTGTATTAGAGGTAGCCAAACATTATATAGGGCAGCATTTAGACAATTAATAGAGAAAGCATAAAAAATATAGAAAAAATAGGGAGATGCGAGATGAAAAAGAAATTACTTAGTTTATTCATGGTAGGTATGATGGTGATGACAACATTAGTAGGGTGTACGGGTGCTGGTAGCGAACAAAAACCAGCAGATCAAACAAATGCTGGTGTAGAAGCAGGAGCTGAGGGTCTTAAAATTGCAATTATCACAAGCCCATCAGGTGTAGACGATGGGAACTTCAATGAGAATAACTACAATGGTATTTTGGATTTTATTGGGGCTAGTCCAAATAGTACAGTAAAAGCAATCCAAGAAACAACAGGTGATGTGGCAGCATGTATTCAAGCAGTGAGAGATGTTGTAGCAGATTATGATGTGATTGTGACACCAGGCTTCCAATTTGCAGGAATCTCTAGTGTTGCAGCAGAGAACCCAGATAAGAAATTTATCTTAATCGATAGTGAACCAGCAGAAGTAGATGGGACAACTTCATTTGAAAACGTTTATTCAATGATATTTGCAGAGCAAGAAAGTGGTTTCTTCGCAGGGGTTGCAGCAGCTCTTGAAACACAAACAAATAAAGTAGCTGTTGTAAATGGGATTGCATTCCCTTCAAATGTTAACTACCAATATGGCTTTGAAAGTGGTGTTAACTATGTGAATGAAGTATGGGGCAAATCTGTAGAGTGTGTTGAAATGCCGTCTTATGCAGGTACAGATGTAACAGGTGCTAATGTTGGTGGGAATTACGTAGGGGATTTTGCAGATGAAGCAACAGGCAAAGTACTTGGCAATGCTCTAATTAAAGAAGGCGTTGATATCTTATTTGTAGCAGCAGGTGGCTCAGGTAATGGCGTTTTCACAGCAGCAAAAGAAGCAGGTAATGTGAAAGTAATTGGTTGTGACGTCGATCAATTTGATGATGGTGTAAATGGAGAATCAAATATTATTTTAACATCAGCACTTAAAGTGATGGATGCTAACGTGACACGTGTCTTAACAGAGATTGAAGCAGGTAGCTTTAAAGGGGCTAATGTATTACTTCAAGCAGATAC
>JBOFEH010000088.1:0-5567 GCA_051647765.1 Cellulosilyticaceae bacterium | reverse complement strand
TTTACAATTGGACTCTTCGAAAAGTTTATAGAACTATCTTAATACAATTTTGGAGTTATATCAAGTATGAATGATGGTTACTTATAAAGAATATAGAAAACACTAAAAGAACCTTAGTGATAGAGGGTTCTTTTGGTGTTTTCTAGATTCTTTATTACTTCCCCTAATTCATACTTGATATAACTCTAAAATTGTATTAAGATAGTTCTATAAACTTTTCGAAGAGTCCAATTGTAAATCACTTATACCGCCCGGCGTAGAGACACCGGTTGCAAAATACAGGCCTATAAGTAAAATAGCTCAATGCTGAAAGCACTGAGCTATAAAGGTTTGTTGTAACCAAGTCTATACGCCGAGTTCTGTATCATGACAGTCATCTATCTACGCGCACTGTTGCCAGTACACTCTAGCGACCTACCTAAGACGTAGCGAGCAACTACATATGTCTTTTTCCGGCCTTGCTCCAGGTGGGGTTTACATGGCTCCTTCAGTCACCTGAAAGACGGTGAGCTCTTACCTCGCCTTTCCACCCTTTCCTATCCATGGGGATAGGTGGTTTATTTCTGTTGCACTATCCTTAGAGTTGCCTCCACTGGGGGTTATCCAGCACCCTGCTCTATGGAGCTCGGACGTTCCTCAAGTACGGCCTTTCGGCACTTGCACTTGCGACTGTCTGACTTACTTACAACTTCATTAGATTATCATACATTTTGACAAATGTCAACTAATGAAAACAGCTCCCACCTATAAACTCTCGAATAATAGAGTTATTTGGAATATGGGTTGGATCTGCTGTTAAGAAATATTCTAAAAACTTGAGTAGGCGTTTTGCTTCTCCATAATACTCAGAATCTCTACTCACTCTAAATAGGAGCGGCTCTGCCTTTTGTTTAAGCACTGCAAGCTCATAGAGCAATACTGTATTAAACATCACGTCTGCTTCTTCTTGGAATGGGAAGATATTAAGCCCCTCTCCACTTCGTACAGATGCCCACAAAGCAAGTGTGCGCTCTGGATCAATCCCACGATATTCATTATCTCTCACCATACGTCTAATCAGTCTTGTATCTGTAGTTGGAATACGGTTATGGTAATCTACATTAAGCTGCGTCAAACAACTCACGTAAATCTTAAACTTATTCTCTTTAGGAACAGCATAACTGAGTTTTTCGTTCAGGCCATGTATCCCTTCAACAACCAAAACATCCTCATAACCTAAGGCTAATGTATGTCCTTTGTATTCACGCTGGCCTGTCTTAAAGTTAAAACTTGGGATTTCTACACATTCACCATGAATCAATCGGTTCATATGATCATTAAAGAGCGTTGTATCAATAGCTTCTAGACACTCAAAATTATAGTCTCCTTTTTCATCTCTAGGCGTATGCTCTCTATTAACAAAATAATCATCTATAGAAATCACATGTGGGGTTAGACCATTGACACGTAATTGGATACACAACCTTTGGGCAAATGTCGTCTTGCCTGAGGATGATGGCCCTGCAATCAACACTAACCTTGTTGCTGGTTTACTACTAATCTGGTCTGCAATCTGTGCAATCTTCTTCTCATGAAGTGCTTCAGACACCCGTACCAAGTCATCTAACTGCCCTTTGGCTATGGTATCATTGAGGGATGCTACAATATCTATCCCTAAAATTCTAGCCCATCTTTCAGATTCTCTAAAGACCTCTGACAATTTAGATTGTGGCTCAAATACTGCAAGTTCGGTAGGATTTACTTCTCCTGGAAAACGTAGAATGAAACCATTTTCGTAAGGAATCAACCCAAATTGTTGAAGATGCTTGGTATTAGGTACCATATACCCATAAAAATAATTTTTGACCCCTTCAAGAACATAGAGATTAATTGTAGATGTACGACGGTATTTAAAAAGCTCTTTTTTGTCTAACATGTGCTCATCTTCAAAGTATTTCATCGCATCATGGATAGGGAGCGTAGATTTGACAATAGGCAGTTCTCTATGGACCAAATCCTTCATACCCACTTCTATAGCACGTACATTCTCATCTGTGGCATAGTCACTATCTGCAAACTCACAATAATAACCTCCTGCAATATGATGGTTAACACGTACTTGCGTACTTGGAAACAGCTTCTTAGCCACCACAAGCATAACAAATGTTGTGGTACGCTGGTAGACCCTCATGGCATCCTTATCATATAAATCCAAAAAGCTTACACACTCTAAATCCTCTTGTATGGGTGTATAAAGTTCTTTGAAACGATTTCCTACCCGTGCTAGCGTAATAGGTGTCTTAAAGTCTTTTTGGTACATCGTAGCGAGTTCGTATAATGTTGTCCCCTGTGACACCTGTGTTACCTGACCGTCTTTCAAATGAACGTTGATTAACTGACTCATAGCCTTGCCCCCTCATGCTATCTAAATGGTTTGAAACACCTCTGCATCAACTGTTGATGGGATGGCCTCTAAATCGGGATGCTTCACCATCAAACGCTGAGCCAATATTGGCATTATGATATTCTCAGATGCATAATGTCCAATATCTATAACACATAACCCTTTATCTAAAGCCTGTTGTGCTTCATGGAACTTAACATCTCCTGTAATATAAATATCGGCAACTTGTGCTGCATCCCCAATAAAAGAACTGCCACTTCCAGAACAAACCGCTGCTGTTTTGATCTGTTGTTCAAGATTGCCTACTACCCTGACAGAAATACCACCTAATCGCTCTTTTATCTTTTGAGCAAATTGGGCTACCGTCATCGGCTCAATATTGCCATAACGACCTAATCCCTCAGGCTGGCCGATATTCTGAAGCTCAAATACATCATATGCAATCTCTTCATAAGGATGTACTTTACTAATATGCCCAAGTAACTGACGCACGTCCTTAGCCCGCACAAGACACTCTAACTTCACTTCCTCTACTTCTTCTAATCTACCCTGTTCCCCAATATAAGGCTTTGCACCAACAAGTGGAACAAAGGTCCCTTGCCCTTCACTTGTAAACGTACAACCTGTATAGTTCCCAATAGCATAGTTATTATGCGTAATCAGACATGCTCTTACGGCTTCTGCATGACTTTTAGGAACATAGATACAAAGCTTAGACAAGGCTTCTGTATACGTTTTATGAAGAATCTGAGTTTCTGTTATACCTAGCTTTTCACACAACACGTCATTAATTCCATTAGTCACAATATCCAGATTCGTATGCATACTATACACTGCTATATCCCGCTTAATAAGTTGTGCAATAATGTGGCCTTTAGGTGTATCTAAGTCTAGCCTTTTAAGTGCCGAAAAGATAAAAGGATGATGTGTCACAATACACTGCGCCTCTTGTCTAATGGCCTCTTCTAGTACTGCCTCATTAAGATCCAGTGCACAGAGCACCTTATTAACTGGCGTCTTACGACTCCCAACTAACAAGCCTACGTTATCCCAACCTTCTGCAAGCCCACTTGGAGCCATCTGCTCTAATGTCTGCACAATGTCTTTTACTGTATACATTTGAGCGCCTCCCTATAAACGAGATACTCCTTCTCTAAAGACGCTTGACGTTCTCTTGTTTGTTCCGTCTGTGTCTGTTCTAATTTATCAAAAATCTGAGTAAATACTGTTTGTTTATAGTTCATCCACTCTATAAACAACTCATTTGGGCATTGTAACAATAGCTTACCATATTCATACTCATATTCATGTTCATACTGCTGTGTTCCTGGAATCGCATGAATAATTGTGTAATATTTTCCATCATCCTTAATAAAAGACTCTTCTTTAATCTTAAAACCTATACTGTGTATATAGCGACGTACATCACCTACATGATTCTGTGGTTGTAAAATAAGACGTGTAGCCCCCTTTACAATTTCGGAATCATTTCTTAAAATATCTATTATAAGCGGACCACCCATACCACCAATAATGATTGTATTGATTTGATCCTCATGTTTGACTTGACTGAGCCCACCGCCAAGTCTTAGGTCTATCCCTTGCACATTGTATTTCTCCATATGTTTTCTTGCATTGTCTAGTGGCCCTTTGTTGATATCTCCTGCAATGCAATAGCTGCATATGTCATGAGTTGTGAGATAGATAGGAATAAACCCATGATCTGTCCCTACATCTACGACACGCTCACCAGCCTCTACAAGTTTTGCCATATGAAATAATCTATTTGATAGTTGCACACAAACACCTCTTTAAGTTATAAATTGAATGTATAATTCTTCGTATATACATAAAATAGAAGTTGATGAAATCAACTCCTACTCTAAGTAATCTTTTAATTTTTTGCTACGACTTGGATGACGTAATTTTCTAAGCGCTTTAGCTTCAATTTGTCTGATACGTTCACGTGTTACATTAAACTCTTTACCTACTTCTTCAAGTGTACGCGCTCTACCATCATCTAAACCAAATCTTAACCGTAGTACTTTTTGTTCACGTTCTGTTAGGGTGTCTAAGACTTCGATTAATTGCTCTTTAAGTAATGTGAACGCTGCCGCCTCAGCTGGTACTGGTACATCATCATCTGGAATGAAGTCTCCTAAGTGACTATCTTCTTCTTCACCAATTGGTGTCTCTAAAGATACTGGTTCTTGTGAAATCTTCATAATTTCACGCACTTTACTTACTGGCATATCCATTACTTTTGCAATCTCTTCTGGCTGTGGATCACGCCCTAATTCTTGAAGAAGTTGTCTTGATACACGCATTAATTTGTTAATCGTCTCTACCATATGCACCGGAATACGAATTGTTCTTGCTTGGTCAGCAATAGCTCTTGTAATAGCTTGTCTAATCCACCAAGTTGCATAAGTACTGAACTTGTAACCTTTACGGTAATCAAATTTTTCAACAGCTTTAATGAGACCTAAATTTCCTTCTTGAATTAAGTCTAAGAAAAGCATTCCACGTCCAACATAACGTTTCGCGATACTAACAACAAGTCTTAAGTTGGCTTCCGCTAACTTTTTCTTAGCTTCTTGGTCACCGTTTTCCATACGTTGTGCTAATTTGATTTCATCGTCCGCTGATAATAAAGGTACCTTACCAATTTCTTTAAGGTACATTCTCACAGGGTCATCTATACTAATCCCTTCAGGTAAAGTAAAATCAATCTCATTCTCTTCTTCTTCTTCTTCTTCATCTATATCATTGATATTACCAATAATATCTATGCTTTGAGCTTCTAAATATTCATAAATCTGTTCGATCTTAGCAGGGTCGATTTCAAGGTCTGCAAAGGTATCTGAAATATCACTTTGTTCAAGAACCCCTTTTTTCTCCTTAGCTAATACTAAAAGTTGCTCTAGTCTTGCTCTAAAAGTTACTTTTTGTTGTTGCGTGTCGTCTTTCACCATAAATCAATCCTTTCTCCTGTCTACTATTCTAACCATTTATAAACTCAATATACAATGCATCTAATACCTTTTTCTTAGAAAGTAAACTTTGTACTTCTTTGATATCCGTAGATGTCCTTAATTTTTGTTCTAAGTATGTGGTATTTAAGCGTTTTATAGTTTCTGTCAACATTTTTTTTAATAATTCTTCATCTTCGTAACGTGCATCT
>JBOFEH010000087.1:0-9897 GCA_051647765.1 Cellulosilyticaceae bacterium | reverse complement strand
AAATGAGAGTGATTTCGAGAGGCCCTAATGCACTTTGGTTGGATAAAACATTAAAATCAAGAAAGCGAGAATAGCCCCGATAGCAGTGGTTGTATAGACTTCTTTGAAACCAGTATTCAGTGTGTCTTGGAAGAGGGTTTCAATTTGAGGAGCGATGCTATCAATGCTAGAGAGATAGTTTTGTTTGGCGGTCTCGAAGGTGGCGGGGACAGCGTCTTTGAGTGCAGTCATCTTGGTGAGTGTAGGTCCCATTCCTTTGGCGTGAGCTGCAATAGGAGCAAGTGCGTCGATACCTTTTTGAATGCCGTCTTGAATAGATGCTACCTGTTCAGGTGTTTTGCTATCAAACATGTGGGCAGCAAGAGTTTTGGAGCGGTCTGTGATATTAGTGACATCAGCTGTTTTCATAAGTTCTAATAGGTCATCAGGTAATGTACCTGTCGTTGTAGCCATAGGGATTTGGACAGTATCCATTTTGGTTAGGTCAGGGAAGTCAAAGCCTTGTAGACTAGGGCCGATTTTGGGGTTGTTTTTGAGTGCTTGAAATTGGTCGGTGAGTTCTTGGGCATAAGGCAGTGGTGGAACGCTTAATGTTTTTGGGAATAGTGGTAGTATATTATCTTGTATGCTACTGCCAGCGTGGGCGATGAAACCAATCATAATAGCAGGTGCAATGGTTGTGCCGATAGAGCGAATGAGAGATAGTGTAGAGAGTGCTGAGGTTGCATTGGCATCGTCAGTATTTTCAAGCATCATATAGTTGAGCGGTGCGCCCATGGTAAAACCAATGCCAAGACCAATGAGTGCAAGGCCTACGCTTGCGCAAAGTAGTGTGGGGTATTGAGTGGCTACAAAAATAAGGAAAAGTGATCCTAGAGCAGCAATCATAAAGCCAGCGGATAAGATGCGTTTGGAGCCAAACTGATCTACGAGCTTACCAGAAAGCGGTGCAGAGACACCAGCAAAGACACCGAGGATAATAACGAAATACCCACCTTTACCAGTAGGAACCTTGAGGAGGTTCTCACAGAATTGAGGGACAAATACCATACCCATCATAACAATACCTGATAAAAAAGAAACAAGAAGTGTAATCAAAATACGAGGTTTGGTAAAGTAAGAGATATTAAGGACAGGGTCATCTGCCTTTTTTTCAAACCATATGAGAACAGGTAAGAGCAATATAAAGATAATAAGGAAAGGATAGACAGCAAGAGAAGTGATTGTGTTTTTGAAGTCGAAGAAGTCAATATTACGCAATCCATAAAGTAATGAAATAACCGTAAGAACAATGAGAATGACTCCCGCTTTATCAATTTTTTTGACGTCACCAAGTTTGGTGTTAGGGAGATAGATGAGTCCGCCTATAATAATGAACAAACAAATAGGGATATTAATATAAAAAATAAGCTGCCAGTTGTTGGTGCCAAATAAGTCAAGAATAGCACTGCCAACAGATGATCCAAAAATATTTGCTAATCCAAAAACACCGCCGACAAGACCTAGTGCCAATCCTCTTTTTTCGGTTGGAAAAGTGGTGCCAAATTCAGCTGTTGCAACAGGGATAATACCGCCGCCGCCAATAGCTTGAATAACTCTGGCTACAAGAAGTAAGGGGAAACTACCTGCAACAGCAGATAATCCGCAAAGCAGGGAACCAAATCCGAAAAGGAAAATGCTTATGAGGTAAATATATTTACGGCCTAATTTATCGGCCAGCTTACCTGATACAGGGATACTTGCAGCATAAGCCAGTGTGTAAATGGTGATGAGCCAAATACCACTTTGCTCAGAGACCAAAAAAGTATTTTGAATCACAGTACGTGCGGGTGTGACGATTCCAGAATCAAGAGCACCCATAAAAATACCAAACAAATAAATAATCATGATCATGCCAAGATGTGTTTTTGCGGTTGATTTAACTTGAGATGGATTCATAATATTACTCCTTTACATTAGAATTAATAGGATTTGAAAGGCCATTCATACCATCAAAAAGAATATCTAGCATCAGCTGGATTTCTTTTTCGTTGTCATAGGGAGCTGTAGGCGCTAAAAGATTTTTGCTAATACTATAGCCAAGCATAAGGCTAAAAATAATACGAGATAAACTAGAGGTCACAGGTATATCATAGTAAGCTTTTTTCTCTTCGGAGAGGATTATGTTCTCTTGGAGATAGGGTGCATAAAGTGTATCCCAGTGGTGGTGAAACACTTGACGGAAGGGAGCATCATGAAACACCTGGTGAATAAGGAGCTTGAAAAGTTCGGGATTATCGTCGCTTAAGTTGATTTTTTCTTTGAAAAGGATAGCGAGTGTGGTGTAGAGAGAGTCGCCTTGGGGAGCGTCAATAGGTGTGGGTTGATTGAGGATATTCATTAAGCAAGGATAGAAGATGTGATTGAAAAGCGCTTGCTTACTAGAGAAATATTTAAATAATGTTTTTTCAGAGGTGTGTGCTTTTTGGGCGATTTCTAGTGTAGTGGTAGCTGAATAGCCTTTTTCTGAAAAGAGCTCTAGTGCAGCATCTAAAATAGCTTTTTGTTTAGGAGACAAGGGTGTATCTTGAAGTGGGTATTCGCAGGAAGTCATAGGGTGTTCATTTTTTTTTGACATACAATAAGGTTCACCTCCAAACAAGAGAGTAAGTACTTACTTTACTGGCTTCTAAGTACAGTATAGTCTTTTATCTAATATTATCAATTTGGGAAAATACAAAAAGATAGGTGCCATAAGAGGATTGTTTTTCAGCATTTTTGAAGGACAAGAAGGGGATAAGCTGGATTTTTGAAAAATCACATAAAAAGACAAGGGGATACAGATGATAAGATTAGCAAAAATTAATCATCGAGGTGACTTATGGTACAATTGAGTGAAACAGTAAGAGAAACTTTGAGAGAGGAAATCGAACAATTTAGACAGGAGGGGCAGTCTTTCTTGAGGGGCGAAATGAATAAAATGACATTCAAGAAAAAATCTGGGGGAATGGGCGTCTATGCACAGCGAGATGGTAGGCAGTTTATGGTGAGACTGAGAATACCCTGTGGGGTTATGACTAAGGTGATGCTAGAGCGTGTTTATCATATGGCTCAAAAATATGGGCTTAAAACAATTCATTTAACAACAAGGCAAGCTATCCAGTTTCATGATCTGACAATAGATGAAGTATGTGATGTGATGCAAGAGGCACTAGAGCTGGGGATTTATACAAGAGGAAGCGGTGGGAATTTCCCAAGAAATATTGCTATTTCCCCACTTGCAGGTGTAGACCCGTATGAAGCATTTGATGTATTGCCTTATGCCATGGTAGCCAACCAGTATTTTATGGAGCACATGACCACGTACAAACTGCCAAGGAAACTTAAGGTGGCCTTTTCGAGTAATGAGGCAGATTATGCACATGGAACTATGCAAGATATGGGGTTTGTGGCGTGTTGTGATGAGGATGGGCAAACTTATTTCAAATTGTATATAGGGGGAGGGTTAGGGCAAAATCCTGAACTAGGTATGTTGTATCCAGAGAAGGTAAGACCAGAAGAGACACTAGCCTATCTTGAAGCTATGGTGAGGCTGTTTGTGGCAGAAGGCGACTATGAGAATCGTAGTCGGGCGAGAGTGCGTTATATTAAAGTAAGGATGGGAGAGGAAGCATTTGCTTTATGCTTCAAAAAGCATTTAGAAGCGGTACAAAAAGAAGCGACATTGCCGGAGTTACAAATAGCAAGAGGTGAGGGCGGACAGTCGAACCTTCCTAACAGCAGTGTGCAGTCAAGAATATTACCTCAAAGACAAAAAGGCTACTATAGTGTGTCTATTCATCCTAGGGGAGGGCAACTAGGTATAGAGGATTTATGCAAAATCATAACACATATAGAGCAAGCGACGAAGGCAGAAATACGGCTAGGGATGGAGGAGTGTTTGTATGTGATTCATTTAACTGAGGAAGAAGCCCAAGAATTAGCAGAGATAACGGCGGATTTTTCTGGGGAGACACCTCTAGAATATTCGGTGGCTTGTATAGGGGTACCCACATGCCAAATTGGGATAGTAGAGAGTCAGGAACTGCTTAAGAGCATACAAGCGTATTTTGAGGAGCATATAGATTATCAAAGGGTACTCCCTCGAATTCATATTTCAGGATGCACAAATTGTTGTGGGATGCATCTTATGAGCGCCATAGGGTTTGCAGGGAAAAAGAAAAAAATAGGTGAAGCAGTGTGTGATGTTGTAGGGTGCTATTTGGATGGGCATATAGGGAGTGGAGAGTCTAGGCTAGGCCGCTATTTTGGAGATGCCCAGGTACAGCATGTGCCACAATTATTAGAAGCCATGGCAGAGGCAGCTATACAAAAGGGCGAGACAGTTAGAGAGTGGGTAAGCGGTGAGGAAGAACAGATTAAGTGTGTAATGGCCCCCTACATTGTCTGAGTTTGTGGTATAATAAGCGGGAATTGGAATTTAAATGAAAAGATAAGGATGCGAAATCATGAACCAACAAGCAAAAGAGATCCATGAGAAGCTTTATGGGAAACCATTAGATTGTAAAAAGAATATCAGAGAGTATATTGACATTATCAAAAAACAGAGTAAAGAAGGGTTAGAGGCTGAGGCAGTAAGTGCAGTCTATGAGCATATTGAACAAGCTATCAATGAGTTTGCAGCACAAGTCAAGGCCAATACTGCTGTGCAGCTCAAAAAAGAACTTCAAGGCCAACTTGGAGCATTTAAAAAGAAAGAATCTCAAAAAGAGGAGATTCAAAACCCATTTATTAAGTTCTTTAAAGATGCCTATCCAAGAGGCACCCGTAATAAAGAATATACAGTCGTACTGATGGATGAGCAAACAATTTCACCTGATCAAATCCTGACAACTTTAAAGTATATTAACCGTCATTGCAAAGATAATCGCTTAACAAGTAGTCAAAAAGCTTCTATTTACCCAATGGTAGAAAAGGTACTAGCAACAAATAATATCAAACTTATTAATCAGGTCAAGAGTTTAGAGTGGCTCCTCAAAAAAGCTAACTTTAGAGTTAAACCATTAGGTCGTGGCTATACAGTTCATATTAATCATCAAAGTTAAGTAATCTTTGTATAATCATTGACTTTTTATAAACTTAAATATAATATTTAATTAAATTATTAAAACGATAAGCTACCATTTTGGTGGCTTATTATTTTGTGTAGGACAAGGGAGGTATAACTAGAATGACACAGAAAGATTTGATTAAGTATTATTTTTTAAAACATAAGTGGGCCTATTTAGCGGGGCTCGTTTTGGTACTTATTGTAGATTATATCCAAATGTTTATTCCAGAGATTACGGGGAATGTAACAGATGGAATCAAAGACGGGAGTATGAGTATAGAGGGGATCGGCATTCAGATTATGTTTCTCATGGGAACAGCGGTAGTACTTGTTCTTGGACGTATTGGTTGGCGATGTTTCTTGGTGGGGACCGCTAGAAAAGTAGAGACAGATGTGAGGAATAAACTGTTTGAAAAATGGGTGACATTGGACCTTAACTATTTTAATAGACACAAAACAGGAAATCTCATGGCTTATGCAACCAATGACCTCAATGCGATTCGTATGATGATGGGAAGCGGTCTGATTGTTATATTTGATGCCATTGTCTTAACTATGATGGTTATTTTTAGAATGGCCACTCATGTGGACCTTAGCTTAACCTTATGGGCTATTATTCCTATGCCAATTATCAGTCTTGGTGGATGGTATTTAGGAGGCAAGGTTAAGCGCCGCTTTGCAGATAAGCAACAAGCTTTTGCAGTATTATCAGACAAAGTACAGGAGGCATTCTCAGGGATTAAGGTGATTAAAGCTTTTGCGCAGGAGTACTATGATATCAAGGAATTTGGAGATATTAGCCAAGATAATTACGACAAAAATCTCAAGCTTGCCAAAATAGCTGCTATTATGGGACCTGCTACAGTACTCTTAGTAGGTTTAAGTCTCTTAATTTCTATTGGATATGGTGGGTACTTAACCATGATTAATGAGATTACGATAGGACAATTTGTGGCATTTAATCAGTATATATTGATGCTCAGCTGGCCAATGCAAGCTATTGCCATGGGGATTAATATTTTTGCGCAGGGGATGGCATCCATTAGGCGTATTCAAGAAGTCTTATCTGAGGAGCCAGAAGTCAAAGATGAGGAAAATGTAGCACAGATGCCACTGGTTAAGGGAGAATTAACTATCAAAAATCTAAGTTTTAATTTCCCAGATAATTATCAGCTCGGGTTAGACCAAGTGAACCTTAACTTGCCAGCAGGACAGACTTTAGCTATTTTAGGGCGTACAGGTAGTGGTAAATCAACACTAGTGAGTTTGCTATTAAGACTGTATAATGCACCAAAAGGAACGATTTTCTTTGATGGACAAGATATTATGGAGGCCTCTCTTGAGAGTGTCAGACAAAATATTGCGTACGTACCACAAGACCACTTCTTGTTTAGTGATACGATTGCTAATAATATAGGTTTTGGGGTAGAGGATTTTGAAAAAGAAAATGTGGTGGTGGCAGCCAAGCATGCCAATGTGCATCAAAATATTATAGATTTCCCTGAGCAATATGAAACGGTTGTTGGGGAGAGAGGAACGATGTTATCAGGTGGTCAAAAGCAGAGGATTTCTATTGCAAGGGCTCTTGTACTAGATGCACCTATTCTGATATTAGACGACTCCTTGTCAGCGGTAGATACTCAGACAGAAGAGGCGATTTTAAGTAATCTCAGAAAAAGCCGAGAGGATAAAACAACACTGATTATTGCACACCGTATCTCAACAGTACAGCATGCAGACCACATTATTGTTTTAGAGCATGGACATATTGCAGAGAGTGGAACACACGAGACACTTCTTGGAGCAGATGGGATTTATGCAGAGATGTTTAGACAACAAAAACTAGAAGAAGAGTTGCATAACGCATAGGAGGAAAAACTGTGAAAGATAATAAATTAGTAAGTCGATTGCTGACCTATGCTAAGCCTTATAAGTGGCTGTTTGTGGTTGTGTTTGCCATGATGATGATGGGGACCTTCTTGGATCTTGCAAGACCACTGATCATTGGAAATGCAGTTGATTTGTTTATGGAAGGGTATAAGACGCCTTTTGTAGCAGCTGATTCAGCGGATGCTGATTTTGTGGTATTTAGAGATGAAATGCTAAGACACTACAAAGAAGGTGATCCTGAGACACAAGTCTCTCAGGTATTACAATACGATAACCAATATTTTTGGATTGAGGATATAGCTATAGAAGATGTGACCTATATACAGGAACTTGCGCCAGAGGCCTATAGTCAATGTGTGCAAATTAATAATGGTCAATTACAGGTACAAGGACTCACTCAAAATTACATAGGTCAGATGTTAGGTACAGATGAGCTTAAAGTGCTAAGAGCTCTAGATTACAAACCACTTTTAGGACAAGCTGGGTTGTTTCTTATCGTTCTTGTAGGGAGTTTTGGTCTTGCTTATGTGCAAGCATTGATCCTCCAAAAGATAGGCCAAAAAATTATTTTGGCGATTCGTGGGGAGATTTATGATAAGATGCTTAACTTGCCGTTTAGATACTATCATGATAATCCTATAGGGAAACTTGTAACACGTGTCACCAATGATACAGAGACTCTTAATGAAATGTATACCAATGTCATTGTAAATCTCCTTAAGCATACGTTATTTATTATAGGAATTGTGGTGATGATGTTTAAGACACATGCTCCTACAGCGATTTTTGTAGTGATGCTTGTACCGTTTGTAGTGGGTTCAACTTATATTTTTAAGTATTACTCACGTAAAGCATACCGTGATACCCGTAACTATATTACGGAGATGAATTCCTTTTTGTCCGAGCATTTATCAGGGATGCGTATGATTCAGGTGTTTGGTAGAGAAAAAGCCAAGGTTACTAAGATGACAACAATCAATGACAATCTTTATAAGGCAGGGATTAAGGAAATGGTAGCTTTCTCTATCTTTAAACCCTTTATTTTCTTCTTATCTTGTCTAGGGATTGCGGGCGTATTATGGATTGGTGGAAAAAGTGTACTCCAAGGTGCTATGACAGTAGGGGCACTGATTGTTATGGTTTCTTATACCAAAGACTTCTTTGGACCAATCGAACAGCTTGCTGAAAGTTTTAATGTATTGCAATCGGCTCTTGCGTCAGCAGAAAAAATCTTTAGTGTATTAGATGAAGAAAATGAGATTGTGACAGGGACAAGAGCGGTTGATAGTGAAACCTTTAAAGGTGAGATTGAGTTTAAAAACGTATGGTTTGCATACCAAGAAGAGAACTGGATCTTAAAAGATGTGTCATTCAAAATTGAAAAAGGTCAAAAAGTAGCTTTCGTTGGGGCGACGGGAGCAGGGAAGACCTCTATCCTTAGCTTGATTTGTCGTTACTATGATATCCAAAAAGGTCAAATTTTGATTGATGGAATTGATATTAAGGCGTATCAGCTCCAAGAACTTAGAAAGCAAATCGGGCAAGTACTCCAAGACGTCTTCATGTTTACTGGAGATATCAAGAAAAACATTCGTTTAGGAGAAGAGAAGATAACCAAGGCACAGATTCAAGAAGCAGCAAGGCTTGTCAATGCCCATGAGTTTATTGAAGCTATGCCAAAGGGTTATGATGAAGAAGTGGTAGAAAGGGGGGCGACACTTTCTACAGGCCAGAGACAGCTTATTTCTTTTGCAAGAGCAGTGGCGTTTGATCCTAAAATATTCATATTAGATGAGGCCACTTCTAATATTGATACGGAGACAGAAACACTCATTCAAGATGCGCTTACAAAAGTTATGGAAGGGCGTACAACACTTATGGTTGCCCACCGTTTATCAACGATTCAGCATGCGGATAATATCATTGTGTTGCACAAAGGCTGTATTAGAGAGACAGGGACACATCAGGATTTACTGGGGCAACGTGGTATTTATTATCATTTATACCAATTAGCACTTCAGAGCCAAGTGATGGCATAAGCAAAAGAGCTATGACGCAGGAGTTGATGCGTCATAGCTCTTTTGGTTGATGTAGACTTATTTTTTCTTAGTAGATTTAGCAGGTGTGCCTTTTTTGTTGTCGGATTTACTAGGAGCGCCTTTGGCAGGTTTTGCAGCAGGTTTAGAAGTTGTTCCTTTTGATTTTCCTTTATCTGGCATGATATGCCCTCCTTTGGTGGTGAGGATGAGTAACTATACTTTATATGTATGAAACAACTCTAGGGTTTATGATAAGTGTGTGCGAACATAGAAATTATATTGGATTAATGATATAATACCTGTAGCCGTAGGGAGCTAAAAATCCTAAATGACAGGCAGTGAATATAAAAATAAGAGGTGAAATAATGGGAAAAGAAATAGCCCAAACAGTAGAGGTACAAGTTAAACTTAAGTTAGCGGATATGTTTAGATACAATATGTATGTGGCGTACCGTTCGGTATTTAGTAAGGTCATGACAGTTATTGGTGTCGCTTTACTTGGTTTTTTCTTCTATAAGGTGAATACCCGTACAGTATCGCTCGACTTGTTTATTGCAACAAACTTCTTGTGGATTATGTTACCCGTACTACTTCTTGTAGTGAAACCTTGGAAAGTATGGACGATTACAGCAACACAAATGCAATCCCCAATCTTCTCAGGTACATCATATTATACGTTTAGTCCAGCAAGTATTACCCTCAAGGTAGGGGATTTAGAAGATGCTGTGCCATGGGAAACGTATAGTCAAATCGTAGAGACAAACAAGGACTTTAGATTTTTTGTAGACAAAGTACAAGCTCAGCTTGTGCCAAAACATAATTTAGAAGCAAAACAAATAGAGGATTTAAGAGCAGTCATTAAAGCATCTAATCCGGTAG
>JBOFEH010000086.1:0-9346 GCA_051647765.1 Cellulosilyticaceae bacterium | reverse complement strand
AGTGAAGACAATAGGGCTTTGTAATGTACCGATTAATATGACTTATGATGCTGCTGAAAAATTAGGGGTAGACCCAACAGATATCAGATGCTCTTTTGTGGGACTCAACCATCTCAGTGTCATTACAAGTATCAAGCATCAAGGGGAAGAGAAGCTTGAGCAAGCGATTCAAAAAGGGCTAGAGCAGCAAGAGGGTATTGTCAAAAATATTAGTACGATCGAAACCTCTAATGCTTTTACGACAGCATTTAACATGATTACATCACCTTATCTTCAGTATTTCTACTATGGGGATGAGATGCTTAAAGAAGAAAAAGAAGCCGTGGCAGAAGGAAAGGGTACTCGTGCAGAGCAGGTTATGAAAGTAGAAGAGACACTCTTTGAAATTTATCAAAATACTGAGTTGGCAGAGAAACCCAAAGAGCTAGAGGGTAGAGGGGGTTCACGTTACTCTGAAGTGGCTATAGCGCTGATTAATAGTATCTATAATAATAAAGGTGATGAGCATGTGGTCAATGTGATGAACCAAGGTGCTATTGCTGATTTGCCAGCAGATGTTGTGGTAGAGATTAATTGTATTGTAGATAGTAGCGGGGCAAGACCGATTACATATGGACATCTTCCAGTAGCCTTTAAGGGTTTAGTACAACAAGTCAAAACTTATGAACAGCTTACAATAGAAGCAGCGATTAAAGGAGATTACGACAAGGCATTATTAGCACTTGTGAATAATCCATTAGTGGCGCATGTCAAACAAGCAGAGTGTATTCTTAATGATATACTCGAGCAGAATAAAGACTATTTACCTACATTTAACTAAGGACAAGGGGGATGCAAATGTATTTACTTGGAATAGATGGGGGAGGGACCAAAACCCATTGTATTATAGGTGATGAAGAAGGCAATATTTATGCGGAAGGATTCGGTGGGCCATCAAATTATCAGGTTGCAGGGATAGAGACTACGCAAAACTCTATTACAACAGCTATAGGTAGAGCATTAGGTAAATTAAACATTACTATATCGGATATTACGTATGTGTCATTAGGTCTTGCTGGTGCAGATTATGAAGAGGACTTTGTCATCTTAGGAGATATGTGTAAAGAAATCTTTAAAGAAGTACCTTTTGAAATTGTAAATGACTGCTGGATAGGCCTAAGAGCAGGTAGTGAAAGTGGTTGGGGTATTGTAAGTATATGCGGTACAGGACATGGCACTATGGGCAAAGGACCAGATGGCAATAAAGTAGAGCTACGTAATATGGACTATACTTTAGGCAATAGAGGTGGCGGAGGCGAGTTAATTAGAGAAGCCTTACACCATACGTTTAGAGCAGATGAAGGTATTGGTCCAGCGACAAGACTGCAACAGGAGATTCCTAAAGTTGTAGGGCTTGAGACTATGACAGAGGTAGATAACCTCATAAGAAATACAGATTTAGATAGTGAGGCACTTTATCAAATACCAGTGATTGTATCAGAATTAGCAAAAAATGAGGATGAAGTTGCACAAGAGGTTATGATTAGCATGGGTAAGGCACTAGGGCAAACAGCAGCAGGTGTGATTAGAAGATTAGGCATCCAAAAAGAAGAAGTACCAGTGATTTTGGTAGGAAGTGTCTTTGCAGGGGATAATCCACTACTCATAGATAGCTACCGTTTAGAAGTCCACAAAGTAGCACCAAAAGCAGTTTTCAAAGTATTAGACAAAAAACCTGTATTAGGGGCGTATTATTTAGCATTAGATTATATCAAAAGAGTGAGTAAGTCTGCATAAGAACATATTTAGGGGGAGGAACTATGAAATTCTATCTACTCTATAGTGTGGTCGTACTAGTTAGCCCGTTCTTATATCAAGATATTGTAAAGGGATTACTGGTCTTAATAGGTATTTATCTTGTGCTATTATTGATTCAATATAATGGACTAACTTCAGGGTATCAGAACAGATCTAACTTTTACATGGATAAGTATTTAAATGAAATAGATTCTACACCTAAGGCGCCAAGAAGTATTATGCCTATTAAAAGATTTGGTTTACTGAGTGTACCTATAGTCATCAGTATAGGAATACAATACATCGTCATAAACATATAGTTATGCATGCAACATAATCAAAGAGAGCGTATCAATCTCACAAGGGGAGGATTGGTTATGAGAATATTGATTTATGGTGCGGGCGTGATAGGCAGTATATTTGCTGGTAAGCTCGCACTGAGCACACATGAAGTAACTGTGTTAGCACGTGGTAATAGGTTTCAAGAAATTAAAGACAAGGGAATTGTGTTAGTTAATCCGAGTAATGCGAAAGAAGAAAAAGCTCAGGTAAAGGTAATCGATACCCTTTTGCCAGAAGATGTGTATGACTATATATTTGTTGTTATGAAAAGGACACAAGTAGATGAGATACTTCCAGTATTAGCACAAAACAAATCTGAAGCAATTGTTTTTGTAGTTAATACAGCAGCAGGATATAGAGAGTGGATTGAGGCGATTGGAGCAGATAGGCTCTTATTTGGTTTTCCGTCAGCTGGTGGGGAACGTAGGGATGGGAAGGTCTATTATTTTATTGGAAGAGGACTTCAACGGGTTTTTCAAACAACGACCTTTGGTGAATGTAAAGGGCAAAAAACTGAGCGTGTAAAAGCTTTGGTTAACCTATTTAACCAAGCTCAAATCCCCGCTACATATTGTAGCGATATGGATGCATGGCAGAAAACGCATGTTGGGCTAGTAACTAATATTGCAAATGCCATCTATGGATTTGAGTGTAATAACTATGCATTGGGAAAATCGTATGCTTCAGTAAAAGAAATGGTTATAGGTATTAAGGAAAGTCGTGAGGTTTTAAAAGCCATTGGTATTTCACCAACACCAAAAAAATTAGGATGGTTTAATCTACCCACATGTATTTTAACTGTAATATTTAGTTTGTTTATGCGTTCAATACTTGCAGAAACGACCATGGCAAAACATTGTGTTGTAGCTAAAGATGAGATGAGAGTACTGCAAAAGGAATTCGATGTTTTAATTCAAAGCAGTACAGTAAAAACTCCTGCAATCGATAGACTGAGAAAGAATCTGTATTAGTCTTATATAAAGGTGGGATACTTTTGATTGGATTTAGTATCATGATGTGGTTTGTTGCAATTATCCTATGTATGATGGCGGTGTCATTATTAAGTGGAAATACATCAGGAATGCATGGAAAAGCATATGAGGTTACTACAGATAAAAAAGGGTATGCAAAAGCAAGTGGAAAAGCATTATTATTTATAAGCTTAGGGGTATTTGGTAGTGGAACCATAGCGTTGGTTGGGCCGGCAGATGTCGGCATACGAAATGCTCTTATTATATTAATAATAGTCATTGGTATTGAGGCAATTTGGCTGAGTAAGCTTCAAAAATACTATCAAAAACATTAGATTATGATTTGCAAACAAAGAGAGGATCTATTCTTATCTATGGGATTAAGAATAGATCCTCTCTTTCTGTCTACCTAGATTATCGCCTATAACAAGAGATTTTAAAAGTGATGAATGAAGTTTAGTGGGTAAGAGAGACATTATAAAAAAAGCATGCTTAATAGGAATTTAACCTAACTTTGACACAATTTTAATATGATTATCTTAAAATTGGAAATAATAAAATATAGAAAAAGGGGTAAGGATATGAAATTAAGCAGAAGATGTATAAAGTGGGCGGCAATGGGCTTAGGCGTAATGATTAGTTTTGGAAGTATGAGCACTTTTGCAGGGGAAGTCAAGCCAGTATTAGAAAAGAATCCAGGTTCTTTGGCTGTAGCCAACAAAGAGGGAATAATCACTTTGACATGGGATAATATTGCAGATGATCGTGTAGCGACACTTGTATATGAAACTAAAGATAAAATCGTACCGGTCATTGTACCTAAGAGACAAAATAGTATTGTGTTTGAGGACCTAGATGAGGATGCGGCGTATCAATTTGTTATTCGAGGGATTGGTAGTAAAGGAGAGATAGCGGAGGATGATGCACTGACAGCTGCAATCGTGGCAGCTGTAGAGCAAGATACAACAATACCATCAGAGTTAACCATGACACTCGGAGAAGATGCTAAGACAACAAGAGGATTCAATTGGTATACCAATACACAAGTAAAAGATAGTGTACTTCAATTAGTAGAAGGTAAGGAATTTGCTGCCAATAAGGTAAAGAACGTACAAGGGACAAGTCGTATTGTAAAGACGAGTATGGGAGAGCGTAGGGTACATGAGGTGACGCTGAAAGAATTGGAGCCGGGTACCACCTACAGCTATCGTGTTGGAAGTGCCAAGGAGAATACATGGAGTGAAGTGGGCAGTTTTACGACAGAAGCCAAGAATACAGAGACATTTACCTTTGTGTATGGCACAGATACGCAAGGAAAAAGTATAGCAGATGGTCAGATTGGTGCTAATACGTTAGAGAAAGCGTTGGAACAATACCCAGATGCAGCGTTCATGATTCATGCAGGGGATCATGTGAATGAGGCATATCATGAATTACAATGGAAGTGGTATCTGAATCCAGCAAGTAGTACACTCAAAAACCTAGCGATGATGCCTGTAGTTGGTAACCATGAAGCCTATACAAGTGGTGATATTGATGGCATCACACGTTTCCAAGATCACTTTAACTTACCAACCAATGGTAAGGGGGGGCAGTCCGAAACAGTATATTCTTACAATTATGGTGATGTGCATTTTGTAAGTCTTAATACAGAAGTAAGTATGGATGAATTGAAAGAGCAAATGGAGTGGCTTAAGAAAGATGTAAAGGATGCAAACAAAAACTGGAATATTGTAACTTTGCATAAGGGGCCTTACTTATCAAAACGTGACTTGATAGATTATCGTGAGCTTATGGTACCAGTATTTGATGAACTTGGTATTGATATTGTACTACAAGGACATGATCATACGTATATTCGCACAGCACCTCTCAAGGATGGTAAAGAAGTGGCGGACGGTGAAGGAACTGTTTATTTACTTGGAAATACAGCAGGATATAAGTTCTATGATGTGAAAGAAAGACCTTATCACAAAGTTCATCAACAAGATTATAAGCAGATGTTTATGGGATTTGAAGTCACTAAAGATGCTATAGCAGTTAATGCTTATACTGTAGATGGCGTTTTACAAGATAGCTTTAAAGTGAGTAAATAGTGGTGATATTAATCTAGTAGCTGATTGCTACTGCTAAGCCTTGTTATTAATAACTGGAGTAGCTATAATAGCTGTGAAAGAAAATACTAGAAATTTACACTAGGAGGATAGTGACATCATGAACAACGGACAAGAGAAATTTTTGAATTTCATACTCCAGAGAGTAACAATAGAAAATCAAGATCAAGCAAAAGAATTATTAAGTGAGAGTTTTACGAAACAAGAACAAGGGAGTTTTAATGAAGAATATATGATGAATTTTATACCAAGAATGCTTCAGTTAATTAAACCTGAATGCAGAGATGAAGTGCAAAATATAATGCGTAATCATAAAGCATAATGTCTATTTAGCCAAAGAGAGTAGCTATTCTTATCCTAGAGGGTAAGAGTAGTTACTCTTTTTGTTGTGCACTCAATCTTGTTCTCGTGCAAGAAAAGTATTCAACCCGATTTGTAAGGTACGATAGGGAACATCTAGGAAATGGAATATTGGTTGAATTATCTGTCAAAATATTAGACCTTCTACTGACATAGTGTTAGAATAGGAGCAAGATGTAAAAGGGCTATATGCTGGATAGACCAAGGGGGAAAGGAAATGAATGAAAAGCTATTTGTAGAGATTAATGATATGAAGCAAGGGATGTTTTTGCAGAGCGAGAATGTTGAGAATCCAGTCTTGTTATTTTTGCATGGGGGACCTGGTTCACCAGAAATTGCTTTTAAAGAGCAATATCCAACGGGATTAGAAAAGATATTTACGGTTTGTTGGTGGGAGCAACGTGGGAGTGGGATGTCCTATAATCGCAAAATGGCAGCTGAAAAAATAACAATAGATCAGATGATTGCAGATACAATCCAAGTAATTCATTACCTTAGGGAGCGCTTTAAGAAGAAAAAGGTATATATTATGGGGCATTCATGGGGGTCTTTGTTAGGAATTCTTACAGTACAACAAGTGCCAGAGCTATGCCATGCCTATATAGGGATTGGGCAGGTGGCCAAACAACTGGAATCTGAACGTTTAGCATATGATTTTATGTTGCAAGAGTTTCGTAGTAACAATAATCAAAAAATGTTGAGTAAGTTGGAGAAATTCCCTATTAATGAGGCTCGTGATGTAAGTGTTGGATATCTAGGTGTGAGAAGTGAAGGGATGATGAAACTGGGTATTGGGGTAATGCATCACTGGCATTCTATGAATCAATGCGTGATGACAGTGATGCGTTATAAGGGGTATACATTAAAAGAAAAACTTAACTTCCCAATGGGGAGTCAATTTTCACTTAAGTGCCTGTGGGCGAATGTTCTGAAAATTGATTTGCTGAAGCAAGCTTCAGAGCTAAAAGTACCTGTGTATATATTCCATGGCAAATATGACTATCAAGTATCTTATAAGATTGCAAGAGAATATGCACAGATATTGAAGGCACCACTAAAAGGATTCTATACGTTTGAAAACTCAGCACATAGTCCATGTTTTGAAGAAGCTGAGAAAATGTGTGCTATTTTGTGTGAAGACGTGTTACAGGGAAAGGTCGATTTGGCAGATTAGTAACATTTTGTGTGGCATAATAGCCACTAACCTCTTAAATAGTGTGCAGAAAAAGAGAGGAAGATACTAGCTTTCTACGATAAACTAAGGTTAAAGGAGCCAAAGATATGGAATGGATTACAAGATTAAATAGTGCAATAAACTATATTGAAGAACATTTAGGTGACACTGTAGATTATGATGAGTTGGCGAGGATTGCTTGTTGCTCGACCTATCATTTTCAGAGGATGTTTGCTTATATGGCAGATAGTACATTGTCTGAGTATATTAGGCGTAGACGGATGTCACTAGCAGCAGTTGATTTGCAGACTGGTTCTGAAAAAATTATAGATATTGCACTCAAATATGGCTATGATTCACCGACTGCATTCAATCGTGCATTTAAGAGTGTTCATGGCGTTGCACCATCGCAAATCAAAGTAGATGGTACTTCAATCAAAGCTTATCCACCTATCAGCTTCAAAATAACCATAAAAGGGGTAGAACAGATGGAATATAGAATTGAAAAAAAAGATAGCTTTAGAATTGTAGGGGTTAGTATACCGTTGTACCATGAACTCGAGAAGAACTTTGAGATTGTCCCACAGATGTGGCAAAGAGCAGCAGGAGATGGCACAATACCGAGGTTAGCAGGCTTGATGAATGACCAACCTATGGGGATGCTTGGAGTGAGTATTTGTAATGAGAAGGACTGGAAGTATTTTGTGGCAGTTTCTAGTAGTATGCCAATTGACGAGGCACTAGAAGAGTATAGGGTACCAGCTTCTACATGGGCTATATTTACAGGTGGTGGTACTGGGCAATCAATACAAGAGTTAGAAAAACGTATTGTGACAGAATGGTTACCAACTTCAGGATATGAGTATGGGAATGCACCTGATATTGAGGTCTATCTGAGCCCAGATCCTCAAAATACCCAGTATGAAGTGTGGATACCAGTTATAAAGAAGTAGGAGTTGTTTGAAGATGCCAATGCGGCACGCACTTTATCAAGGATGGGAAACAGTATACACTTGAGGTCAAGCAACTTTGTAGTCAGGCCAAAAGAGCTAATATCAATTATCATGTGGGGAGAAGGGATGACTTGTTATGAAAAGAAAATACAGCCAAGAAGAAGTGGAGCAACATATGCTTGGGCGTCTATACATCAATACAGATGATCTAAATATTTTCGTGAGGAGGAAAGAAGGCCTTTACGCATGGACGATGAATCTAGGTAATAAGTGGGCTTGGATTATTACGTGTGCTATGGCATTGGTGGTTGCTAGTATACTATGGGTGATGGCAGCGCTTAACTAAGGATAGTATGGTAGCAATCAATTAGAATTTAGGGCAGGTTTTTAATAGATATGGCATTTTATAATGTGAATGGAGGGGAACTAAGTGGAGCATAAGCAAGTAAAATCTCAGTATGGTGTTACACATTATTGGATTAGTCATAGTAGTGACGTAAGGGCAAAAACTATTGTTTTTACACATGGCGTAACAGCAGACCACACAATGTTTGAAAAGCAAGTTGAATACTTCCAAAAGGAGTATACGATTATCGTTTGGGATGTACCCTTGCATGGACTATCACGTCCATATAAAACGTTCAGCTATACAAATGCAGCAAACGAGTTAAATAGTATTTTACAAGTAGAACACATTCAGAAAGTTGTGCTAGTCGGTATGTCCATGGGGGGATATCCCAGTCAAGAATTTGGAAGATTATATCCGGAAAAAGTAGAAGGATTTATTGCTCTTGATACAACACCCTTTGGTATAAAGTATTATTCAAAGGTGGACTTATGGTGGTTAAAACAAGTAGCCCCTATGGCTAAGTGTTTTACGGATCATGCGTTACGTAAAAGCATGGCCAAGTCCGTTTCCAAAACACAATACGCTTTCGACTTAATGATGCAAATGTTGAAACCATTAAGCAAAGCAGAGATTATTGAACAAATGCATATTGCCTATAGTGTATTTAGCATGGAGAATAAAGACGTAGAGTTTTCCTTTCCGGTTTTGATCCTACTAGGGGAATTTGATAAAACAGGAAAGGTCAAACAGTATTGCAATACTTGGGCTCAAGAGACAGGATATCCACTACAGATTATAAAGAATGCGGCTCATTTTTCCAATGGAGATAATCCGGAGCAGGTTAATTTTGAAATACATCAATTTATAGGGAGATTATAGATGGCAGATAGTAAAATGGATGATACGGCGCAATGTGCATTGATTTTGAATAGAGATAGACTACATACAACTGTCTTAGGCGTAGAACGGATTAAAAGAAATCTTTCTTTAGAAGTAGATGATGTGGTTATATGGTGCAGAGAAAAGATACAAAATGCTAATGCCACCATAACTAGAAGAGGTAAGAACTGGTATGTCAATATAGACGATTGTGAAATAACTGTAAACGCACATAGTTATACCATAATAACTGCACACAAGATTAAAGTATAGATTTAGAGGAGGGTTACCGTGGGGAGGTTTAATATTCTTGGCAGAATGAAGATGTGTGGGGGGATGACTATGAGAAAAATTATTTTGTATTTATTAGGCTCATCACCATGAACTGTGCTTGACAAACTAAATACCAAATTTTACAGATAAAAAAT
>JBOFEH010000085.1:0-6001 GCA_051647765.1 Cellulosilyticaceae bacterium | reverse complement strand
ATGTGTAAATCATCTGTTGTTCCACGATTTCTAATTTTGTGTATCCCTTTTACAAGTTCATGCTTAATTACAATTTCTTCTATTGTTTTATTGTCTACTACTGCTTTATCTACCAGTACGCCACATGTCATATCAAATATTTCATAGCCTGCTTTCAAAATAAATCCTGCTACAATCAGTGATGCAAGTGGATCTACCCATACTGGTGCCCCAAGTTTAATAGCTACCAATGTCGTAAGTACACCAATAGTGACATAAATATCACTTCTTGTATGCATAGCATCTGAAATTAAAATCGTACTATTACATTCTTCACCTTTTTTACGCTCATACATTGTGACAAATAAATTAATACCTAATGTGATGAGCATTACCACTAAGCTTGAAATACTAATCTCCGGTGTTACAGGATTAAACAAATTACTAATTGCTCCCACTATAATCTTAAAACCTAAAAACCCTAGCATTGCCACTATGAAAAGCCCCGTAATCGTTTCAAACTTCTTGTGTCCATAGGGATGATCATCATCAATAGGCTTTGATGCAATTCCAATACCAATAAGCCCTACAATATTTGATGAACCATCTGTTATAGAATGAAATCCATCTGCTGTCATACTGGCACTTTTAATAATCATCCCAAAAATCACCTTGGCTGCCGCTACTGCGAAGTTTGCAAATAAAATTAGCCACAATACTTTTTTTACGGTCTTAAACTTGCTGTTTTCCATATTTCATTTCCCCCTCTAAAATAATTCATTTCCTATTCTGACTGGAAATACCATTAGAGCCTTTCTCCCGCGGATTCTTTATATACTAGTAAATAGAAATAGTTCCTAATACACAAAAAAACCTGTGAGACTATAGTGTTTATTATAGTCCCACAGGTTTGACTCCTGCTGCCAATACATCAGCCCAGTTATTATATGTAAGTATAACAACCTGATTCATTCTCATTAACCCCATTCTAAATGAGAACCAACCTATTTGTCAATCTACTTTTTTTAAAAACTATTTGCTATTAAAAAAATCAGCTGAGGCTGAATAACTTTTCTTGATAAATCATATTTTTTTAAACCTCTTCATTTCTTTCAACAAGCGGATCCCCTGTATCAGAATTATCAGATACCACAAGTAATGCTATAGTTGGTATCTCCATTAGCTCTCCTATGACATTTTATATTCCTATGAATATCCATCTCTATTTTTAATATTTTACATCATAGTTATAAAGTATCCTTTGCTAATAGGCAGTGTCAGACTTTTTCTAAATATACCAATAATTTACCCATTTTGAGTATTGGGGCAAAAATCAAAAACCACTCTAATTCATGTCTTCTAACAGACTTAGGGTGGTTTTTATCACTATATAATGTGATTAACTTATTTAAAGTTATCTTAAGGTATTACGCATTTGATCAAAAATAGTGCTTTCAAAAATCACATCAATTATAGCTACTACTATCCCAAGTAACACATCTATTACTAGCATCGGCATGCCCATCAGCAGACTAAGTGTACAAACTACAAGCATAGCTCCAATTAATATACTGTATTTCCATACTTTCTTCTTATTAAGATAGCGGGTTTTGGCTTGAATCTTCTCAAACGGTTCAAGCTTACTTTGATTGATTTGCTCCAATATCCAGCCTACAGCCCAACTTGTAATTAAAATAATCAGGATGTTTCCTAGCATTTTAATTGCCTCTCATTTGTTCATTGACCTTTTCACAGACCAATTTGTTGATATATCCCATTTGCTTAGCTACTTCTTCATCATCTTCCTCACGGTATTTTTTCTCAAATCCATAGACTTTAAACCCATGACAACAGCTGAGTAGCTCACCAATCTCTTGCCATTCTTCTTGGTACTTTTCTTCTTGATTAGTCTCTAACTGACCTGTTTTTGTATAAGTTTCTTCCCATCTTAACAACGTTTTTACCAGGTGCTCATTGTGGACATAGAGTTCAAGTTGTTTGTCTTTGTTCAGACGTTCATTAGCTTCTAAATCTAGCAAAGCATTCATAAGTGCTGCTAACTCTAATCTCACACCATTGCCTTCTAATGTTAGAGGATATACATCCTCTTCTATTTCTCCGTTTTCCTCAATGATATGTGCACAAACACTTATGCTTTTATCTTCTTTTGTTCTTTTATTGGATTTGCAATAAATTTTAATCGTATTCATTGTTTTTTTCTCCTCATCTTCCTCTTGCGTATAGCCTCACGCTTTTCGGCATGTTTTTATCACTTCATAGTTTAAAGTATAACCTAACTTGCCCACTTGTAAAAGCCTTATTCCTATATTCTACTTACTAATCCCCCAGAAATTTCTGTATACTTAAACTGATTTATACCTATTTTTATATTTTGAAAGAATGAAGATATTTCTTTCTGCTCTAGTAAAAGAAACCTACTACCTAAATATACCTTTCGCATACTTACGTTAGTAGGTTTCTTTTTAAATTTATTCTGTTATTTTATGCAAACGGATTTTCTGAAGGATAAAGCATTCCTTTTGGTTGATTGAAGTTAATCTCTTCTACAGGTACCCCAATGTATTTGAATACTTCATAAAGTGATTTCCCAAAATGACCAAATGCTACAGCCCCATGATGTGGGTAGTTCTTCTCGATAAGTACGTGTCTGTAGAAACGCCCCATTTCTGGAATTGCAAATACGCCAATGCCTCCAAATGATTGTGTATCTACTGGGAGCACTTCACCTTGTGCGATATATGCTCTGAGTTTTGCATCTGCTGTACTTTGTAAACGGTAGAATGTAATTTCTCCTGGGATAATATCTCCTTCTAAAGTTCCTTGTGTTACTTCTTCTGGTAGACTTCTTGCCATGATCATTTGATATTCCATACTGCAGCTTGTTAACTTGCTAGAACATGTATTGCCGCAGTGGAATCCCATAAATGTATCTTTTTGTGTGTAGTTGTATTTGCCTTTGATAGAATCATTGTACATATCATTCGGTACAGTATTATTAATATCTAGTAAAGTTACTGCATCTTGGCTAATCACGCTACCGATAAATTCACTTAAAGTACCGTAGATATCTACTTCACAAGATACTGGAATCCCTCTACCTGTGAGGCGACTATTAACATAGCAAGGTACGAATCCAAATTGTGTTTGGAAAGCTGGCCAGCATTTACTTGTTAGCGCAACATATTTTTTGTATCCTTTATTCGCTTCGATCCAGTCAAGAAGTGTTAATTCGTATTGTGCAAGCTTTGGTAGAATCTCTGGTTTTTTGTTACCTGTTCCTAACTCTTTTGCCATATCTGCTACGACTTCTGGGATACGTGGGTCGTTAGCATGGTTGTTGAAAGACTCAAATAAGTCTAACTCTGAGTTTTCTTGGATTTCGATGTTGAGGTTGTAAAGTTGTTTGATTGGTGCATTACATGCTAAGAAGTTATGTGGTCTTGGACCAAAGCTAATGATTTTAAGATCATTAAGGGCTGCAATAGCACGTGCAATTGGAACAAACTCATGAATCATATCTGCACATTCCTCAGCATTACCCACTGGGTACTCTGGGATATACGCTTTCACATTACGTAACGCTAAGTTATAGCTGGCATTGAGCATACCGCAGTAAGCATCCCCACGTCCGCCTTTAAGGTCGTTTTGTGTTTCTTCTGCTGCACCAATAAACATTTTTGGTCCTTCAAAGTGTTTGGCTAAAAGTGTTTCAGCAATCTCTGGTCCAAAGTTACCAAGGTACACACAAAGTGCATTACATCCTGCTTTTTTGATATCTTCTAAAGCTTCTACCATATGTATTTCACTCTCAACGATACAGGTTGGACATTCATAGATATCCTCTGCATTGTATTTTTCAGTGTAAGCTTTGACTAAAGCTTCTCTTCTCCCTACTGAAAGTGATTCTGGGAAACAATCACGACTTACTGCTACAATTCCTAATTTAATTTGTGGTGTATTGATCATTTTTTAACCCTCCATCTATTTGATTAATCATTTTATTGGATACAAAGATTTTCGCCTACTAAACCAGCTGGCATCCCTTCTGGCAATTCATTACTTTCTGCATGACCGAAAAGCCATTTGTTAGTGGCTGCCAGATAACGGTCTTCTCCTTCTGTGTGAGGCGTTGTAAGTGGATAGTTAGTCCCTTTTGGTAAAATAATCGCCACACGGAACCCACCCTCTTCACCATTACAAGGTGCATAATGTAAAGTCGTCGCATAAAGCTCTACTGCACATCCCTTAGGTAAGATGAACGCCTCTACTTTGGCTGTGTCATATTGAAAATCTTCCGTAATATCTTGTTGTTCGCCTAGTAAAAGAATCGCATCTGTTGCTGCTACATTGATTTCTGAAGTCTTGTGATACTCCAACGCATTGAGCATGTAGTTGTTCCCATTGCAGTACCCAATTTGAACTGGCATCTCACCAAACGCTACTGTCTGTACTTGTTCAAAAACAGGTAAGCTTTCAAGCTCGGCTACAGAAGGCTCATATCCAACCCCCTCTGGTAGTGGTGTCTCCTGCATAGCTTCTACTAATGCTGTAAAATCAATGTTCGTCACGACTTTCCCATACTTTTTAAAAGATTCATGTGTTACTGGATTAATTTGCATCATTTTCCCTACTTTCTTATGCGTATTTTAAATCAATTGATTAAATAACGTTTGACAAGCTGGATAAATTGCTTTGAATTGGTTATAACGTGCTTCGTACTTGGCTGCAATTGCTGGGTCTGGTTGGATAGTCTCGACCACTTTCACTAGTTGGCTAGTTGCTTCTTCTATACTTGTATACTCTCCACAAGCCACTGCCGCAAGGATGGCTCCACCCAAAGCAGGCCCTTCTTCACTAGCAATCACCTCAACGTTGATATTGAGTACGTTGGCAATGATTTGGCGCCAAAGTGGACTCTTTGCCCCGCCTCCACAGATTTTAGTACTTTCAATATGAATGCCCAATGCTTTCGCCACTTCAAAAGAATCTCTAAGTGCAAAAGCTACACCTTCTAATACAGCTTGTGTCATGTCCGTCCTCGATGTATCCATCGTCATCCCGATGAAAGTCCCCCTCGCATTCGGATTATTGTGTGGTGAACGCTCACCCATTAAATAAGGTAGGAAGTACACGTGATTGTCACCTAAGTTCGTAATCTGTTCTTGTTCTTTGGCATAATCTTTGGTCCCTAGGATGTCATTCATCCACCATTTATTACAAGAAGCCGCACTGAGCATACAGCCCATAAGATGATAGTGCCCATCGGCATGTGCAAAGGCATGTAAAGCATTGTGTTTATCTACGCCAAACGCTTGAGAGGCAATAAAAATTGTTCCACTTGTACCCAATGAAATATTACATTTGCCTTCACCTACTGTCCCTGTCCCTATAGCCGCAGCGGCATTGTCTCCTGCCCCAGCTACCACTTTACAAGTGTTTGGTAGGCCTAACTCTGTAGCTATTTCAGGGAGTAGTGTCCCTACTACTTCATAGCTTTCATACAATTTAGGAAGTTGCTCTAAGGTAATACCACAAATATCACACATTTCTTTGGACCAACATCTATTTTTTACATCCATCAAAAGCATACCGGATGCATCGGACACATCTGTACAATGTACCCCTGATAATTTATACGCAATATAGTCCTTTGGTAGCATAATTTTTCGGATTTTCTCAAAGTTTTCTGGCTCCTTATTTTTCACCCACAAAATCTTTGGCGCTGTAAATCCTGTAAACGCAATGTTGGCTGTGTACTCAGAGAGTTTTTCTTTTCCGATGACCTCATTGAGGTAATCACATTCTTCATAAGTTCTCCCATCATTCCACAACAATGCTGGACGGATCACCTGATCTGCTTCATCCAAAATGACTAGCCCGTGCATTTGTCCCCCAAAACTGATGCCTGCTACTTGAGATAGATCACAGTCTGCCAGTAACTCCTTCAGCCCTACCATGGTTTGTTCAAACCAATCCTCAGGCTTCTGCTCTGACCAACCTG
>JBOFEH010000084.1:0-9670 GCA_051647765.1 Cellulosilyticaceae bacterium | reverse complement strand
TAACTTGTTTAACTGCGCTTAATACCTGTTCTTCCTAAAAACTGAATTTAGTCACAGCAAGTAATTATAATTTGCGGCTCTCCTTTTACGAATAAAATATCCACACCAATTTCTCGTTCCCCTACATAACACTCTAAATATCTGATTACCTTGCTTAAGATTTCTACATGACTATTCTTTCGTTTTACATAGAGTCCCATCCCCTGCCCCAACTTGAAGATAACCTCTTCCCCATCAATACTCTTTTCCAAGAATGACTTAATATACATTTCTAAAATAAATGGAATGGTCCCCTCTCTATCTTCAGGCATTTGTAGAATTTGACTTCCCACCTTATAGGCTTCTCGTCCCCATTCTTTTTGATCTGAATATCCCCTTAATATATCCATCAACTTTAAATACTGAGATTTCTTAATTGGATTTAATTCAAATTCTTGTAAGGAAATATTCCATGGAATAGCAATATTCAGTGAGTAATTTTGATTCTTCCTACCTAATAAAATTTCCCTTAATTGACTTATTTCTTCTAAACTACAGGGCCAATTATCCTTAATCGGATCTCCCTCAATGTGAATTTTTGAAAGTTTTTTTACAAATGGATATACCATTAGTTTATCCATCTCTAAATAATTTCCTTTCAACAACTCATAATACCCGTTGTGAGCCCATTCTCCAACTTCTTTCTTGGACTTCTTTCCGCTAAAATAATCTTCTACAATTTCTTTTAAAAATTTAATATTATGATTCAATATCTTATCTTTATCTCCTTTTATTCTATAACAACTATACCAGATAACCCCTTTTTTTATTTCTCCTTTATTAACAACCTTCTTACCTTTGCTCCATATATCCCTTTGAATATCTTAATCCCATAAAGCTAAAAGGAAATGGTTCTATTAAAGCCAAGCTACGTTCATCCACAATAATATTGTAATCTTTCTTTTCTAGGATGGGTTTATCTCCATGAGAAAAAAGTATAACTTCTTCTCCTCATATATCATATGTTCTATTTTATCTTATTTGTCTTAATATTCAAATCACATTGACACAAAAAGGAGCTACCCTTAGTTAATTTTTATCAACTAAGGGTAGCTCCTTACGCAATACGTATTCATTATGCTTTATGAATATATGGGTGTTTCCCTGGTAAATTCATGCTTCTTCTAAGATCTACTAAACGATCTACTTCATTTTGTGGTAACTCTTTTGGTCCACCCATCATTTGTGTGATGTAAGATAATTCTGCGTAGAATTCTAATCCCTCTAACTTGAAGTATGCTCCCATAAGGTCTGCTCCCCATGCTAATGCACCATGGTTTTTGAGAAGTACAGCATCATGTGATGGTAAGAATGGTTCTACTGCATCTGGAATCTCTGGTGTTGAAGGTAATCCGTATCCTGCGATTGGTACTTCACCAAGGAAGATTGTAGATTCTGGCATGATTTGTTTGTCTAATGGAATATCACAAATCGCATGTGCTGTTGCGTACATTGGATGTGCATGCACAACTGCATTGACATCTTCTCTTAATTTATAGATTCTAAGGTGCATTTTTACTTCTGATGATGGTTTGTATGGTGCATTTGCTTCTAATACGTTGCCATCTAAATCTACCTTACAAATCATCTCTGGTGTCATATAACCTTTACTTACGCCTGTTGGTGTGCAAAGTACTTCGTTTGGTCCAATCTTCACAGAGAAGTTTCCGTCATTCGCTGCAACCATTCCTCTTTGATAAACTCTTCTTCCTACTTCACACATTTGTTGTTTGATTTCTAATTCATTTGCAAACATGATAATCCCCCTATTTATGTTTTTATATTTATTTATGTTGTTTTTTCTTTGTTTGTGTTTATATTATCACTTTGTTTCTACTATTTCAACTTATTTTTTATTTTTATTGCTATTTTTTTGCAAAACAAAAATCCACTTCTCATGTCGAAGTGGATTTTTGTTTTACTCTGCTATGATGATTTGAATACCTTTTTGGCGAAGCACATCTTCCCACTGCTGTCCAACAGGTGCATCCGTTACGATAGCATATATATTTTCTAAGTCTAGAACTTTGTGCAGTGCACCTTTTCCTAGTTTTTCACTATCTACAGCCAAGACAACTTGCTTTGCTACTGTAGCAAAAGCCTGTTTGATTTCTGCTTCTAATTCATTAGAGTCCATTATCCCACGTATCTGATCTACCGCTTTACAAGAGATAATGGCTTTGTCTGCATAATAACTATTAATATTTGTTTTGGCAGTTGGCCCTATAAGTGAGAGGGATTTTTTACGAAGAGTCCCTCCCGTAGAGACAATATTAAGCTTTTCATAGCCACTTAGAACAGCTAACGCACTAATGCCATTTGTAATAACCGTAAGCTTTTCAAACAGTGCTAAATGCTTTGCTACTTCTAAACAGGTCGTACTAGAATCAAGAATAATTGTCTCACCCTCTTCTAGCATAGCCGCTATAGCTCTTCCAATACGTTCTTTGCCAGAAGTATTTTGTCTAACGCGGTGATCAAAAGGAAGGTCTTCTCTGTCAACTTTTCTCTCATCCCCTTGCCCTACTAATATGGCGCCGCCATAAGTTTTCTCTACAATACCTTGTTTTTCTAATTTATCTAAATCTCTTCTGATTGTTTCCTCTGTTACTTCGAATTGCTTACTCAGTTCAAGTACCTTAACAGATTTTTCTTTTTGAATGATTTCAATCATTCTGTGACGTCTCTCTAAAGCTAACACGCTGTTCCTCCTTAGTTCTTTGCCCTTTGTAGTGTTCTAAATACCGCTTCAATCTGATGGTATTCTACTGTCTCTGGATGATTGGCAAGCTTTGCTTCATTTTGCATCATATCCATAGTCCATTTCTGCATCTCATCTTCTGTCACATCTACCTGAATATCTACTAAGCCCTCAATCACCTGAATAAGACTCTCTTTATTTTGAAGCCCTAATACTTTTGCCATCTTTTCAATCTTAGTCTGGTCTTTAAACAAGTTTAAGTACCCTTTATACAGCACCCCATTGGCATAACCATGTGGTACGCCTTTGTAATAAGTGAGATAATACCCCATTCCATGAGGCAAAGAAGTTCCTGTATTGGCTATGGCCATGCCCGCTATGGTAGAGGCTAACATTAATTTCTCCCTAACTTCATAGGTAAAAACTTTATTTTGAAGTGCTTCTATACATTCGCCCCAAAGGCCGAGTCCACCCTCTACAAGTAAATCACTTACAAGATTAGCTTTGACTGATAAATAACTCTCCACAAGATGTGAGAGGGCATCTACTGCTGTTGCCAAAGTTGTTTCATTAGACATAAACATTGTATAAGTTGGGTCTAGCAAACTCACTTTAGGGAATATTCTCTGCCCTAAGTTACGCTTAGTGTGTAATTCATGGTCTGTCAAAATAGCATACTGGGTTGTCTCTGAACCCGTCCCTGAAGTGGTTGGAATAGCAACTACATCTAATCCTTCTAGCTTCTCTGTCGTAATCAAAGTACGTGCTGTCAAAGCTTCATTTTGAATCAGCACCGCAATAGCCTTTGCCGCATCAAGAGGTGAACCTCCACCTATCCCAATCACAAACTCAACATTTTCTGTTCTTCCAAAATGTGCCGCTACCTCGATGGTTTCCAATGAAGGATTCTCCTCCACTTGGTCAAAAACAACTGCTTCTACGCCGACTGATTCAAGCGCCTCTAATATATCATTTAATGCCCCATTGATTTTAGCCGAATTTCGACCTGTCACAATCAATGCTTTACTTCCTAGCCCTCTAAAAAGTTCTGCTTTTTGCTTAACGATGCCTTTACCGATCATAACTTCTGTAGGCATAAAATATGAAAATGTCATCATTTATCATTCACTCCTTATGGATAAATTAGTTTTCGTCTTTTCTATTTATAATTTTCACACTTTTAATCCAGACTGTCAACTCATGTAGTCTCTAAAGACAAAAAACTGCATGATATCATATTGACTATATCATGCAGCTCACACTAATTTGACGGCATCTCAATCTCAACTTTAAACAAGTCACCATCAATTTCTATTTTCATTTTGCCACCCTGTACTTCTACGAGACTCTGCGCTATGGCAAGCCCAAGCCCAGACCCTTCTGTACTACGTGCCTCATCTCCTCTTACAAATCGCTCTGTTAACTCCTGTGGGTTAATAGCAAGCGGTTCATTCGAGATATTTTTGATAACGATTTTGCCATATGCACCTTGCTCAAGCACTTCTACATAAACTCTCGTATGCGGCATAGCATACTTGCACACATTAGAAAGTAAGTTCTCTACAATACGACACATATGTCTGCCATCAGCTAAAACCTTAACATCCTCTACACGTTGACAAATGACTTCAAGTCCATTTTCTTCTAAACGATCGGCATATTCGCCTATACCTTGCAACACCAGTTGTTTAAGCTCCATGACCTCTAAGTCCGACTTAATATTCCCTGTGGCTGCTTTTGAAGCTTCAACCAAATCTTCAATGAGTTGCTTCAATCTGCTACTACGTTCATCTAATACTTCAATATACTCTCTAGCCGTTTGGTTTTCTATTGTTTCATCCTTTAGCAAATCAATATAGCTAATAATAGATGTGAGAGGTGTCTTTAAGTCATGAGAAACATTTGTAATGAGTTCTGTCTTTAAGCGTTCACTCTTCAAAGTTTTTTGTACTGCCTCTTCTAAGCCATCACCCACATTATTAATATTATGTGCTGTACGTTTCATAACAGGTAGTAATTGATCACTACTAATCTTTGTCTCCAAATCACCTTCTGCAATAGAAGTTATTCCCTTTGCTATTTTATTATAATCTATCACTATTTTAGTCACACCAAAAAGTGTTACTACATTAAATCCGATTAGTATTACTATCATCGGCAACAATGCTAGAGTCAGTACAGTTAATATCCCATTGATAATCATATATCCTATTATGAAAACTACTGCTCCTACAGGAAGTGTTTTCTCCTGGATAACTGATGTTCCAATCCATCTTAGACATCTAAGCCCTAGTATATACTCACTTAGACTACGGTTTTTGATATGTCTGATCAAACTACTTCCAAACCATACTGTAACCCAAACGCCCACTGCTATTAAGATATATAGAAGCTGCTGAGAAAGTATCACTGGGTATTTAAGTGGACCATAAGGTCTCCACCCTTTTTGTAACATATCTGACCCTAGCATCACGCAAACTACAAACCACCCACACATCACGCCACCATAAGTGATGAGTTGTAGCTCAAACGGCACACGATCAATAGGTCTCATGTAAATGGCATCATCCTTGCTACGTCTTCCTATAACCATGATAAGATAAGGTATAATGAATACTAAGATTACTCCTGCTACCAAAAATCCTGTATAAATAGCATTCTGTGTGGCTTTACTGATTTCAAAGAGTTCTCGTTGCTCGTAATGCCAACTACGTGGGTTCATATCATCTTTAAGTGCTACGATAATTGTATAATCATCTTGTTCTTCAAAACCAATGCCAGTATAGTAATTATAATGATAGCCATAATAGAAATCTTGATGATCTACTGTTTGATTGATTTTCACCCCATCTCCCATAAGATAGAATGCTCTACCTAAAAGTTGTTGTTTGAGAGCATCTTTTTCACCTTCAGCAGCTTGCATATTGGTAATGTACTGATCTGTTTTGTTATTGATTCCTATAAAGTCAAAATCAGCACTTTTGTCTGTTAAGTACCTCTGCATATTTTCATAATATTCTCGTCTATCCTTGATAATCCCTACTTTAGGCTCTAACTCTCCCTTATAAGCATCTAATTCCTCTTGAGTGAGTTTTTCGGGATTAAAAATATCCTGATCCGTATACCTCACAGTCCAATCTCTCACATACCCTGCTGTTCGGATAATTTCCTCTCTAAAAGAATAGGTTTCATAATAATTCGATTCTCTCGGCATCCACATCTGTCCCACCAAGCTATTGTTTAACAAAATAGCTGCTAGACACAGTAGTAGTACTGCAATCATTTTTGTTCCTATACCATACTTAAGCTTTCTCAATAAGGTAACCACTGCCCCACACCACCTTTATATATTTTGGTTCTTTAGGATTAATCTCGATTTTTTCTCTAAGCCTTCTAATATGTACTGCTACAGTATTTTCTGGTGCATAAGCTGTTTCTTGCCATACATTCTCATAGATTTGTGTAATGGATAAAATGTGTCCCATATTTTTCATAAGGTATACCAGAATCTTATATTCTGTAGGTGTTAACTTCACAGTTTCACCATCTACCAATACTCTATTGCTCTGTGTATCTACCCACAGTCCCCCTGTAGTAAGCACTTGTTGCTCTACCTGCATACTTCCAAGTGTTATGTATCTTCTCATTTGAGACTTTACTCTTGCCAATAGTTCCAAGCTATTAAAAGGTTTGGTGATATAATCATCTGCTCCAAAATTAAGCCCTGCAATTTTGTCTGTATCCTCACTTTTTGCAGAAAGAATAATAATAGGAATATTTTTTTCCTGCCTAATTTTTAAAGTTGTAGATAATCCATCAAGTTTTGGCATCATTACGTCTAGTAGAATCAGATGTACTTCCTGTTTCTCTATGATTTCTAGTGCTTCCAAACCATTGTACGCTTTGAGTACATGATAGCCTTCTTTTTGTAAATGAATCGCTATAGAGTCTACTATAGGATGATCGTCATCACAGACCAATACAGTATACATTGTTATCCCTCCATCTATTGTTTGTTTTTAAGCTTATTATACCCGAGATTTATCCTCTTCTATTACCCATTGTACCTTAAGCTTCTTACAAAAAAACAAAAGACTTTCTTACAATTTCTTAAGAAAGTCTTTTGGCCCTATGCTTCTATTTCTATTTCTAAACCATCATAAGCTATTTCAAATCCAATAGCCTCTGCTTGTTGTGTGAGTTCTTCATGTGTCATCTTACAATTGTGTGAGAAATGAGTGAGAATCCATCTTGTTCCCTCTTGCGCACACCCTAATTCCTCTAGACGTTGTTTCACTTTCACATTACTTTCCATGCCCATGTGATTGTGCCCATCTGCATGAATTGCACCACCCGTACAATCCAGACTAACAATATCTAGCTTCTTACCTGCTAAATATTCAAATGTCTCCTCCGGGAAAATCCCTGTATCATTTCCATATAATACAGTTTTTCCATCTTGTTCAATCAGATAAATAAGGCACTCTTCCCCTACCTTATGTTTAGCTAATAATGCTGTTATCTTAAGATTTCCTGCTTGGTGGGTTTGTGTTGGTTTTACAAGGATATACTCCATGAAGTTTTGTTTACCTGAAAACTCTTCCTCAATAGCACCATCTATCATAGCCTTTACTGCATCATTGCCATATACCTTAATTTGAGTTCCTGTATGCTTCTCATCTAAGTGGGTATATACTGATTCCGCTCTCGCCATCAAGTCAAATGGTGACAAGTGATCCGAATGAGAATGGGTTTCCATGATATATTTGATTTTGCCTAAATCCAAATTGTAATTTAACTTATGCATATAAATATCAGGACCAAAATCTATTAAAGTATCGTCATTAATTAACATACTTGCCCTTGTCCTAATATCTTTTCCACCTAATACTCCTGCTTTTTTACATAGTTCACACTGACAAAATATTGCCGGTATTCCCTCATATGCAGCAGTCCCTAAATATTTAATTTTCATACTAGCTCTCCTGTAGTGTATTATTTTTAGACAATTATATTTTTATTATAATTATCTTTTGCACTTACGGCTAGTATTTTATTTTGCGTTTTTTTCTCTTAGCTGATCAAATACTCCGATTACTTCAAATCCTAAAGCCTGATAAGTATGTATAGCCGACTCATTATCCTGTCTTACTGTCAAAACAATATGCTTACCAGCTACTCTCTCATCACCCATTAATGCACTCATGGCACTATGTACTAACTTTTGCCCTCTATAGTCTGGGTGTGTACTCATATTCTTGATATGCACAACCCCTAATGTATCAGATTTTTGGAATACACCTGCCACACTTACGAGCTTTTGGCCTTCCCATACCCCATAATAATACCCTTGTTCTAAGTAACTCTCTTCCAAAATATATTCATCATGACACAGTTCTAATAGCGCAATAAGATCTAACTTATGTTCAGTGGTCACAGGCATCACCCTATATTTTGCTTCTATAGATATTGCATGATAACTGCCTTTGTATTGCATATTATAAAAAGGTACTTTTTCAATATCTGCTTCTCCTAAACTTAAATACTGCTGGCTTTGAGGATTGATATGACAATTTAGGTATTGAGGCAGTATAGGCTGTAACCTTTGGAGCAATATAGATTGATAAATATCTTCTTCACAATAAGAGCTTGCTATTAATAACGGCTTTGAATGCTTCACAGATACCACTGCCATTGCTAATAATTGATGCTCATCATATAAACCATAGAACTGACTGTATTCCCATAACCCTTCTTCTAAGTGTGCACAGTGATACATAAAGTTCTCATATTCTTTGGTCTTTAGGTATTTTAAAACTTCATTCTTGTCATGGATTATTTTTAATTCTAGCATATGTCACACTCCCTTATTTTGATAAGTCGTCATTTTATGACGGATTATTTATATTATACATCATTTTTCCAAAAAGTCACATCAATTTATTTGTATATATTACGTCAACAAATCAAAAAACAGTTAGAGACCAACTAACTCGGTCTATAACTGCTGCTTACTCATAATATAACAAGGCCAAATAATCCATATTGCAGCAATAGGTCCTATCACTATCCCTATGCTATTGGTAACCATAATCGCCGTAAAACTTATAACTATTGCCATTAAAATATTCCAAAACAAACTTTCAAAGCTCTCTACTACTAAATATTTTGCAGCTATATAAAACATCATTACCGAAGTACAAATTCCACCTTGAACCATCTGAATAGACTCTAATCGCCATAAATCAGGGAGCAAAGTTGGTAATGCTTGTATCGCTACTTGCCCTTGTCTTAATTCCTCCCATGTCCTAATCCAAAACTCAAAATCTGACCACTGATTAGGAATTAAATATAGAGGAATGCCTATTTTGAATTTTACTATTTTTATTAGTATCACTATGCTTATTGCGCCAATAATACTCCACATCAGAGTATGTTTCCACTTATGTCTGTTGTTATAGGTACGCCTAAACAGTTTAAAAATAATAACCCCTGCAATAAGCCATCCCGGCACAAGTACTAACTGTGTCCATAGCACAACATCTTGTGAAAAATCTATGACAATCTGTTGGCCTAGACTATATTTAGTCTCAAACTGACGTATGTTTTCCTTCATATTCTGAGGGTCATTAAATGCTACCCTCAATCCACTATAACCTGTTGTATCATCACCCTTTGGCGTCTGTAAGATGATGATATTACTTTTTTCTTCTACTATACCTCTAATACTGTATTCTTGATCCTTATAAGTGATCATCTTACCTATGACATCCTGATTTCCCCATAGCTGATCCGCTACAGGTCCACTGATTAGACAGCCCTTTGTATCTTCACCCCATAATTGTTGTCCTATTAACTGATGTGAAGGTATTAACCTACTGGTATCTCCATATACTTTTAGCATTTCAACCTGAGTACTTCTACCTAATG
>JBOFEH010000083.1:0-6196 GCA_051647765.1 Cellulosilyticaceae bacterium | reverse complement strand
ACAAACCATGGATGTTCTTTGATTTCCACAATTTCAACCAAACTTCCATCTGGTGATTCTCCTGCCACAACAAGCCCAGCACTCTCAAGTCTCTCCCTATAATCATTATTAAATTCATATCGGTGTCTATGTCTCTCCTCTATGAATTCTTGTCTATAAGCGTCATAAGAATATGTCCCTCTATGAATGCAACACGGATATGCTCCAAGCCTCATTGTCCCCCCCTTATCACTGACTTCTTTTTGATGTGCCATTAGGTCAATCACCGGATATGGTGTTTCTGGAATAAGTTCCGAGCTATGAGCGCCCTTTAATCCCACTACATTTCTTGCATATTCTATCACCGCACATTGCATCCCCAAACAAATCCCTAAAAACGGGATGTGTTCTTCTCTTGCATAGCGAATGGCTTCTATTTTGCCCTCTACACCTCTATCACCAAACCCACCTGGGACAAGTATGCCATCAACACCCTTTAGCAGCCCCTCTACTGTATCACTATTAACTTCTTCTGCATCGACCCATCTTATGGCCACATGGGTTCCCTTATCAATACCTGCATGATTAAGTGACTCTACTATAGAGATATAGGCATCATGAAGTGCAACATACTTACCCACTAATGCAATCTCTATGTTTCCCTTAGGCATCTTTTCTCGCCTAACCATCTCTTCCCACTCCGTCAAGTCTGGTTCTTTTCCCCCTAGCTTAAATTTTTGACATATAATATCCGCAAGCCCCGCCTTTTCTAACATCAACGGGACTTCATACAAGGTATCCGCATCTAAATTAGGGATGACACACTCTTTTGGCACATTACAAAACAGCGAAATCTTTTGTTTTGTATCCTCTGAAAGCTCATACTCCGTACGACATACAATAATATCTGGTTGAATGCCTATGGATCTTAGTTCTTTAACAGAATGCTGAGTAGGTTTTGTTTTAATCTCTCCAGATTTCCCTAGGTATGGTATGAGTGTCACATGAATATAAATGACATTCTCTTTCCCTACATCTGTGGCTACCTGCCTAATAGCTTCCATAAACGGCAGACTCTCAATATCGCCCACTGTACCGCCTATTTCTGTAATGACTATATCTGAAGACTGTCCTGTCTGGCCTACCCGATACACACACTCTTTAATCATATTTGTAATATGCGGTATAACTTGTACTGTGGCCCCTAAATAATCCCCTTTTCGCTCCTTATTAATGACTGACCAATAGATTTTCCCTGTAGTCATACTACTATATTGACTGAGCTTCTCATCTATATAACGCTCATAATGTCCCAAATCCAAATCTGTTTCCGCACCATCATCAGTCACAAATACTTCTCCATGTTGATATGGACTCATTGTGCCTGGATCAATATTAATGTACGGATCAAATTTTTGTATCGTTACCTTCATCCCTCTGGCCTTTAAAAGTCTTCCTAAAGAAGCTGCTGTAATACCTTTTCCTAGTCCTGAAACAACCCCGCCTGTAACAAATATATACTTTGTGGCCATTGTCTTCACCTCATCTAAATTTTTAACCCATTAAATGTAGTATATGACTGTATGTACCTATTCATGTAGCCACTTTCGATTTAGTCCAATTTATTCTTTCTTTAGCCAAAAAGAGGCCCCCCTATCCATAAAACGCTAGGGAGTACCTCTTTTATTGTGCAACTATTTATTTCAAAATGGTTAGTTTTTGAAGTCTTGTAATATGCGCTGTACTTTCTTTCGCTACAGCTTTTACTTCTTCTATCTTTTCTCTTAACCCTTGCATCTCATCACCTACTTGGTTAAGATTATGAGCCATACTCGTAATATTTAAAATATGTGCTGTAATATTATTAATCTTTTCGTTGTCTTGTTGTGCTAGCTTTTGGAACTCAAGAATATGCATAGCAACTTCATCAATTTGGCTACCTATAGCAAGTGTACGTTCACGATCTTCTCTTGCACTCTCTGTAATCCCACCAATTTGTTTCTCTACTTTTGAAATACCTTGTGTTGTTGCCTCTACTTCTTCATTTGTCTTAAGTGAAGCATCTTGGAAAGCCTTGATAAAGTTTGTCATATCATCTAATAATACTTTTGTTCCATCAGACAATTTACGAATCTCCTCTGCAACTACAGCAAATCCTCTTCCCGCATCCCCAGCACGTGCTGCCTCAATAGATGCATTAAGAGCAAGTAGATTGGTTTGCTCTGCAATCGCAGCAATCCCCGCCATATTATTCGATACGTTTTTAGCTGTATCGATAAAGGTATTAACTTGTTGCTTCATCATAATAGAATTTTCTTGCATGTTTCTAATGTCTACTAATATTGTTTCTAGTAATTTTTCATTAGATACAACTTTTTCTGAAGACTTCTTGATTTTGGTTACAATGGTTTGTAATTCAGTATGAATTTTCATGTAGTTATTTTTCATGTCTTCTTGAACAGATTGAACTGATCCTACAATACCTTCTAAATCATTAGCAATACGCTCTACTTTGTCGATTTCTTGACGTACTTTATGTTCTTTATGACTCATACCATCTTCGATAGATTCTAACCTTTTAACAACATCTGTTTGGCTTGTTGCGGCATGATAAACAACTTGTTTAATCTCAATAAGTTCCTCTACTGTTTCCGCTTTCAATAATGCATTTTTTTGACTCTCAATCGTTTTTAGCAAACTATCAAACTCACCCTCAGCCAATTGTCTCATCATTTCTAATTGCTGCTTCTTATTAAACATATTTTTCCCCCTGCAATCGTGTATTTTATTTATATTTACGGATTTGTTCCATAACTTTTTCTATCCCACTTGCACTTTGTCCAACTCTCATCCCTTGAATGTATTGATTCCTATTTTGATAAACACTTCTTATTTCTCTTACTAGCGAATCTTTTGTTAATGCTTCTTCCTCTAATACTTCTGAATAACCCGAAGCCTTCATAGAGTTTGCATTAAGGATCTGGTCCCCTCTACTAGCTTGTGCCGAAAGTGGAATTAATAAGTTAGGAATACGTAATGCTACTATTTCAGCTAAAGCATTTGCTCCTGCTCTTGAAAGCATCATATCTGCACTTGCAAATAAATGTGGGAGTTCATCCCCTGCATATTCAAATTGATAATAGCCTTTGGTATTCTCAAGACTTAAATCCAAATTACCTTTACCACATATATGAATAACATTAAATTCTGGAACAAGGTCCTTAAGCGCTTCTCTTAAGATAGTATTAATCTTTACAGAACCTAAACTACCACCCATCATTAATAATATCGGCTTATCTGCTTCAAACTTACAGAGTGTAACCGCTTTATTTTTGTCCCCTTTAAAGAGTTCATCTCTTATAGGGGTCCCTGTCAAGACACCTTTACTTCCTACATACTGTAATGTTTCTGGGAAATTCACACAAATCGTCTTGGCACCCTTAGATGCAATCTTATTGGCAAGTCCTGGCGTAATATCTGATTCATGAATAATAACAGGTATTTTTAGAAGCTTTGCCGCTAATACTACAGGTACGGTCACAAATCCACCTTTTGAAAATACAACTTTAGGTGATAAACTTTTAAGCAATGTGTATGCTTCAAACAACCCCTTAATAACCTTAAACGGATCCTTTAAATTTTCTAATGATAAATAACGTCTTAATTTCCCTGATGAAATACCATAATAAGGAATATTCACTTTGTCGATTAATTCTCTCTCTATTCCGTTATGGCTCCCAATATATCTAACATCCCAGCCTTCTTCCTGCAAATGTGGAATCAGTGCAATGTTAGGTGTTACATGCCCTGCACTTCCTCCACCTGTCATAACAATCGTCTTCATTTTTTTGCCTCCTAACACACAACCTTTTATCTCTTCATTTGCTATATCTATTCTAATAATCTTAGTAATATATTCCTTTTATTTAAAACTGCATTATTTTAGTAATCTCCCTATAATAATACTCCCCAAAACTTCCTTTAGTCAACTCATGTAATAGGAATACTTACGATCTCTATAATTTTATTGTTCTCATTGTTTATATTGGTATTTTAAGGCAATACTTAAAAGAAATGGTTCATTGATTTTGGTACCAAACTATGATAAAGTCTTAATGTATATTCGATAAGAAAGGAGCCCTTACATATGTGCGGTTTTTGCGGCTTTTTAGATACACAACTAGAAGATAAAAAGACTGTCCTAACAACTATGATGGATCAAATTATTCATCGTGGACCTGATAGTGATGGCCAATTCATAGATGATACTGCAGCTCTCGGCTTCCGTCGCCTCAGTATTATTGACCTTGCTGAAGGTGCTCAGCCTCTTTACAACTCAGATCAAACACTTGTTTTAACATTTAACGGGGAAATTTATAATTATCAATCATTACGCGAGGACCTTATTGCTAAAGGCTATGTATTCAAAACACATACTGACTCTGAAGTACTCGTACATGGTTATGATGAGTACGGTACTGATTTACTTTCTAAACTTCGTGGTATGTTTGCTTTTGTTATTTGGGATCGCAAATCTAAGACTTTATTTGGTGCAAGAGACTTTTTCGGAATCAAACCATTCTACTATCATCATAATGGGGGTCGTCTTGTATATGGTTCTGAAATCAAATCTATCTTAGAACATCCAGCTGTTTCTCGTGAGCTTAACACCGAAGCACTAGAGCATTATCTCACATTCCAGTACTCTCCAATGAAAGAAACATTCTTCAAAGGAATCTTTAAATTACCACCAGCTCATTACTTTATCTTCAAAGATGGTCAATTAGATATAAAAAGATATTGGGAACCTACCTTCAAAGAAACCGATGGTACGCTTGATGAATATGTAGATCTTATTGACAAAACAATGAAAGAATCTATTGAAACACACAAGATTAGTGACGTAGAAGTAGGTTGTTTCTTATCTAGTGGTGTAGACTCTAGCTATGTTGCTTGTTGTTTTAATGGGGACAAAACATTTACTGTTGGTTTTGACAATGAGAAGTATAATGAAATTAGCTATGCCAAAGAACTCTCTAAAGAGATTGGTATTGATAATTATAGCAAAGTCATCACACCTGAAGAATACTGGAACGTTCTCCCTAAAGTACAACGTTTCATGGATGAACCTCTTGCCGATCCTGCTGCTGTTGCACTTTACTTTGTAAGTGAACTTGCTAGCAAACATGTCAAAGTTGTTCTCTCTGGTGAAGGTGCAGACGAATTATTTGGTGGTTATAACATTTACAAAGAACCTATTGATAATGAAGGCTACCGTAAACTTCCACAAGGATTACGTAAGCTACTTTCTAAGCTTGCATCTGGTATTCCTTTTGACTTTAAAGGCAAGAACTTCCTCATCAGAGGTGGCAAAACTATCGAAGAACGTTTTATCGGTAACGCCTATATGTTCTCTCCAAAAGAGCGTAAACAGCTCCTTAAGATTAAGACACCAGCAGCTGATCCTACCGTTCTTACACAGCCTTTCTACAACAAAGTAAAAGGCCAACATGATGTCACCAAGATGCAATACCTTGACATGCATATGTGGTTAGCTGGTGATATCCTTCTTAAAGCAGATAAGATGAGTATGGCTCATTCTTTAGAGCTTCGTGTACCATTCTTAGACAAAGAAGTATGCAACATTGCTACTACTATTCCTGTTAAATACAAAGTTAACAAAGAGAATACTAAGTATGCTATGCGTCTAGCTGCAAAGCGCAATATGCCTGAAGCTACTGCTAACAAGAAAAAGCTTGGTTTCCCTGTGCCAACACGTGTTTGGCTCAAAGAAGATCATTACTATAATATCGTTAAAGAACACTTTACAAGTGACACTGCAAAACAATACTTTAATGATGAACTACTTGTGGCATTACTTGATGAACACCGTGCAGGTAAAAAAGATAATAGCCGTAAGATTTGGACTATATTTATGTTCCTCGTATGGTATAAACAATATTTTAACGCATAAAAAAACGGGCTAATATGGCCCGTTTTTTTATGCGTTAAATTTAGTTAATTCCTCTGCAGTTTTCTCTAATTCTTCTAAAGTCATATTCTGCTGAGTTGTTTTATTGAGCACCACATCATCCCCTTTATATCTAGGAATAAGATGTAAATGGAAATGGAATACCGCCTGACCTGCTACCGCACCATTATTCTGCACAATATTGATACCATCTACTTTGAGTGCTTCACTCAATAGATTGGCCAT
>JBOFEH010000082.1:0-12592 GCA_051647765.1 Cellulosilyticaceae bacterium | reverse complement strand
TGATCGAAGAAATATGGGAAGAAGAAGTACTCAAATGAAAAAGAAAAATATTTATGCCTATTTAATGTTAGCCCCTGTTATGAGTATTCTAATAGGGGTGTTTGTAATAGGGCTGATAGAAAGTATTGCGCAGAGTTTGGGGTATTTTCCCGCCATAGGAAAGTATGAATGGACATTTAGGTATTATATAGAGGTATTGACGCGTAATGATTTTTTAGGTTCTGTGGGTTATACTCTGTTTTTCTCCTTTATATCAGCAGGGATTTCTGCTATAGGGGGCATTATGGTAGCCTATTGCTTATTAAAAACAGATACAGGACAAAGGTTTTCTGAATTAATGTTGAGACTGCCTATTTATGTACCTCATATAGTAGGAGTAGCATTGGTATATATACTATTTAATCAGACAGGTATGCTAGCTAGGGTGTGGTATATGTTAGGATTGATTCAGGATCCCAATGAGTTTGCTATATTGGTACAAGATCCAAAGGGAATAGGTATTATATTAGTGTATCTATGGAAGGGCATACCGTTTGTGATGCTTACAGTCCTTACTATTTTGAGGGATGTAGATCAAACATTAGTTGTGGCCGCCAAGAATTTAGGAGCCTCCAACACACAAATATTTTGCAAGATACAGTTGCCACTTATTTTGCCAAGTGTAGTATCTTCTTTTATCATTTTGTTTGCATTCGCCTTTGGAGGATTTGAAGTACCGTATCTTATAGGTGCGAGTACACCCAAAGCACTGCCTGTATTATCCTACATGGAGCACACAAGTAGTCAGGTGGAACATCGTATTTATGCGATGGTACTTAATGTGATTATGATAGGGGTATCATTCGTATTAGTAGGATGTTATATGAAGGTTACCGATCAAATTAAGAAGTATAGGTGAGATAATGAAGGATAATAGAGTGATATATAGAATAGGAATAGGGATAGCATTAGCTTGTGTGATTATACCCTTGTTACTTATGATAATTTGGGCAGTTACTAAACGATGGGAATGGCCTTATTTGTTACCAAGTAGCTATGGACTAAGAGCGATTAATCAAATATTAGATCCCTATAATCAAGTATTTAAAGTATTAATGAATAGTATTATATTGTCAGGGGTAGTTACACTTATTACCTTGGCTATTACGTTGCCAGCAGCGAAAGCATTGACGTTCTATCCTATTAGATTTAAGAAGGTATGGTATTTACTTATATGGGCCCCACTTATTGTACCTAGTACATCTATCGGTATGGGAATTCATAGACAAATGATTGAATGGGGATTAGCCAATACGTGGGTAGGCGTTGTTATCGTACAGTTGGTACCCACTATTCCTTATGGGATGCTTATGATTCAAGATGTGTATGAATTAATGGGAGAAAAACTAGAAATCCAAGCAAAAATGTTAGGTGCGAGTACATGGCAGACGTTGGTGTTGGTGACTATTCCTATGCTAAGACCAGCTATTGTGGTAGCAGCTGTATTTGTTTTTACAGTATCCTTTGGGCAGTATTTTTTGACGTTCTTAATAGGGGGAGGCAATGTGATGACACTACCAATGTTGATGTTTCCTTTTGTGCAACAAGGAGATAGGATGTTATCCGCGGTATACAGTATTTTATTTGTAGGGACATTACTTATAACACTTCACTTATTTGAACGCATTATGAAAAGACATTTTTAATCATGTAAGGAGCAAATGATGGCTAAGTTAGAGGTTAAAAGCTTGATAAAGAGCTTTGATAATAAACAGGTATTAGATGGTATTTCGTTTTGTGTAGAAAATGGAGAAATGTTAGGGTTAGTAGGTGCATCAGGATGTGGGAAGAGCACAAGCCTAAAAGTTATCGCAGGGCTTATTGCAGCAGATGAGGGAAGTATATGGATTGATGGTCAAGATGTGACGCAAATACCTATGGAACAGAGAAATACAGTTATTGTATTCCAGGATTTCTTATTGTTTCCCCATATGAACGTAGAGAAAAATATAGCCTTTGGTCTTACAGTTCAAAAAACAGATAAAAGGACTATTCAAGAAACAACAGAGAGATTAATCCAATTAGTACATCTACAAGGCAATGAAAAGAAATATCCAAGAGATTTATCAGGTGGACAAAAACAAAGGGTTGCAATTGCGAGAGCATTAGCTGTTGAACCGAAGGTTTTATTATTAGATGAACCATTTTCTAGCTTAGATATTAGATTAAGGAATGAAATGAGAGAGTTCATTAAGGAAATCCATGCTCAGACAGATACAACTATGATACTGGTTACCCATGATAAGGAAGAAGCCTTTGATTTATGTGATAAGGTAGGCATTATGCTGGATGGTAAACTGATGCAAATAGGAGAACCTAAGATGATTTATAGGGAACCTAAAAGCAAAGCTGTAGCAGAGTTTTTTGGACCAGTAAACTATGTGAGTGGATATGTGTGTAGCCAAGAGGCTCATACTGTATTTGGAAAAGTACAAAGTATAGGGTTAGAAGATGGGGAGTACGAATGGTGTGTAAGACCTGAGATGATTTATGTTGACTCTGAGGGGGTTAGGGCACATATTATCAGTAGTAAATTCCTTGGAGATCGGATGTTGAGTGAAATCCAAGTAGCAAATCAGAGGTATTTGATGCAAACAGATGGACGTATAGATTTTAAAGCAAATCAAGAGGTTTATGTAAAGTGTTATTTGGAATGTATGATAAAAGCTGACCATTAGTAATGATGGCCAGCTTTTTTTTAACAAAACCCTTTGTGATTAGAACATAATAAGTTGATAAAGTCCTTTTCAAAAGGTGTAAGGACATGGTCATTTCTGTAGCAAATAGAGAAATGAGAAGAAAAGTGTAAATTTTCGATAGCAATAGGAACAAGCATTTGGTGAGCGAGTTCTTTTTGGATAGCAAAACTTGGGAAGAATGCATAACCTTTTCCAGCGCTTACAGTAGATTTAATAGATTCTAAGGAACTGGCTTCAAAGATAATATTGAGTTGGTCAGTGTTGATGCCATGAGTAGATAAGGTGGACATAACATCTTGCCTGCAGCCAGATCCTTCGGTTGGGAGTATAAGCGGTAATTGTTGTAGTTCTTCTAGTGTAATATGGGACGGCGTATGCTTATCGCCACCAACCAATACAATATGTGAGGAATAAAAAGGTTCAAAGTGAAGGTTTGGGTGCTGAAATAGATTTTGGACGATGCCAATATTACTTGATAGGTCTGTTAGATTTTTAACTACCTCAAAGGTATTACATACTTGAAGGTCAATATCTACTAAATCATGGTCTTTTTTATAGATGTATAGGGTGCAGGGAAGGGCATATTCGCCTACAGAATTACAACAACTGATCAGAAGGTCTTCACGTTCAGATTTGACAGCATCTAAATCACGTTCAATATTATCTTTGAGTGCTAGGATTTTGTCAGCATAGTTAAAGACTACTTGTCCCTCCTTAGTTAATTCAACCCCTTTGTTACTACGTATAAGAAGATTCGCTCCGAGTTCTTTTTCAAGTGCTTGAAGTTGCATACTAAGCCCTGGTTGAGTCAAGAATAACATTTTTGCTGCTTTTGAGATACTGTTTGCTTTCACAGTAACATAAAAAGAATGTAAGTATTGTAGATTCAAGGAAGCATCCTCCGTAATATTTATAGTTATTATTACTTATTATTATAGCACAAAATAAAGGCTTATAAAGCATATATAAACACGATGTTAATGAAAAGCAAGAGATTTGTTAATAAGGATTTATTATGTACTATAACAAATGCTTTCTAACTAGTTTGTTAAAAAACAAACTATAATAGAGTTATGAGATAGACTACATAAATTTTGGAGGGAAACAATGAATAAGATCCAGTATCCACAAGAAGTACTTGATAAGATGCAAGACATCGTAGATCACTGTATGGGAGATGCACCAGCATACTGCGTAGCAGAGTGCCCAATGCATACAGATGTTAAATCATATGTAAAACTTATTGGTGAAGGTAAGACAGAAGAGGCATTAAAAGTAATCAGAGAGAAACTTTTCTTACCAGGTTCATTAGGGAGAATCTGTGCACATCCTTGTGAAGAAAAATGCAAACGTGGTGAACAAGGTGAGGCAATGAGAATTGCTGCACTTAAAAGATTTGCAGCAGACACATGTGATGGACCAGCAATTTGGGATATGAAAAAAGCACCTAAGAATGGCAAAAAAGTTGCAGTTATTGGTGCAGGTCCAGCAGGTGCACAAAGTGCATTAGATCTTATCAAAAAAGGCTATGAAGTAACAATATATGAAAAACTTCCTGTAGTTGGGGGAATGATGCATGTTGGTATTCCAGAATACCGTTTACCAAGAAATGTCATCAACAATGAGTATGAGTACCTCACAAAATTAGGTGTAGAAATTAGATTAGGCGTAGAGATCGGAAAAGATATTAGCTTTGAAGCGTTAGAACAAAGCAATGACGCTGTAATCGTAGCAGTAGGGGCGCATATTGGGAATGTCCTTCCTATTGAAGGTAGCAAAGCAACAGGTGTACTTAATGCAGTAGACTTCTTAAGAGAAGTAGCACTAACAAGAAATTATGAAGGATTAGGTAAACGCCTTGTAGTTATCGGTGGTGGTAACGTAGCTATGGACGTTGCAAGAAGTGCACGTCGTATCGGCGCAGAAGAAGTTATCCTTACATGTCTTGAAGGTACACATGAAGCGATGCCAGCTCACCTTTGGGAGATTGAAGAAGCAATTGAAGAGGGCGTAGATGTAAGACCTGGATACGGTCCTGTAAAAGTAGTTGAAGAAGATGGAAAAGTCGTTGGATACGAAATGAAAAAATGCCTATCAATCTTTGATGAGAAAGGTAACTTTAATCCAAAATATGATGAAAATGATGTACAAGTTGTATCAGTAGATAATGTATGTTTTGCTATTGGACAAGGTGTAGACGGTTCATTTGCTCCAGAACTTGAAACTCAAAGAGGTGGTAGATTCGTAGTAGATCAAGTAACACTTCAAACAACTAAGAATCCAAAAGTATTCGTAGCAGGGGATGCTAGCGGACGTTCAGTAATTGTTATTGAGGCGATGGCTGAAGGTAGAAAAGCAGCTGAGTCAGTAGATCGTTACTTAAATCATAAAAACATGACAGAAGGAAGAGAAGAAGAAGGGTCATACAAAACATGGCTTGAAACAGAACTTCCAAAAGAAGAAGTTGTAGCAAAATGTGCTAAGACAACACAACTAGATCCAGCAGAACGTGTAAAATCATTTGTTGAGGTAGATCTTGGGCTTAAAGAAGTAGATGCAAAAGCGGAAGCTAACAGATGTTTACAATGTGAGTGTAGATTATGTATGAAAGAGTGTACGATGCTTAATGAGTACTGTCACTGTCCAAAAGACCTCTTCAAAGGTATTTTAGAGAGAACAGAAGAAAATCCTGTAGTTCCTTACTCATGTAATATGTGTAATCAATGTACGATTGCATGTCCAAAAGATTACAAAATGCCAGCACACTTTATGCAAATGCGTCTTAAAATGGTACAAGCAAACAATGGTAAATCTCCAATGCCAGGACATAAGGCAATTGATATGCACCAATTATTAGGTTTCTCAAAACCTTTCAATACAACACAAGCTGCACCAAGTGGCAAAACAAAACGTGTATTCATTCCAGGATGTAGCTTACCATCATATGCACCAGAAGCAGTTGGCGCATTAACAAGCTACTTACAAGAAAAAATGCCAGATACAGGTGTTATTCTTAAATGTTGTGGAAAACCAACAAAAGCTGTAGGACAACAAGGTAAGTTCAAAGAAAGATACGCAGAGCTTCAAAGAGAAATTGATAGATTAGGCGCAGAAGAAATTATCGTTGCATGTCAATCATGTTATCTCACAATGAGTGAGTATAGTCCTAACCAAAAAGTACGTTCATTATGGGAAATCTTACCTGAGATTGGGCTTCCAAAAGAAGCTTATGGCAAAGCTAAGTCAAGTGATATTACTTTTGCAATCCATGATGCATGCTCAACAAGAGATATTAGTGCAATCCATGATGGAGTAAGATGGATTATGTCAGAGCTTGGTTACCAAACAGAAGAGCCACCACATGCTAGAGAGAATGCAATGTGTTGTGGATTTGGAGGGATGGTAGTACCAGCTAACCCAGAAGTAGCACAAAAAATTATGAATAACAGAACATCAGAAATTAAGTCTGATTATGTGGTGACATACTGTGCGGCATGTCGTGAGTCAATGTTTAAAGGTGGCAAGAAGTCAGAGCATTTACTTCAGTTAATATTTGGCGAAACAAAAACATCAGCAACGCCATTTAATGGACTTGCAGCAAACCCAATAGAGAGCTGGAAGAAACGTCATGACTCTAAGCGTCAAATCATCAAAGCAACAAAACAATCAAAGAGAAAATAATAAATTATTTTAAAGGGGATACATAGGATGAATAAAAAATTATTCGTAGCATTATTAGCAGCTGTTGTCATGACAACAGCTGTAGGATGCTCAAAAGCACCAACAACACAAGTGAGTCAAGAAGCAGCAACTTCTAAAATTGCTGAATATGCAGACCCAGCGGCATTTGTAACAGCTGAAGAAGCAAAGGCACTTTTAGATTCAGAGGACAACGTAGTTGTATTTGATATTAGAAAAGATAGTGAGTATAAGGGTGCTCATATTCCAGGTGCGATCAACTTATTTAGAACACAGTATGAGAGTACAGCCTTTGAATTTGGTGGTATGGCAATGGAGAGAGATGCATTTGCCAAACTTTTAGGTGAGTGTGGTGTATCTACAGGCGCTAAAATATTAGTTTATGGAAATGGTGAAAACTTAGATTCAGCAAGATTTGCATGGATGCTTCAAATGTACGGACATGAAAATGTAGCACTTATCGATGGTGCACTTGGTGCTTGGAAAGCAGCAGGATTTGAAACAACAAAAGAAGTAGCAGCAGTAACACCTGCAACATTTGAGTTTGAGAATGAGCCAAACATGAATATTTTTGCATCTTTAGAAGAAGTAAAAGAAGCAGTTGAAAACCCAACTGGAGACGTTATTATTCTTGATACACGTGCAGATGGAGAATTCAATGGAAAAGACCTTAAAAAAGGTGCTTTTAGAAAAGGTCGTATTCCAGGTGCAGTACATGTAGAGTACAACAAAGTAGTTGGAGATAACGGATTTAAATCAAAAGAAGAAATTCAAAAACTCTATGAAGAAGCGGGTATTACAGCAGATAAAACAATTATCGCTTATTGTCAATCAGGTGTACGTTCAGCGAACACAACATATGTACTTCGTGAGATCTTAGGATATGAAAATGTTAAGAACTATGATGGTTCATGGATTGAATGGTCATTCCACGAGGAACTTCCAGTAGAATAAGGTGCATTTTACAACAACAAATATATGATATAAGGGGATAGACACATGGCACAAAAAGAGAAAAAAAGCTTTGGCAAGATTATTATTGCTGCAGCAGTTTTAATAGCATTAGTTGTAATTTTAAAAGTAACGGGTGTATTCGATATGCTTACAATCGAAAACCTTCAAAACTTAAAAGAATGGATTAATAGTTTTGGTATTGTAGGTCCAGTTCTTTACCTTGTAATCTATACAATTGGAGGAGTTGCATTCTTACCAGGAACACCACTTGCACTTCTTGCAGGGATTGCTTTTGGACCTGTATGGGGTTCGTTATTAGCATGTACTGGTGCTACATTAGGGGCAACAGCTGCATTCTTAGTAGCAAGATATGCTGCTCGTAAGATGGTAGAAGAATGGGCTAGCAAGAACGAAGCTTTCAAAAAAATTGATGAGGGTGTTGAGAAACAAGGTTGGAGAATGCTTATGATCACAAGACTTGTACCAGTATTCCCATACAACGTACAGAACTTTGCATATGGTCTTACAAAAATAAACCTTTTAACATTCATCTTAGTATCATTCATCTGTATGTTACCAGGTGCTATTGCATTCTGTTTCATGGCAGGAGCAATTATTGCAGGAGAAAGTATTACGCAAGTAATGATTTACTTTGGGGTAGGAGCAGTATTCTTCGTATTAATTTCATTACTTCCAGGATTTATTGAAAAAAGAAAAGCTAAAAAGTAGTTTGAGATAGAAGTAGGGGATGGAGCTAGTAAGAGTAGCCATTGTCTACTTCTTTTGGTTTTGGGGAATCCTGAATAAAAGCTAAGAGAATAGGTCATACTACAAGTGTTAAAATTCTTAAAAAGCGAAGGAGAGTTATCATGGCAAAAAACAAAGATAACAAAACTAAGAACAAATCGAAGGCAAAGAAATCAAAAGAAATGAACTTAGAAGTAGCTGGAGAACTAACACCTAAAAAAACTAAAAAATAACACTTAAGATAGAAGATAGAAGCCCTTGCATTGTTAAAATGTAGGGGCTTCTATCTTTATGAATAGTACAAGTATACAGTTTGTCACTTAAATGTCTTAAAGTGCATATTTTATAGAGAGAAAAGATAGTTCTCTGTAATAATCAATCTAAATAGAAGGAACATATAGGGGGGGTATTATGTCAGGATATATAAGTCGCTGTAATTATCCAACAGGTTGTAATGGATGTTCTAGCACACTCATTCCGGAGCCATATTCACAATATGGTGGAAGCTGTTGTCAGCCATGTTGTATTGGGCCTACGGGAGACACCGGTCCAACAGGCCCAATAGGACCAGCAGGAGGTCCAACGGGTCCAACAGGCCCAACGGGCTGGACTGGAGCCACAGGGGTAAGTGGGGCAACAGGATGGACTGGACCAACAGGAGCTACGGGAGCAACAGGATGGACTGGGCCAGCAGGAGGTCCAACAGGCCCAACAGGCCCAACAGGAGCAACAGGATCAACGGGACCAACAGGAGTAACAGGGTGGACTGGACCGACAGGAGCAACGGGGTTGACTGGACCAACTGGATCTACCGGAGCCACAGGGTGGACTGGACCAACTGGGCCGAGTGGATTGACTGCATATGCATATATCTATAATATAGGTGCACAAACTGTAGCAATAGAATCCGATGTGACATTTAGTAATAATGGCATAATAACAGGTGGCATAGCACACGTAGCAGGTAGTCCAAGTATCCAAATTGGTACAGCTGGAAACTACGCTGTCTGGTTTTATGTATCGGGGTTAGAGCCTAGCCAGTTTACGTTATACCAAAATGGTGGGATTGTACCAGGGGCAATATACGGAACAGGTTCACAAGATAATAATGGAATGGTTATTATAACTGCAGCAGCAGGGGATGTATTAACCCTTAAGAATCATAGTAGTGTAAGTGGTATTGTATTACAAACTGCAGCAGGCGGCACACAAACAATAGTAAATGCTTCTATAATTATTCAAAAGCTAAATTAATATAAAAATAAAATAAGAAGGCTCTGTTAATTGAGCCTTCTTATTTTTGTTATTTAGTATAGTTATCAAAGTAGCCTTGGATAAAGATGATAGGTGTTCCTTTGTCCCCACTACCTGATGTTAAGTCAGAAAGAGAACCAATAAGGTCAGTTAATCTTCTAGGAGTTGTTCCTTGAGATACCATGTTACCTGTAAGGTCTGCATCTTTGTTCTTGATATACTCAGAGATAGCAGATTTAAGTTCAGCACCTTGAAGATGAGCGAAGTTGTTATCTGCAAGGTATTTAAGTTTCACTTCATTTGGTTGACCATTTAGCCCTTGTGTATAAGCAGGAGAAACGACAGGGTCAGCAAGCTCCCAAATCTTACCTACAGGATCCTTGAATGCACCGTCACCATAGATCATAACTTCTACAGTTTTGCCAGTTCTTTCTTTAATAAGTGATTGAATCTTATCAACTACAGGTTGGCAAGCACGAGGGAAGAGTTTGACTGTTTCTTCTGTTGCTTTGTTAGAGCCAAGTAGACCATAGTTTTCATTGTACCCACTTCCATCTATAGAAGTAGTCAAAATATCATCTAAGCTATAGATTTTCTCACCACCATTAGCTTTAAGAATACGCTTTGTCCTAAAACGTGTATGTATATCGCAAGTTAAAACACTTTTTGTGTAATTTAAGATTGTCTTTGGATTATTAGAGAATATAACTTCGCATTCAATGCCATATTCTTCAATTAAAGACTTGTAGTAGTCAATGTAGTCTACACCAGTGAAAGTGTGTTTGTTATATCCGAATAAATCTCTGAATTCAGTCTCTGTAAGTACGTCAGTCCATGGGTTAACACCTTTTTCGTCCAATAAGTCTAAGTCAACAAGATGATTTCCTACTTCATCAGAAGGATAGCTTAACATGAGGACAGCTTTTTTGATACCTTTAGCAATACCCCTAAGGCAAATTGCAAAACGATTACGGCTTAAGATAGGGAAGATAATACCTACAGTATCATCACCGAACTTAGCACTTACATCATTTGCGATAGCATCGATATGAGCATAGTTACCTTGTGCTCTTGCTACAACAGCCTCTGTAATTGTTACAATATCACGGTCTTGAATTGTAAAGCCTTCTGCTTCAGATGCACCTAATACACTATCAACAACAATTTGAGTAATATCATCTCCTTGACGGATAATAGGGGCACGAAGACCTCTAACAACTGTTCCTACCATTCTTTCCATACTTACATCGCTCCTTATTCATAAAGAAATAATTTTCACTTGTAATATACCTTAAATACTGGTATAAGTAAAATAAATAAAAAGAATAGTAGATATAAGGAGTGCTTATATGATTGCTAATTTAAACCTTTATAGAGTCTTTAGTGAAGTAGCCAAACACCAAAATTTTTCAAAAGCAGCACAAAGTTTATATATGTCACAACCAGCAGTAAGCCAATCTATAAGTCAATTAGAAACTGACTTAGGGGTAAGATTATTTACAAGGACCTCTAAAGGAGTAAGTGTGACGCATGATGGAATACTATTATTGGAATATATAGAGCCCGCATTAAATCTTATAAAGGCGGGAGAGAGGAAGTTAGCAGATACACAAGATCTTATGTGGGGAGAACTTAAGATAGGTGTAGGGGATACAATTTCTAGATATTATTTGTTACCCTATTTAGAGAAATTTCATCACTTATATAGTCAGATTAAGTTGCAAATTATTAATAGGACAACATTTGAGTTATGCAGGTTAGTCAAATCAGGGGAAATTGATTTAGCTATATGTAATTTACCCATAGAAGATGCATCTTTAGAGATTAAAGAATGTTTTCAAATAGAAGATGTTTTTGTGTGTGGCAAGCTCTACAAAGAAAAAGTTAAAGAACCCATAACTTTAGAAAGCCTTGAAAGGCTACCATTAATTCTATTAGAAGAAAAAGCCAATTCTAGGCAGTATATTGAAAAATATATGTCAATAAAGGGAATCAAGATTAAGCCAGAGATAGAGCTTGGATCTCATGAATTATTATTAGAGTTTGCTAAGTATAATCTAGGGATTGCATGTGTTGTCAAAGAGTTCGCTGAAGAATACTTAAATAGAGGGGAAGTGATTGCGTTAAAGTTAGAAGAGCAGATCCCTAAGAGAGGAATAGGGGTATGTTATTTAAAAAGCCTCACACAAACAGCAGCAACTAAGCGGTTTATCAATATATTAGAAGAAGAATTAACTTAGATTTAATAAGCGGTTAATCTAAATCTAATAAATACTCCTTAAAATATCAGTGTGGGCAAAGTATTACAATACATTGTTTTTAGCCGAACATTAAATAATAAAGAAGCTATCATAGGGCAGATGATAGCTTCTTTATTATTTTGTAGCAAAATATTAGTTATTAAAAGATAAGTCTCTAAAGATAAAGATTACTAATATATAAGTCCATAAGAGGTGTCAATTTATGAGGTTACATGAGTTATAGTTAAAATGACTTCTGCTTTTATAATATAGTTAAAATTTTAAATTATCTGCGGCAACCACAAGAACAACCACATTCACGTTGGTGTTCACAAGGACGTGCTTCTCGTACGCAGCCTTCACGAACAAAACGATCAAACTGTGCTTCAAGGTCAGCAAGTTCACATTGTAATTTATTGAGAGAAGCTTGGGTATGAGCAACTAATTTTTCAAGAGCTTCAATATTCTCTTTGATTTCTTTAGCAGCATTTAAGCATGGGTTGTAAGGAGGCCTTGGTCTTTCACAGCTACAACAAGATACAGGTTTACTACAAGAATTGTTTGAACATCCACATGACATTTAACATCACCTCTAGGGAAAATTTTATTTACAATGTCATAATATGTGGTCGTACCAATAAGGTGACAAGAATTGCAAAATAAAATATTTAAAAAGGGGTTGACTTATGTCTTGCTATAGTGCATAATAAGTCAAGTCAGCAGCAAACAAATGCTACAGACACACAGCAAACAAATGAACTTTGAAAATAAAATAGTAACCATAAAACCAGTCGATTCTTAAAACTCTACTTCGGTAGAGCGAGTAGCATAGCTACTCAGAGTCAGTACTTATTAATAAGTACAAAGTAAAATGTCAGCAGACAAACTTTTATATTGAGAGTTTGATCCTGGCTCAGGATGAACGCTGGCGGCGTGCTTAACACATGCAAGTCGAACGGA